>NZ_JEMO01000002.1:0-91628 GCF_000582475.1 Nesterenkonia sp. AN1
CTGCCAGCGGACTGGCCCACGCTGGAGAAGCATGTCCGCGAGATCATCGCGGCCGGCTCCGGTGCGGCCGGACATGTGCTCAACCTCGGCCACGGGGTGCCCCCGGAGACCGACCCGGAGGTGCTCACCCGCGTGGTCAGCCTGATCCACGAGATCGGCTACGAGGACTGAGCGCTGCCTGGATGAACGCGCCGATCAACGCCCCCTCGAGCGACCCCGCCGGCGCTGAGGTCAGCGCCCGGGTGGGCGCGGCCTCCAGTGCCTCCGCCGGCGAGTCAGCCGGGTCGGCCGCCGGTGCGCCGGAGGGCTCACCGACGGGCTCACCGGCCGGGCCGCCGCATGTCGCCGTGGTCGGCGGAGGCATCGCCGGGCTGATCGCCGCCTGGGACCTGGCCCGCGCCGGTGCCACGGTGGCGCTCTACGAGGCCGGAGACCGGCTGGGCGGGGCGATCGGTGCCCACGAGATGGGTGGGGTCGCCTACGACGCCGGGGCAGAGGCCTTCGCGACCCGCTCCCCGGTGGTGCCGAAGCTGCTGCAGGAGCTGGGTCTCCACGAACAGGTGGTGGCTCCGCAGCACTCTGCGGCCTGGCTGCAGCTGCCGGATCTGGCGGCCCCGCTGCCGGCCACCGGGATCTTGGGCATCCCCGCCGATCCGATGGCCCCCGATGTGGTGGCGATTCTGGGCGAGGCGGAGGCGCGCCGCGCCGCCGAGGACCTCACCGCCTCCATGGAGTCCTGGGTGCAGGCCGACGCCGCCCGATCCGGGCAGATCACGCTGGGCGAGGTGGTCCGGGACCGGATGGGCCAGGCCGTGCTGGACCGGCTGGTCACCCCGATCGTGTCCGGGGTGCATTCGGCCGACCCGGATGACCTGGACATGAACAACGCCGCCCCCGGACTCTTCGAGGCGATGCTGCGCGAGGGCTCGCTGGCCCGCGCCGTGGCCCTGGTGAAGTCCAAGGCCCCGCCAGGCTCCGCGGTGAACTCGCTGCATGGCGGGCTCAACCGCCTGGTCGGCGCCCTGGAGGCGGAGCTGCTTCGGCTCGGCGTGGAGCTCCGGCTCAACACCGAGGTCACCGACCTGGCCGCGCTGATCGCCGACGAGGGCCCGGATCATGTGATCCTCGCCCTGGATGCCCCTGCCGCGGTGCAGCTGGTCGGGTCCGTGGTCGACCTGAGCGGACTGGACCTCACCGGCCTGACCCCCGGCGGAGCGCAGGAGGCCCCGGGCGGTGCGAAGGAGGCCCCCGGCGGTGAGCACGGGGCCGCTGGGCTGAAGCAGGGGGCCGCCGCGCCGGACCGCGGCGTCGCCCTGGTCTCGATGATCCTCGACGCCCCGGAGCTTGATGACCACCCGCGCGGCACCGGGGTGCTGGTGGCTCCGCAGGTACAAGACATCGCAGCCAAGGCGATGACGCACATCAGCTCCAAATGGGAATGGGCGGACACCGCCGTGACCCACGCGCACGGGCCCGGCCACCACGTGGTGCGCCTGTCCTACGGACGGGTCGGGCCGCGGCATCAGGAGGCACTGGGCGCGGAGTCCAGCGACGAGCAGCTGCTTGCCGCCGCCGCAGCCGACATCGGCGCACTCTTCGGGATCCCCATCGACGCGGACCAGATCCTCGAGGCCAGCGTGATCCGCTGGCGCAAGGCGCTGCCGCAGAGCTCCGCCGGGCACGCCGAGCGGATCACCGCGCTGCGTGAACGCCTCGCCGAGGCCTCCGCCGCGGGGTCGGCCCAGGAGTCCACCGCGGTGCAGCCCTCGGGGGAGCGGCGGCCCGGGCTGCACATGATCGGCGCCTGGTTCGCAGGCACCGGGCTGGCCCGGGTGGTGCCCGACGCACGGGCCGCCGCCGTGACGATCCTGCGCACCTCTCGCTGAACCCGCCACACCGGTCATACCTGCGTGAGCGGTCCGTCACTTTTTTCGACGTCATGTAGAAAACCGTGGAAGGCCGGGCGATAAGCTGGATGCGGGACATCACCACCTAGGCCCCGCACGGACGATCAATGCTGATGGAGGCATCTGTGAGCTACGGCAGCAACGCTCAGCGCACGCCCGAAGAGGTCAACACCTCGGGCAAGGACTGGTTCACCCTCTACACCGTCTTCGCGCGGACCGGATCCGCGCCGCAGGGCGCTGACGTGGAGGTCGAGTTCGATGAGCTCGCCGGAACGTTCGCCGATCAAGAGGTCAGCTTCCGCGGCACCTACGACGTCTCCGCCATGCGCGATGAGGCCGACATCCTCACCTGGGTCACCGGTCCCTCCGCCGAGGACCTGCAGGCAGCGGTGCGCCGCATCCGCCGCACCGCGATGTTCTCCCAGACCCGGATCGCGTTCTCCGCGATGGGCGTGCACCGCACCGCCGAGTTCGCCCGCAGCCACGTCCCGGCCTACGCCCTCGGGGTGCCCCCGGAGGACTGGCTGGTCATCTACCCGTTCAACCGCTCCTATGACTGGTACCTGCTGGACCCGGCCAAGCGCGGAAAGATGCTGCGCGAGCACGGCCTGCTCGGCCAGGAGTTCCCCTCGGTGCTGGCCAACACCACCTCCGCGTTCGCGCTGAACGACTGGGAGTGGCTGCTCGCGCTGGAGGCGCCGAAGCTCACCGACCTGGTGGACATGATGCGCAAGCTGCGCGAGTCCGAGACCCGCTATCACGTGCGTGACGAAATTCCCTTCTATACCGGCCGCCGCCTGAAGGCCGCGTCGGAGATCGCTGAGGTCCTGCTGTGACGATCACCCCAGACAACACCGAGTCGGCCGAGAACACCGGCCCGGCCCACCCGACCGAGACCTCCGATCACCCCACCGAGGAGCAGGCCGCCTCGGCAGTGGCGGACTCCTCTCAGACCACACCCACCCCGGGCACCGAGACCTCGCCCGAGGCCGCCGAGGTCCCGGCCCCGCTGCCGGTGGACTACGCGGAGGGCTCCACCAAGGACGAGCCGGGCAACTATGACGCGATCCTGCTCGCCTCCTTCGGCGGTCCCGAGGGTCAGGACGACGTGCTCCCGTTCCTGCGCAACGTGACCCGCGGTCGCGGGATCCCGGATGAGCGGCTCGAAGAGGTCGCCACCCACTACCGCGCCAACGGCGGGATCAGCCCGATCAACGAGCAGAACCGGGACCTCAAGGCCGCACTGGAGGCCGAGGTCGCCGCCCGCCAGCTGGACATCCCGATGTACTGGGGCAACCGCAACTGGAACCCCTTCTTCACCGAGACCTTCCGCGAGATGCACGCCGCCGGACACCGCCGGATCCTGGCGCTGGTCACCTCCGCGTACAACGGCTACTCCTCCTGCGGGCAGTACCGCGAGGACTTCTCGCTGACCCTGGACGAGACCGGGCTGCGCGAGGAGATGAGTGTGGTGAAGGTCCGCCAGTTCTTCATGGACAAGGCGTTCATCGACCCGTTCAAGGACGCCCTGGCCGCGGGCATCGCCGACGTCCGGGCGCAGCTGGAGCAGGCCGGCAAGGCCGAGGCGCAGCCGAAGATCGTCTTCGTCACTCACTCCATCCCCAGCCGCAACGCCGAGGCCATGGGCCCGGACCGGGTGATCGAGGAATACGGCACCGACGTCTACTCGGCCGAGCACCTCGCCGTCGCCCGCCACCTGATGGCCAGCGTCCCTGAGGCCGAGGGTCTGGAACACTCACTGACCTTCCAGTCCCGCTCCGGCAGCCCGAAGACCCCCTGGCTGGAGCCCGACATCAACGACGCCCTCACCGAAGATGCCGAGGCCGGCGTCGCCGGTGTGGTGGTGATGCCCATCGGCTTCGTCTCCGACCACATGGAGGTGCTCTGGGACCTCGACACCGAGGCCAAGGACACCGCCGCGGAGCTCGGCCTGGCCTACCACCGTGCCGCGACCCCGGGCATCCAGGAGAAGTTCGTCTCCGGACTCGTCGATGTGCTCAGCGAGTACCTCCAAGGCGTCAACGGCGAGCCCGTGGGCTTCGGCGAGCAGGTCGTGCCCGGCAAGTGGTCCGGCATCTGCGGACCCTGCAACTGCACCCGCTTCCGCAAGGACGTCCAGAGGAGCTAGATGGCGACATTCACCGTAGGCACCCGCGGCAGCAAGCTCGCACTGACCCAGACGACGACGGCGGCGGAAGCGCTCGCCTCCCACGCCGATGCCGGCTACGAGCTGATCACGGTGAAGACCGAGGGTGACATCCTCACCGGACCGCTCGCGCAGATGGGCGGCACCGGGGTCTTCGCCTCCGCGCTGCGCCAGGCGCTGTTCGACAAGACCTGCGACGTGGCGGTGCACTCGCTCAAGGACCTGCCCGCCAAGGACCTCGAGGGGCTCGCGATCGCCTCGGTGCCCTCCCGGGAAGACGTGCGCGACGCGCTGTGCTCTGCTGATGATGTGCCTCTTGCGCAGCTGCCGCAGGGCGCGAAGGTGGGCACCGGGTCCCCGCGCCGCGCAGCCCAGCTGCGCGCGGCACGGCCTGATCTTGAGGTTGTGGACATCCGCGGCAACGTGGGCACCCGGCTGGCCCGGGTCCGCGGGCACGGGTCTGCTGCCGAGGCCTCGCCGCAGGCGCCGAATGCCGCACGAGGTGACCTGGACGCCGTCGTGCTCGCCGGTGCCGGCCTGAAGCGACTCGGCCTGGAGCATCACATCGCTGAGCTGATCCCCACTGAGGTGATGCTGCCCGCCCCCGGCCAGGGTGCCCTGGCCGTGGAGGTCCGCGCCGAGGACGCCGAGCCCACCGCGCCGCTGGGCATGGCGCTGGCGCTCTACGACGACATTCCCGCCCGGCTGGAGACCTCAGCGGAACGGGGGCTGCTGGCCCGGCTCAACGCCGGCTGCTCAGCACCGATCGGCGGACTCGCCCGCTATGACGACAACCCCGACGGCGGTGCCACCCTGCGCCTGGACTCGGTGATCTGCGCTCCAGACGGGACCAGGACGCAGCGCGCCGGAGCGGAGATCTCGATCGAGGCCGGGGCGGACCGTCGGGTCTCGGTGGACCGTGCGATCCAGCTCGGGACTCAGGTCGCGGAGCAGCTGCTCGCCGAGGACTTCGGGCTGCTCAAGCACGTGGTGGACGCCTAAAGCGTGGGATCCCACACTCCTCGGTGGCGGTGAGCGAACTCAGCGAAGCTCCTGGGGGCTCGGCCCAGCACCTGGGCAAGATCTGCACTGATGCCGGCAGCTTGGCCGAGACGAGCGGCGGTGTAGATCGCGATGGTCACGCACACCATGCCCCAGGGCATGCCCAGTCGCTTTCGGGCATGGAGGCCGTAACGCAGAGCTCCGGGCCGGGTGTATCGCACCGGTCTGCCGAGCTCCGCCGTGAGGATATCGGCGACCTGGCTGTAGCTCAGCGCCTCATCTCCGGTGATCGTCCATGCCAAGTCTTTATGCTCCGCCGGACTGAGAAGTGCGGCGGCCGCGACTGCGCCGACGTCCTCAGCGTCGACGAAGGAGGTTCTCCCGTGCCCGGCCGGAACCATGATCTCATCACGGTCGCGGATGTCTGAGACGTGGGTGGTTGAGAGATTCTGATGGAAGAAGGAAGCCCGCACGAACGTCCAGGACGCTCCTGAGGCCCTCAACCACCTCTCGATCTCAGCATGAGGCACCACCGGGTTCCGTTCCGCCCCCTGCAGGGACAGGAACACGATCTGCGAGAGGCCAAGTTCGCGAGCGTGTTCGAGCGTGGGAATCATCTGTGTCTTCGGTCTTCCCAGCTGTGGCGGTCGCAGCAAGAACATCCGTCGCACCCCGGTGAAGGCACCGCGCCACGTGGCTTTGTCCGTGAAGTCCAGGGCCACTGCCTCGACCCTGTCGCCGAATGCCGCCTGGACCGACTCCACGGTTCTTCCCGCAGCCCGCACCCGAACACCTGCCTCCAGAAGACGCTCGACCACGGCACGGCCGACATTGCCTGTCGCGCCGGAGACGAGTATCGGTTCTGCTGTCATGGGAAGTCCCTTTCGAGTCATGCGTCCTCTGAAGTCTCCTCGCGCGCGTGGTCGCTGCACGGCACGTGGTTCACACTCTTGGGCATCATTGTCCTCGGACTCTTCTCGGTAAGCTGGCATCATGCGAATCGCCCTGACTCGAGACCCCGCACAGACGGGCCCGTTGGAGGCAGGTCTGCGCGCGGTCGGGCTCCAGGTCCGGTTCCTCCCGGTCACCGAGCAGCGACTCCCTGAGGACACCACCGAGCTGAACACGGCGCTCGGCCGGCTTTCCCGCGGCGACTTCTCCTGGGTGCTGTTCACCAGCGCCAACACCGTCCGGGCTCTGGTGAAGCTGGGCTGGGACGGGACCCTGCCTGCGCAGACGCGCGTCGGCGTCGTCGGTCCCGGCACCGCCCGGGTGCTGCGCACACATACCGGCATCACCGACCCGTGGATGCCGCAGCTCGAGAGCAGCGCCGCCGGGATGATCCAGGAGTTCCCCGAGCCGTCTCCGGGGCAGGACGGTGGGCTGCTGCTGCCACAGTCGGCCCAGGCCCGGTCCGAGCTCCGCGAAGGCCTGAGTGACACCGGTTGGCAGGTCACCCGGGTCAGCGCCTATGAGACCAGCTCTCTGGTGGTGGGCGGGGTTCTGGTCGCTGGAGATCCGCAACGGCGACTGCTGCCGCAGCCGGCGGGTGAGGATCTCCTGGACCTGGACCAGCTCGCCGCCGACCTGCGCCGCGACCGGCTCAGCCATGTAGACCCCACGGTGCTGCTGGTCACCAGCTCCTCTGCGGCCGACGGGCTCGCCGACCTCGGGCTCCCGGAGCGGGTCCGACTGCTGGCCATCGGGCGGCCCACCGCGAAGACCCTCGCCCGCCGAGGCATCCCTGCCTCCGGTGTTCTCTCAGAGCCGAGCGCCGACGCCGTGATGGCCGCCCTGGGTCGCTGAGAACTAGACTGTGCGGCGGCGACACGTTCAGCGCGGCCCTTCCGAGAAGGCCAGCTCGAGCGCACCGACCGCCGTCCCCCTGATCACCAGGAGTAGCACGTGAGTTTCCCCGAACAGCGCCCACGCCGGCTGCGCCGCAGCCCTGCCATGCGCCGGATGGTGGCTGAGACCCGGCTGCACCCGGCCGACCTGATCCTGCCGGTCTTCGTCCGCGAGGGCCTCACCGAACCGGTGCCGATCAGCTCCATGCCCGGCGTCTTCCAGCACACCGAAGCCTCGCTGCTCAACGCCGCCGAGCAGGCCCGCGACCTCGGCCTGGCCGGGATCATGCTCTTCGGCATCCCCGCTAACCGCGACGCCCAGGGCAGCTCCGGCTTGGACCCGCAGGGCATCCTGAACCGCTCCATCCGCGCCGTGAAGGACCGGGTCGGCGAAGACCTGGTCGTGATGAGCGACCTGTGCCTGGACGAGTTCACCGATCACGGGCACTGCGGTCTCGTGGACGAGGCCGGCGAGGTGGACAACGACGCCACCCTGGAGGTCTACGCCGAGATGGGCGTGGCCCAGGCCGAGGCGGGCGCCGACGTCGTCGCACCCTCGGGCATGATGGACGGCCAGGTCGCCGTGATCCGGCAGGCCCTGGACGAGGCCGGACACCAGCACGTGCCGATCCTCGCCTACGCCGCGAAATACGCCTCCGGCTTCTACGGCCCGTTCCGCGAGGCCGTGGACTCCCAGCTGAGCGGGGACCGCAAGCAGTACCAGATGGACGCCCCGAACCGCACCGAGGCGCTGCGCGAGGTGGAGCTCGACCTCGCCGAGGGAGCGGACATGGTGATGGTCAAGCCGGCCAGCGCCTACCTCGACATCCTCTCGGACACCGCCGCGATCAGCGACGTCCCGGTCTCGGCCTATCAGGTCTCCGGGGAGTACGCGATGATCGAGGCTGCGGCCGCCAACGGGTGGATCGACCGGCGCACCGTGATCACCGAATCGCTGATCGCGATCCGCCGCGCGGGAGCGACCAACGTGCTCACCTACTACGCCGCCGAGGTAGCCGGATGGCTTCGCGAGGAGCTTGGCAGCACGCGGGCGCCGGTGGCGCCGCTTCCCCCGTCCCACAGGGCGCCTGCGGCACCCAGCGCGGACACCCCGGTGCACCCGCCGATCCAGCCGCACACGACTGCGGCCCCGGCAGAAGCTGAGGCTGCGACACCGGCGGAGACCAGCGCACCGGCGGAGAACCGGCCGACGCGCGAACCCACTGACGAACCCCGCACCGACGCCGGCTTCCCGCCGGTCAGCTGAAAGGACCCGCTCCGCGATGACCACGAATCAGGAACTCTTCGACACCGCCCGCGAGATCATGCCCGGGGGAGTGAGCTCCCCGGTCCGCGCCTTCGGCTCGGTGGGCGGAACCCCGGCGTTCATGGTCTCCGCCGACGGGCCCTACCTCACCGACGCCGAGGGCACCCAGTACGTGGACCTGGTCGGATCCTGGGGGCCAGCGCTGCTGGGGCACAAGCACCCTGCGGTGATCAAAGCCGTGCACGACGCGGTGGACGCCGGACTCGGCTTCGGCACCTCCCACCCCTCCGAGGCGCGGCTCGCCGAGCTGGTCCGGCGTCGGGTCCCCGGCGCGGAGATGATCCGGATGGTCTCCACCGGCACCGAAGCCACCATGACCGCGATCCGGCTGGCCCGCGGGGTCACCGGGCGCAACATTGTGGTGAAGTTCGCTGGCTGCTACCACGGGCACTCCGACGGGCTGCTCGCCGCCGCCGGGTCAGGGGTGGCCACGCTGGGCCTGCCGGGCTCCGCCGGGGTCACCGAGGCGCAGGCCTCCGAGACCATCGTGGTGGAATACAACGACCGCGCCGCATTGAAGGCCGTCTTCGCCGAGCACGGCGAGCACATCGCCGCGGTGATCACCGAAGCCACCCCGGCCAACATGGGCGTGGTGGTCCCGGAAGCAGGCTTCAACAGCTTCATCCGCGAGATCACCCAGCGCCACGGGGCCCTGATGATCTTCGACGAGGTGATGACCGGATTCCGGATCACCGAGGCCGGCTACTGGGGTGCCTCCGGGCGGGTCGAGGGCTGGGAGCCTGACCTGTTCACCTTCGGCAAGGTCATCGGCGGCGGACTGCCCACCGCCGCGCTGGCCGGTCGACGCGAGGTCATGGAGCACCTGGCGCCCACCGGCCCGGTCTACCACGCAGGTACGCTCTCGGGGAACCCGGTTGCGATGGCAGCCGGGGTGGCCACCCTGGAACACGCCACCGCAGGGGTCTACGCGCACGTGGATCAGAAGGCCCTGATCGTGGCCGATGCGCTCACCGCCGCGCTGACCGAGGCGGGAGTGGACCACACGCTGCAGAAGGTCGGCTCGCTGTTCTCCGTGGCCTTCGGCACCTCCGCCACCGGGGTGCACAACTACGCCCACGCCCAGGCCCAGGAGACCTTCCGCTACGGACCGTTCTTCCACGCGATGCTCGACGCCGGGGTCTACCTGCCGCCGAGCGTGTTCGAGGCCTGGTTCCTGTCCTCAGCCCACGACGACGCCGCCATCGGCCGGATCCTGGATGCGCTGCCTTCCGCCGCGAAGGCCGCCGCGCAGGCGCAGCCCTGAGGATTCAGGCGCTGAAGACTGAGGTGCTGAAGACTGAGGCGTTGAAGACTCAGGTTTAAGGCGTCGGCCCTGAGGGCTCAGGGGTGATCACGCGATCCTGGGGTTGATCATCGTCATCCCCGGGGTCGCGGACCGCTGCATGGCGGGCAACAGGGCCGCTGCCTCTCCGAGCCCGACCACGCGTTCGATGAGGTCCTGCGGGCGTAGCGCGCCGCTGCTGATCAGCCGCAGCATCCCGGGATAGTCGGCGGCGGCCATGCCGTGGCTTCCCAACAGGTCAAGCTCCCAGGCGATCGCGCGGGCCATCGGGACCTGAGAGAGACCGGTCTCGGTGGGCAGCAGCCCGATCTGGACATGCCGGCCGCGCCGGCGCAGGCTCAGGACCGCCGCCGCACAGGTCTGTTCGCTGCCCACGGCGTCCACTGAGACGTGGCTGCCTTCCCCGGTGATCTCACCGACGGCGGCGGGCACGTCGCGCCCGTCGGCGAGGATCACGTGATCGGCCCCAAGGTCCTTCGCGGCCTGTAGCGCCTCAGGACTGCGGTCCACCGCGATCACCTGGGCGCCGAGCGCCTTGGCGATCATCACCGCGCTGAGCCCGACCCCGCCGGCGCCCACCACGGTGACCCATTCCCCCGCGCGCACCGCGGCACGCACGGTCAGCGCCCGGTAGGCGGTGGCGAAGCGGCAACCCAACGCCGCCGCGGCCTCGAAGGAGACGGCCTCCGGGATAGCGACAAGGTTGGTGTCCGCGGCATGCAGCGCCACATGCTCCGCGAAGGATCCATCGTGGGTGAAGCCGGGCTGCTGCTGGTTCGGGCACACCTGGGCGTTGCCGTTCCGGCACCAGTTGCAGGCGCCGCAGCCGCACACGAAGGGCACCGTCACCCGGTCACCCACCGACCAGCGCTGCACCCCGGAGTCCACCGCGGAGATGACGCCGGCGAGCTCATGGCCGGGCACATGGGGCAGGGTGAGCTCCTCGTGTCCGGCCCAGGCGTGCCAGTCGCTCCCGCACAGGCCGGTGGCATGGACCTCCACGACCACCCCGCCCACCGGGGGAGTGGGGTCGGGCACCTCTCGGACGTCCAAGGGGCCTGCGATCTCATCCATCACCATTGCGCGCATGAGACCGAACTTTACCGAACGCCGACTCGCCGCCCTGCCCCATCCCTGGGGCGACAACGGGCGGAATGCACCGAGATTCAGCGGTCATTCCACCCGTTAGCGCCCCAGGGATGAAGGCCTCAGCCCAGGGAGCCCCGCAAGCCCAGGGAGCTCAGGAGGCCGGAACCTCAGGGAGCCGGGAGCTCAGGGAGCCGGGAGCTCAGCTCAGCGGGCGCCCTCGCGGATCGTGCCGTACTCCAGGGCGCCCCAGAAGTCCCCGCGCACATAGCGCTGCTCGGGCTCCGGGTTGTGGTCGAAGGACCGTTTCCGCCCCATGCTCAGGGCTTCGGCGACGAGCCGGCGCTGATCCTGACTCTCCAGGATCCCGGCCTCCAGCGCCTCCATGTCATAGCGGGAGTCTAGCTCGCCGCGCAGTCGCGCCACGGTGCCTGCATGGTGGTCCTCGCGGGCCGCATTGTGCAGCTCATGGGGGTCCGCGGCGAGGTCGAAGAGCTGATCCACGTCGCCCGGGCAGATCACGTACTTGTACTGCCCGCTGATGATGCTCAGCTGCGGTCGGTAGGTGCCCTCCGCGAGGTACTCGATGATCACCGGACGGTCCTTGGGCCCGATCTCGCCGGTCTGCTCACGCCTGGCGATCTCAAAGACGGAGTCCCCGGCAGCCTTCGGCGACGGGGCTCCGGCCAGGTCCACCAGTGTAGGCATCAGATCCAGCAGCGAGACCGGGGTCTGATAACGGCCCTTCGGCACCAGATGCTCCGGCCCATGGGCGATCAGCGGCACCCGCGAGGACCGCTCATAGGGGGACATCTTGTACCAGAGGCCCCGCTCGCCGAGCATGTCTCCGTGGTCGGCGGTCACCAGGATCACGGTGTTCTCACCGAGCCCCAGAGAATCCAGGCGCTCGCGGATCCGACCCACGTGGTCATCGATGTAGCTGACCGCCGCGTAGTAGGCCCGGCGGGCGTTGCGGACCTGGTCGAGCTCCGGGTAGCGCGTGTCGAATCCGCTCATCGCGCGCAGCCGATGGCTGTGCGGATCCTCAGCGGCGTCGGGCACCTGGGGGTGCGCCGGGTCGGGGATCTCACCCTCGGCAAACCGGTCCCAGTGTTCCCGCGGCGGCTCGTAGGGGTCATGCGGGTGGATGAAGCTGCTGACCATGAGGAACGGCTGGGGCTCCTTCCCGGCCGCGGCGGCGGACTGGTTCGCGCGGACCCGGTCGTGAGGTGACGCAGCGTGCGGAAGCCGACCTCGTCGTCGAAGTCCTGCTGGACCGAGGCCTGCGAGACTCCGGCGGTGAACACGGCGTCGGCGTCGTGGTACCACTGCAGCTTCTGCTCCAGCGGCAGCGTCCAGTCCGGGACCATGTCCAGGTCAGCGGGGTAGACGTCGGTGGTCAGCCTCTCTTCGAACCCGTGGTGCTGGTCCGCGCCGACGAAGTGCATCCGGCCCACCAGAGCGGTGTGATAGCCGGCGTGGCGCAGCCGGTGCGCGAAGGTCGGCACCGAGGAGGGAAAGTCATCTCCGTTGTCGAAGCAGCCCAGCGCGGAGGGCATCACGCCGGTCATCATGGAGGCGCGCGACGGCGCGCACAGCGGCGAGTTGCAGTAGGCCCGGTCGAAGACGGCGCCCTCTTCTGCCAGTGAATCCATGTGCGGCGTCTTGGCCGCCGCGTCCCCATAGGCGCCGAGCGCCTGCGCGGCCATCTGATCAGCCTGGATGACGACGATGTTCGGCGGTGAGTCGGTGTGTGGTGGCGAGACGGGGCTCGGTGGTGAGACTGTGGAGGAGTGCTCCGGCGGGGACACTGTTCCGGTGTGGTGTGAGATGTTCTGGTCGTCAGACATAGTGTGTCCCTCCTTCGTGATGAGCACTGAAACGGGTGTGATGCGCGCAGACGTGCAGCTGGCGCGCCCTGACAGGCTACAGGTCACCTTCCGCGGCATTCCGCGGAACTCGGCAGGCGCGCAGCGACCATCAGGAGACAGGCGGGGGAGCAGGATGACCGAGGCACAGGACCGACCCGGCCCAGCATCCTGTTGCGGTCCGAGGCGCCCCGAGACGACCAGAAACATCCCGACGACGACGCCGCCACCCGCCCTCGTCGACCCAGCCGCGAAGTCCGCGCTGGTGGCTGAGCTGGCCGCCGCTGCCGGGTCCCAGCTGTCGATGATCGGGTTCTCCGCAGATGAGTTCCACATGGGCAGCGAGGACTCACAGGCCTACCCGGATGATGGGGAAGGCCCGGTCCGGGCAGCCCGAGTGGATGCCTTCGCGATCAGCCCCAGCACCGTGACCGTGGCGGATTTCGCCCGGTTCGTCCACGCCACCGGTCATCTCACCGACGCCGAGCGGCACGGAGACTCTCTGGTCTTCCAGGGACTGCTCACGTCAGAGTTGCGCAGGACGGCCGCGGCCCCGGAGCCCTCCACACCGTGGTGGCGCCAGGTGCCCGGCGCCGCGTGGTTCGCCCCCGAAGGGCCCGGGTCCACAGCCCTCGATCGGGAGGACCACCCGGTGACACAGGTGTCCCAGCGCGACGCCGAAGCCTACGCCCGCTGGGTCGGTGCCCGGCTGCCCAGTGAGACCGAATGGGAGTATGCCGCCCGCGGCGGGCTTCACCAGCAGCCCTACCCCTGGGGGTCGGTCCGGGATCCCGAGGGGCGGCGCCGGATGAACATCTTCCCGGGGGAGTTCCCGGACGGGGTGCCCCGGGAGATGGGCACCCGCCCCGCGCAGTCCTTCGAGCCCAACGGGTATGGGCTCTACAACACCACCGGCAACGTCTGGGAGTGGACCGCCTCGGCGTTCACGCCTGGCCATATCGAGGCGTCGGGGACTGCGCGGAGGGGAGCGGACCCGGTGATGCGCGGAGGCTCCTATCTGTGCCACAGCTCCTACTGCCGGCGCTACCGCACCTCAGCGCGCACCTCCTCCTCGGTAGACAGCTCGCTGGGTCACACCGGGTTCCGGCTGGCGTTCACACCGGCCATGCCGGGCTGACCACAGCGTCGGGGCGGGTGCGGCGCAGGTACTCCTGCAGGTCCGCCGACTGCCCGACCTTCCATCCGGCCTGGAGCCGGTGCAGCTCGGGGGCCGGGATCTGCAGCTGCGGGAATCGCTCCGCCTGCGCGCAGGCCACCTCCACGGCAGCCCAGGCATCCGGGGTCGCGGAGTGGGCGGCGTCGAGCTCGACCTCGTAGTGCAGGCACATCTGGCTCAGCGTGCGCTTGCCACGACGGTACTTGTCCACCTGTTTGTCGATCACCAGCGGGTCGATGACCCCGACCGGCTCGGTGAATTCGACCCCATGGCGAAGCGCCTCCTGCTGGAGCACGGTGAAGTCATAAGGGGCGTTCATCACCACCACGGCGCTGCCGGCGGCGAACTCCTGGGCCAGCGCGGTGGTGATCTGGGCGACCGCCTCAGCGGCCGGCTGACCGTTGGCCTGGGCGTATTCGGTGGAGATGCCGTGGATGGCGGTGGTCTCGGCGGGGATCTCCACTCCAGGATCGACCAGCCATTCCCGGGTGCGTACGCGCTGGGTGCCCGGACCGGCGGTCTCGGCGGTGCCGCGGGTCTCATCGACCGCAGCGCCCGCGTCGGGGCCCGTGTCAGTGCCTGCGGCGGCGACTGCGCTGGGCTCGACATCGTCGAAGATCACCAGCGCCGCAGAGACGATCCGGGCGACCCGCGGATCCCGGGAGGTGGTCTCCAGGTCGAAGCCGACCCGGCGGTGGGCGTGCCAGGAGTCGCTGCTGGGGGTGATCTCGAAGAGGGTGGGGGTCTCGGCCATGTCACTACGGTAGCGCGCGGGTGGGACATGGCCGCGGACCTGACCCCGAGCCGCTGGCGCGCGGTCACGCGGTTGCGCCGGATCATGTCCGGGGGCTCTGATTGAATGATCCCCATGGAGTTCGATCAGTCCCAGCATCAGCTGCTCGCCGCCGCCGAGCACCCCGGACATGGGCCGATCCTGAGTTTCGGGGGTCCCGGCAGCGGGAAGTCGACGCTGGCGGCGGAGCTCGCGCTGCGTCATCTCGAGTCCGGGCAGGACTCCTCCCGGCTGCTGCTGCTCTCACCCACCCGGGCCACCTCTGCGGCGCTGCGCGAGCAGGTCGAAGCGGCCTGGGCCGCCCGGGACGCCGGCTCCCGCGGCGGCTCCCTCTCGGAGCAGCCCTCGCGATCCTTCGCCTCCTACGCCTTCTGGCTGCTCGGTGAGGCCCGGCGCCGGGAGATCCTCAGCTTCACCGCACGCAGGCCCCGGCTGCTCTCCGGGGCCGAGCAGGACAGCATCATCCGCGAGCTGCTCAGCCCGGATCCGCGGAGCGGCCTGCCGCCGATCAGCTGGCCGACCTCGCTGCAGGAGGCCGCCGGCACCGATGGATTCCGCAAGGAGATCCGCGAGCTCTTCGACCGGGCCGCCGAATACGGGGTCTCTCCGGACCAGCTGCACGGGCTGGCCGAGCAGTGCCGGCGCCCGGAGTGGGCAGCCGCGGCAGAGCTCTATCAGCGCTACCGCGAGGACCTCGACGCCGGGGCCAACGCCGACGCCTTCGACCCGGCAGGCCTGATCAACGAGGCCTGCAACCTGCTCGAGGAGAACCCCGAGCTCCTCGAGATCGAACGGCAGCGGCTGCGTCGCATCATCGTCGATGACCTGCAGGAAGCCACCCCCTCGGTGTATCGGCTGCTGCGCCTGATCGGGGCCGGTGCGACGTGCTCGCCTTCGCCAGTCCTGAGACCGCGGTGCAGGGATTCCGTGGGGCACGACCGGACAAGCTGCGCAGCTGGACCGTGGCGCCGCGCCGCGTCGCCGCGGAGAGCGTGCTGGGGCTGAACCCCGAGACCGACGTCGAGATCGAGGGCATCGTCCGCCGCAGCATCTCCGGGGCGATGACCCCAGACCCCCACGGCGGTCTGCCCGGGGTCGAGCCCAGCATCATGGTGCTCGAAGGCAACCACCGCATCACCGCCGAGGTGGGCCGGGCCTACGCCCGCGCCCTGCGCAGGATCGCCCCGGCGGGGCCGCAGCAGCCCCGTCAGCGCTGGCTGCAGCTGCTCAGCGAGACTCCCGCGGAAGAGGCCCCGCGCGACGACTCTCCTGCCCCCGGATCCTGCGCAGTGGAGATCGTGCCCGGGGACTATCTGGCCGAGCAGTTCGTCCTGCAGGAGGTCCTGGACCGGCATCACCGGCACCAGGTGCCCTTCGATCAGATCGCGGTGATCGCCCGCAACGGGGCCCTGCTCAAACGGCTGGTGCGGATGTTCCAGACCCAGGGCGTCCCGGTGCGGCAGTCCATGAGCGATGTCATCCTCAACCAGGAATCTGCGGTGGCGCCGCTGCTGCGCGTGCTGCGCCTGGTCACCCACCAGCCCAGCTCCGTGGAACCGGAGGTCGAGGTGCCCGCACCGAAGGAGGCGGCCTCCCCGGCGGTCCAGGTGGCCCCGGCGGCCGCCGTCGCGTTGCCTGAGGTGCTGGCGCTGCTGACCAGCCGCTACGGAGAGACCGATTCGATGACCTTGCGCAGCCTGCGCCAGGTGCTGCGCAGCCAGGAGCGCCGCAGGCTCCGGACCGACGCTGACCCTGCCCAGCCGCGCAGCTCCGACGAGCTGCTGGTCGCCGCGGCGAACAATGCGGCGGATCCGGTCTTCGAAGCGGTCCGCGCCCAGTCGCGCTTCCAGCACCTGACCCGCGGCCTGGAGCGGGTCGCCGCCATGCTCGCCGCCGGGCACGCCGCCGCCGGCCCGTCCAGCGGGCCCGAGGAGCTGCTCTGGGAGATCTGGAACGCCGCCGAGGTCAGCCGACACTGGGCCGGGCTGACCCGCTGGTCCAGCGCCGAGGGACGTCGCGCAGACCATGATCTCGACGCGGTGATGGCACTCTTCCAGGCCGCCGAACGCTTCTCCGACCAGAACCCCGGTGCCTCGGCGATCGCGTTCGTGGACTACATTGAACGCCTCGAGCTGCCCATGGACACGCTGGCCAAGACCTCCGCCGCCGATGCGGCGATCGAAGTCCTCACCCCGGCCAGCGCGGCCGGCCGTGAGTTCGACACCGTCATCCTCACCGGGCTTCAGGAAGGCGCCTGGCCGAACCTCAACCCGCGCGGTCAGCTGCTGGGCAGCGGACACCTGGTGGATGTGGTGGAGGGACGCGCCGACGCGTCCGCCCAGTCGCTGCTGGTCAAGCGGATGAACGTGCTCCAGGACGAGTACCGGCTCTTCGCCTCCGCGGTCTCCCGGGCGAAGAACCGGCTCTACGCGGTGGCGGTGCACGCCCAGGAGGAGAGCCCCTCGATGCTGCTGGACCTTGTGGTCCCGCCCGGAGAGCGCGAGGCCCGCAGCGGCGCCATTCCGCGCCCGATCACCGCCCACCGGCTGATCGCCGAGCTGCGCCGCCACCTGGAGATCAGCATCCAGTCCGAGCTCGACGAGGACGCCGTCCGTGCGGCTCCCCGCGACGACGCGCCCCTCAACGAGCTCGGCCTCACCGAGTCGAGCGTGCAGGAGAGCACCGAGACGCAGCGCCGGGCGGCAGCTCGGGCGCTCGCCGTCCTTGTCGAGGGCGGACTCGTCGGCGCGGAGCCGAACACCTGGTGGGGGCTGCCCGAGCTCAGCACGACCGCACCGCTGTTGGAGCCCGCGGACATCGTCCGGGTCTCCCCGTCCTCGGTGCAGAGCGCCATCGAGTCCCCGCTGCAGTGGTTCACCGGCGCCGCCGGAGGAGTAGAGGCCACCGATTTCAGCCGAATGCTCGGCTCACTGATCCATGAGATCGCCGAGCACCACCCCGCTGAGACCGACCGCGAGGTGCTCATCTCCGAGCTCGACGCCCGCTGGGACAGTCTGGGACGTGAGGAGGGCTGGGAGACCGAGAAGGACCGCTCCCGTGCCCGGGTGATGCTCAAGAAGTTGGCCGGCTACTTCGGCCACGTCCAAGGCCAGGGCCGTCAGGTCATTGCCCGCGAGCTGCAGGTGGAAGCCAGCCTGGAGATCCCGCTGCCGCCGGAGGGGCCCGGTGGGTCCGTGCAGACCAGATCCGTGATGATCCGCGGTGTGATCGACCGGGTGGAGCGCACCGAGGCGGGAGAGCTCTTCGTGATCGACCTCAAGACCGGTCGGCACAAACCCGCGCAGATCGAGATCCCCACGCACGGTCAGCTCGGCTCCTATCAGCTGCTGGTCGCGCTCGGCGCGGTGGATCGGGCTCTACACGAGGCGCAGCAGGGGCCAGTCCCGGGGACGAGCGAGGAGACGAGCGCCGACCCCGACGCCGCTGTCGAAGCCGCCCATGGCGGACCCGCACCGTCCCCTGGCCGAGGTGCGGCCCTGCTGCACGTCGGCACCACGGTCGCCAAGACCGATCTCCAGGAACAACCCCCACTCGGGCCTGAGGACACCTGGCCGCTGGAACAGCTGACCCAGGCCGCCCAGGTGATGAGCGGCAGCATGTTCTCCGCCTATCACTCACCCAATCAGCAGCGCTGTCTGGTGGGCTCGCTCTGCCCGCTGTGCGAGAACACGAAACAGGTGACCCAGCCATGACGGCCCTGGAGACCATGCGCTACAGCGCCCGCGATATCGCCGACGCGCTGCAGCGGGACATCCCCGCCGAGGATCGGCACTACCCGACCGCCGAACAGCAGGCCGTCATCGAAGCCGGGCTGGACCCGATGCTCGTCGTCGCCGGAGCCGGGTCGGGCAAGACTGCCACCATGGCCGACCGAGTGGTGTGGCTGGTGGCCAACGGGATCGTGCGCCCGGACCAGATCCTCGGCGTCACCTTCACCAAGAAGGCCGCGGGAGAACTGCGCGAGCGGATCACCCGCAAGCTCGAGCAGCTGTTGGAGGCAGAGCTGATCTCCCCGGCCGACGTCGTGCCGGTGGAGGTCTCGGACACCGTGGAGCACGCAGACATCTCCGAGCTGCTCGCCCCAGCGGTCTCCACCTACCACTCCTATGCGAACACGCTGGTGACCGAATATGGCCTGCAGATCGGCCTGGAGCCGGAGACCCGGCTCATCGGGGAGGCCAAGGCCTGGCAGCTGGTCCACCGGCTGGTCAGCGCCTACGACCGTGCCGAGGTGCTGGTGGAGGCCGAGCAGTCGGCCGGGAACCTCGCCGGCTATGTGATGCGCCTGGCGGGGGACTGTGCCGAGCACCTGCAGTCCCCGGAGGCGGTGGAGGCGCACCTCGACGTCGAACTCGCTCGGGTGGACGCCTGGCAGGAAGCCGGCGCCGAGCTGAAGGGAAAGCAGATCGACCTGGTCCGCGCGCTGCGGGTGCGCCGGGAGATGGCCGAGCTGGTCCGCCGTTACCAGGATAAGAAGCTCACCGAGGGGCTCATGGACTACGGGGACCTGCTGCGCTTCGCCGCGCAGATCGCCCGAGACGTCCCCAGCGCCGGGGAGGCAGAGCGGGAGAAGTACAAGGTGGTGCTGCTCGACGAGTTCCAGGACACCTCCTACGCGCAGCTCGCACTCTTCAGCAGCCTCTACGGCACTGGTGGTTCCGGCGGCGGGATCGGTCACGCGGTGACCGCGGTCGGGGACCCCAACCAGTCCATCTACGGGTTCCGCGGCGCCTCCGCGGGGCAGCTCTTCGACTTCCCACAGTCCTTCCCCGCAGTCGACGTCACCACGGACCAGCGCCGGCCAGCCGCGCTGCTCCAGCTCACCATCGCGTGGCGCAATGGGGAGCGGATCCTCGACGTGGCCAACCGGCTGGTGACTCCGTTCGCGCCGGACGCCGCAGACTCGCTGGACAAGCCATGGCGGGCCCACAACGCGCATCTGCGCGGGCAGCTGAGGCCGCTCAGCCCGCCCGACGGCGCCCGCACCGGTGCCGTGCGTTACGGCTGGTACACCTCGGACATCGAGGAGTCCCAGGCGATCACCGAGCAGCTCAGCGCAGTGCTGCGTCCCGATCCGCAGGCGGACCAGCAGCGTGACCTCCCGAGCTGCGCGGTGCTCGCGCGGACCCGCGCCCAGCTGGAGACCATCGCGGAGCAGCTTCGCGTAGCAGGACTGGACTACGAGCTTGTCGGGCTCTCCGGTCTGCTGAGCACCTCCGAGGTCGCCGAGGTGCTGGCCTACCTGCGGGTCATCGCTGACCCCGGGCGCTCTGATGCGCTGATTCGGATCCTCGCCGGCGCCCGGTATCGGATCGGTCCCCGCGACCTGTTGCAGCTGCAGCGATCCGCCCGTGACCTGGAGGGGCTGCGCCTGCGCGCGCCGGTCACCGAGCAGCCGGACGGCAGTGCGCCGTCGGGGGAGGGAGTGAACGACGCCGAGGACCGCTACGAGTCCACCGAGCTGGAGATGGATGAACGCGCCTCCCTGGTGGAGGCGTTGGAACGGCTGAGAGATTCCCCGGATCACGCCGAGCAGCTCGGGCTCTCCGCCGAGGGGCATCGCCGGCTGCTGCTGGCCAAGGAGCAGATCCGTCGGCTGCGCCAGTGGGCCACCCTGGATCTGGGCGTGCTGATCCAGCGCATCGTCAGCGACACGGGCCTCGACATCGAGGTCGCGGCCCGTCCCTGGGAGGAGCAGCACTACGCCGCGCGCCAGCTCGATGCGCTGATCGATCAGGCGGAGAGCTACGCGGCCACGGAGACCACCCCGGATCTGCGCAGCTTCCTGGACTGGTTGGATGCCGCGGAGGAGAAGGAACGCGGCCTGGAACAGGCCGACGTCGAGCCGACCCCCGGCGCGATCCAGCTGATGACCATCCACGCCTCGAAGGGACTCGAGTGGGACGTGGTCGCGGTGGCGGGGCTGCGCGAGGACAAGTTCCCCAGCGCGAAGGCCGACCGTTGGACCGGCAGCAACGGCATGCTGCCGGCACGGCTGCGCGGTGACCGGCGCAGCATCCCGCAGTGGGAGTCCGAACAGCCCGATCTTCGTTCCTGGTCGGTCGCGGCCGGGGTGGGCAGCTGGAAACAGTTCACTTTAGACAACCGGGTCTTCACCCAGGACGTCAAGGACTTCAGCCGGGAGGAAGAACGGCGCCTGGCCTATGTCGCGGTGACCCGGGCGAAGAAGCTGCTGCTCTGCACAGGAGCCTGCTTCTACGGCACCTCCGCAGGCAAGGACCCCTCGGAGTTCCTCGAGGAGATCCGCGAGGTGGCTGATGGCTTCGGCGACGCCTCGGCGGCGTTGGAGTGGGCAGAGATCGCAGATATGAAGGACAACCCGGTAGGCAATGACCTCTTCGGAGCCCAGTGGCCGTATGACCCGCTGGCTCCGCTGCCCATCGGACGCTACCGCCGGCAGGTCGCCGAGGGGGAGCAGACCACGCTGCCGCAGATCAATACGGTGGAGTCCCCAAAGGTGCAGCCTGGGCGCCGCGCCGCGCTGACCCGGGCCGCCCGGCTGGTGAAGCAGGCCATCACTGACCGTGCTCAGCCCGAGAGCGGTGCTGTCGAAGCGGGTGAGGCGGAACTGCCGCTGACTCCTTGGGAGCAGGAGGCCGAATGGGTCGTGGACCGGGCGCGCGAGCAGCAGCGCGGGACCGGGAAGCCGCATTTCCCGGCGCACATCAGCGTCTCCAGCGTGGTGGGCATGGCCCGCAACGCCGAGTCCATGGCCGAGTTCGCGCGGCGTCCCGTACCGGTCAAGCCCTCCCAGGCGGCCCGTCGTGGCACCGTCATGCACGAATGGATCGAAGAGTTCTACGAGACCCGAAGCCGGCTGCCCGGAATCGAAGAGCCGCACCGTGGTGATGAGGACCTGGACGATGCCTTCGACCTCTCCACGGTCAAGGAGCGATTCATCCAGACCGAATGGGCGCAGCGACGTCTCTACGCGGCAGAGATCCCGGTGGAGACGTCGCTGGACGGCGTCGTGGTCCGTGGCCGGATCGACGCCATCTTCGGCAAGGACGACGCCGGTCAGGACCTCACCGCTGCCGATTTCGAGCGCTGGGAGCTGAAGCCAGCGGCAGAACGCAACGCCGCGATGCAGCGGTGCAGCTGGGATCTGGTCGACTGGAAGACCGGCATGGTGCCCACCGGCAAGGACCTGCGTGAGAAGCAGATCCAGCTCGCGGTCTACCGACTCGCCTTCCACCGGCTCTACGGGGTGCCGCTGGAACAGATCGGAGCATCCTTCTTCTACGTCGAGCATGGGGTGACGATTCCAGGGACGGATCTTCCCGAGGAGGAAGCGCTGAGGCAGTACATCTACGCGGCGCGTCGCTACTTCGGCGGCTGACTCTTCGTCTCTGTGCTGCGCAGAGCTCGCTCGATGTCCAGCAGGACATCCTCGACCCGGTCGTGTTCCCAGTAGCGCAGCACGGTCCAGCCTTCATCGACCAGGAGCCGTGACGTCTCGACGTCGCGAGTTCGATTGCCTGAGATCTTTTTGGACCAATAACCCTGGTTAGTTTTCGGCATGATGAAGTGAAGCGGACAGCCGTGCCAGTAGCAGCCGTCGATCAGGACCACGACCTTGCGACGGGTGAACGCGATGTCGACGGAGCGACGTCGATCGGAGGCCAGGGGCCTGTAGTTGACGCGGAATCGCCATCCCCGAGCATGAAGTGCGCGCCTGACCAAGAGTTCGGGCTTGGTATCCCGACCCCTGTTCGCACGCATGGTCAGGCGCGCGTTTTCGGAGGAAGCCCAGGACTGTGACGTCAGACTGGCTCCGGTGCCATCAGCTTGGTGGCTGTCCACTTTATGTTGGCGGGGACGCTGGGGTACGGCTCCCCGCGAAACGATTTGAAGAGCGCTTCGAAGATGACTCTTGCACCTTCGACTGGCACTGCCATGCCGATCTGTTTGCGAACGCTGCTGACACCGCCGTGGAACCGGAAATTGTCGGGGAAGGTCTGGAGCCGCGCCCGCTCACGATTGGTCAGTGCTCGGTCCTCGGACCAGTGGTAGATGTGCGTGCCTCCGCCACCGGAACCTGTCACGGTGTAGCTGGGCTTGTTTCGTTCGAGTCGGCGGTAGATGTTGCTGAGAGTGACACCCTTGACGTTCAGTGCCAGTTCTCCTTCGAGGCCCGCGTTGAACGCGTTCTTCCCCTCTGGGATCGCCCGGAGTCGCTTTATCACGTTGAGGCTGTGCCTTGTGGGTTCTTGGTGGCTCGCATTGGGTGCAATACCCGCCAGAGCCTCTTGAACAGTGATGTGGTTGTTCACTGTATTTGGCGCGGGGATAGCGAACCTGACTCCTCGCTTTGCTTCATCTTCGCGGATACCGACAATGATGACGCGGTGGCGCTTCTGCGGGACCCCGTAGTCTTCAAACCGATAGAGATGAGGAGTCAGCCGGTATCCTGTGTCGGCCAGGGCGTTGAGAATCTGGGGAAGGGCCTGTCCAGCATTGGAGCTACGCAGACCGGAGACATTTTCGGCGATGAACCAGCGCGGTTGCTTCTCCTTGAGAACCTCTACGCCATTCTGATAAAGGGGGCCGAATCTTCCGTTGAGTCCGAGGTTCTCGCCCACCGTGCTGAAGTCGTTGCAGGGGAAGCCGAAGGCGAACCCATCGATCTCACCAAGGCCACCTATGTCGAGTGTTCTTACGTCTGAGCAGTGGACGTTCTCGGGCGCGACATCGATGTTGCGCCGGTAGGTAGAGCAGGTGTCGACATCAATGTCGTTCGCCCACGCGTGCACAAGTTCGACGCCTACATCAGTCGCAGCCTGGCTGGCACCTAAGGCCATACCGCCGGGGCCTGAAAAGAACTCCCCCATGCTGAACCGTGCACTCATTCCGACTCCTCTGTTCACCTGTCACTGGCTGACAGTACTGCCCCGGTAAATCTAGCAGCTCACTGCGTCCCTTGTAGTTGAGACTGGCCCCTCCGGGGATTGGTCTCGCATTCGAATATAGCTTCGACCTATGACGCAAGTTCCTGCACTAGTCGATCGCCTACGTGATGACCCGCTTCGGCAGGGTTAGGATCTGGTCGCTGGTCGGCGACGACTCCGGAGGGAGTCGTCTCGGCCCAACGTGTGCGCGCTTGGGAAGAATGGGCTCTAGGGCGGTGTCATGCTGTGAAGCGTGTCATATGCGTATGATTCGATCTAGCTTACTGATCGGCTAATCGACCAAAGGCCCCCGGATGTCCAAGAATCATCTTCAGATTCACCCAAGTCCCAAGCTCATGGAGAGCATGCGGGCATTGGGTTACACCTCAGACGTCGCGGTGGCAGACATCGTCGATAACAGCCTGGATGCTGGCGCCAGTTCTATCGAAATTCGTGGCGACGTCAGTGACGATCCAACCTGGATATGGGTCTCTGACAATGGCCATGGCATGACACTCAACGAGATGGTGGAGGCTCTGAAGCTGGCCGCTGTCTCGAGCGTGGATGCTCGAGGTGACCATGACCTAGGACGATTCGGTTTAGGCCTGAAGACTGCCAGCTTCTCTCAGTGTCGGCGTCTTACGCTTGTTTCGAAGCGCGACGGTGCCACCAACGGCATCCGGTTCGACCTTGACGAGTTGCGGGAGTCCGAGGACTGGTCTGTAAGGCAACTGGATGAAGCGGAGTTGCGCGAAGTTCCGGGGTTCGAGGCGTTCTCGGAGCAACAGTTCGGCACTCTGGTGTGCTGGGAGAAGCTTGACCGACTAATGGAAAGCCGTTCCCAAGGGGCAGAGGGCATGGGCGAGGTGATTACTGAACTGAGGTCACACCTTGGTTTGACGTTTCATCGCCTGATGGCGCCCGAGGACCAGTTTCGCGCACGGCTCTCCATCGTCTTGAACGGGCGCGCCATTCAGCCTGTCGACCCCTTTCTGCGCCACAATCGCGCTGTAGAGATGACGTCTCCTGAGGTTATTAAGATCGGAAATGATGTAATAAAAGTACAGGCTTTCACCTTGCCTGATTCCTCGAGGATTACGGGTCCAGATGCGCAGCGCAAGGATCTACGAGATGGAATGTTCGCCGCCCAAGGGTTCTATTTCTACCGAAATAGGCGCTTGATCAGCCATGGGGGATGGGCTGCCATCGGAGGGCGGCGGGACGCAACCAAACACAGCAGGATTCTCGTGGATCTTCCCAATTCCACGGACGACCAGTGGCAGCTCGACGTCATGAAGAACAAGGTCGTGCCCCCCGCATCGGTGCGTCGTCAGTTGATGAGGTTCTACGAAGTGGGAAGTAGGAGAAGTGGTCGGATCATTTCCTATCGTGGCCGACGAGTCTCTAATCCAGATGTTGAATATGCATGGATCCCGGTAACGGAGCGCGGGGGTTTCAGATACGAACCCAACGTTGAACACCCGGTACTTGACGATGCTTTAGACGATCTCTCATGTGCTCAGCGGAACAAGGTAGTACTGGCTATGAAACACCTAGGACTCTTGATCCCGTACGGAGACATCAGGCGTCGAATGTCCATAGAGGACGAGATGCCAGCTCGCGATAATCAGGATGCCCTCATCCAACATGCGCGAGACGTTGCCGAAGCCCTAGAGCTCAATTGGCAGGATCCACAGTCCGTCAAGGACGTCCTGAAGCAGGTAGAACCATTCGCTGGACGTAGGGATCTTGACCAAATCATTACTCTGGCGGAAAGACCCCGCTGAAAGCTGGACTTAACGGAAGGATTCTCAGAATGGCCCGACACGCGACGGAAGTGGCTAGTGCGAAGAGGTTCAAAGATCAGCAAGGGTACAGCGAGCTAACTTCACTTGTGCACGCTTGGGTTGACAACAAAGTCGATGGTGGGGCACCTTCCGAAGATGAGCTTCGCGTCAAGGTCGAGAGACTGGCGGCGGTTGTCGACGACCTCGCCAATGTTCCTGCATCTGAGCTATCGGGATTCTTGGATGCGGTTACCCGGGAGCTCCTCACTCAGGTGAATACGACCCAAGAGATCGGGGAGGCAGTTGCGTCTCCCGATTATTCTCCCTGGATCAAGGAGCGGTGGGCCCAAGACTCCTCCGACTGGAGCTTCTGGAATACCTACAAGCGTCTGCTGCAAGTGGAAGATCGTCCAAGCAAGATGATCAGGACACTAGAGGACGACGTGAAGAACATCCTAGACCTGGCGGGCGATCCGACAGTTGAAGGCCAGTGGCATAGGCAAGGACTGGTCATGGGAGATGTTCAGTCAGGCAAGACATCCAATTTCATCGGTCTTATGAACATGGCCGCAGATGCTGGATTCGGCCTCTTCATTGTCGTCGGAGGTCACACCGAGGATCTACGCTCCCAGACTCAAGAGCGTGTTGACGACGGCTTCATCGGTAGACGGTCATTCGATATCGATACTCGCAACCAATCGCACCAGCAGCTTCGTGGCGTCGGAAAGATTCGTAGGCGAAATCAGTCCGTCATCTCCGGCACGACAGTGGAGTCGGACTTCGTTGCGAAATCTGATCGAACTCAGCTTGGAGACCTGGACAGCAGCGTCACCGCTCCTGTCGTCCTCGTCGTCAAGAAGAATTCAAGAATTCTGGAGAAAGTTGCGGCCTGGCTCAAGACAGCGGCAGGTGGAGGGACCTTGTCGACTCCCCTCATGTTCATCGATGATGAATCGGATTACGCCTCAGTAAATACAAATAAAAAAGACCAAGAAGAAGCGACGGCAGTGAACAGGG
Source organism: Nesterenkonia sp. AN1 (assembly GCF_000582475.1). Lineage (NCBI taxonomy): Bacteria > Bacillati > Actinomycetota > Actinomycetes > Micrococcales > Micrococcaceae > Nesterenkonia > Nesterenkonia sp. AN1. The sequence continues at coordinate 26,212 of NZ_JEMO01000002.1, forward strand.
CTATTCGCAGCATTTTGGACACGTCCCAGCGAACAAGCTACATTGGATTCACTGCAACACCGTTTGCTAACGTTTTAATTAACCCCGACGCTGAAGGCGATTTATTTCCGCATCATTTTATTTATTCACTGTATGCACCTAGCAACTATCTTGGCGCTCAAACATACTTTGGTGAAGATTCCAGCGAAAAGTATGCAAGAAACGATGTAAAGGACGCGGAGAAGGCATTTCCATTTCGCCATAAATCTACACATAAGGTCTCAGAGCTTCCAGGTAGCCTGGAGCAAGCTATCGACGCCTTCATCATCGCCTGCGCTGTGACCGATATCGAGACTGGGGCGAGGGCGCCTCGATCCATGCTCGTCAACGTGAGTCGGTTCCGCGAGGTTCAATCACAGGTCCACAAATTGGTGGAGGATCATCTGGCGGCGGTCGTGAGTGTTATTCGCAATATGACGCCCGAGTCTATCGAAGGGCTCGAGGGGCCAGTCTTGTTGCAACGCCTGCATAAGTCGTGGTTGCGGGAGTATTCGACGACCGGTTGCACCTGGGCTGACATTGCGAGTGTTTTGCCGGACGCCGTTGAGGCTATAGAGACCGAATTGGTGAACGGGGATACAGCCAAGCAGCGGGCGCAAAGCGCAGAAGTTCGAGCGCGAAGCCAGAATGACCTTGGACGCCGATCTATCGCGGTCGGGGGAACGATTCTTTCGCGTGGGTTAACACTCGACGGACTGGTGATCAGCTATTTCTATCAGCGGACGCAACTCTCTGATACTTTGCTGCAAATGGGTCGCTGGTTCGGATATCGGGACGCATACAAGAGCCTAGTGCGCATCTGGCTTCCACTTGAAGTGATGAATTGGTTCTTGTTCACCGCAGACGCCCTCGCAGAGATTCGACGAGACGTGAGCGTGATGCGACAGGCACGGATGACGCCTCGTGAGTTTGGACTAAAGATCCAGAAGCACCCAGAGGCCCTCAAGGTCACTGCGGCGAACAAGATGCGTCACGCCGATAAGGCGATCGTAGATCTGTCATTTGACCGGCAATCGGTCGAGACAACGACGGCAGCGATCGATAAAGCGTCCACTCGAAACAATAGGAGTGCGCTATATGACCTTCTGTCTGGCTGTGAAGGAGAAGTTGACGATGTTAGCGTTTCCGCCAGCCGACGTTTTGTGGGTGCAGCCTCACATGTCGCTTACTCCAATGTCGGGCGTTTGGTCGTCGAAGACTTTATTAGGTCGTTTGTTCCCGGATCGGGGGACGCTAACTTCGCTAGAAACTCGGAGGGGGCGTCGTTCATCTCGGAGTACGTGAGATCGATGGATTCCGATGTCGGTGAACGCTGGGACGTCGCCCTGATGTCAGGTCTAGGATCGCCTGTCGAAGTGCATCCGGAGATTATGCGAATTTCTGGAACCAAGAGAAACAAGGTAAGCAAAGTCGAAGGAGATCATCCCTACATTGAATTCTCTCAACGGCGTGTCGCATCAGGGGATAACTTGTACGACATTGCCCAGAATCTTAGTAATGGATCAAGATTTCGATGGGATGAAAGGATTGCTGCTCGATCGTCGACGAGATCAGGTTATCCAAAGACGCATTATAACTCTAGCTTGAAGCTCGGAGAAAGCGATATTTGTGCTGTTATTGATCGTCCTATTTTAATGATCTATATAATCGAGTCAAATCCGCTTGCCACTGACCAGAGGTCGGACCGTGCATATATCGATCCTGAAGATTTTGTCCTGGGGCTGAAGTTAACGTTCCCCGCGCTTCGGAAATCGGACGGATCCATGCGTGAGGGTCGCAAGAAAACGCAGTACATTGTCAATCGTGTTTGGATGCAGGAATCAGGTTTGGCCAGAGAGGGTCAACTCCAGGGAGTGGTGGGAGACGATGAGTGAGGTCGGAACACCGTCCCTCGACTGGTTCGTCGACCAGGCTAGGGAATTGCGAGGGCACGGCGTCGGAGTCGGCAAGCGTGTCGACGCGGAATCTCTGAGCCTACGTTTCCAGAGTTTCGGTAGGAACCGCGTAGGTCTGCGTGTCGCGCTGGAGGCACGTCCGAAAGTCTCGACGACACTGCAGCTAGTGCGTTGTGATGTGCGAAGAGTGGGGAACGGTTGGGTCCTGGACGTGGTCGAGCGTGAACCGGGCTCGTCAGAGCAGGCTGCACCATTCTTCCGGGATCTGGCACGACGACTCGGGCGTGCAACTCAGGACTCAGCGCTCGTGCATGTGGATTCCACATTGCGGGCATGGAGCACGGCGTTCGCCGCGCGTCGTGATCTGCTGACCGATGAAGAGATCATCGGCCTTTTCGGAGAACTCGAGATTCTTGGCGTCCTCCTCGATCGGGGCCTTGCAGGCTCAGAGCCTATTCCTTCTTGGACCGGACCTGGGGGGACGGATCATGACTTCACGTTGACAGGGCGCTTCCAGATTGAGTGCAAGGCCACTGCGCCGCATTCCGAGAGACTTCACATCAGCAACGAGCATCAGCTCGAGTCGAAAGACATGCCGCTGTACCTAGCTTGCGTCAGGGTCGCCATCGTCGACAACAGCCATTCTGGAACCACGTTGCCAGAAGCTGTGCAAGAGATCGAATCGAAACTGAGTGATGACGGCTCCGTTCAGTTGTTCCACCAGAAACTGGAGGCCTTGCACTTTGACCGCTTGGATCCGAGGTACGAAGACATTCCCATAGAGCTGACCTCTGTCGAGTACTACGAAGTTCGGGGAGGAATCTCTCGTATCGTGCCCTCAGACCTGCGCGCCGGGGTCTCCCACGTCAAATACCAGATACTCACCAAAGACCTGGCCGGATACAAGCTTCCAGAACTGCCATACGCGCCCATTGCGAAGAGGATGTGATCATGGATTTACCCCAGTTCCAGGCTGGTCTGCTCAACGACGGAAGAACCCGAGCGGAGGCGGACCTGACCACTTTTGAAGAGGCCATCGGTCTCGTTCTATGTGATCTTCTCGAGGAGCTGGAGATAGTTCACGACCTGCAGATATTCCACGCACGCACCAGGGGAGTGAGGAACCGACAGCTTGCAGTCGAGGCGGTCGGTGAGGATCCGGTTGACGGGACCACGTCTATTGTCGTGGCTCTGAATACACCAGAGCTCGGTGCTTCGTTGTTGAAGAGTGAGATTGACCGCGCAGTAGGTGGAGCTGAGCAGTTCGTCAGACTCGCAATAGCCGGCGACCTGCAAACTCACCTGGAGGAGAGCTCTCCTGCCTACGAACTGGCGGAGTACCTTCGCGATCGGTCGCAGGACACAGACCGATACCGGGTCGAACTGGTCAGCAACGCAAGTGCCACAGCGAGTGTGAGGAAGCTGTCGTTTGAACCCGCGACGATCGGCAGTGCGACGATGACCTTCCGAGTCTGGGACGCTGCACGCCTGCATAGCACAGTCAGTTCCAGCTCACAGCGTGAGCCGATCGAAATTGTCCTGGGGGACGAAGGAGAGGGAGTGCCCTGCGTCCACGGCGGGACCACGGAAGACGGCATCAAGACCTACCTCTTCACGATTTCGGGCAGCCACCTCGCTTCCATCTATGACGACTTCGGTTCCAGGGTCCTCGAATCCAACGTGCGCGGCTTCCTGAGTGCCCGAGGAAATGTGAACAAGGGCATCCAATGGACGCTCAACAACGACCCGGACATGTTCCTCGCCTTCAACAACGGACTTACGACCACGGCCACAGATGTCACGCTCGAACAGCATTCTGGTGCGCTCCGACTCAAATCTCTGAAAGATTGGCAGATCGTGAATGGGGGCCAGACGACGGCCTCGATGTGGTACTTCGCCAATCAGAACAAGAAGCGAAACCCTGACAAGCTTACGAATCTTGATGCGGCCTCAGTTCAGGTGAAGCTTGTAGTGGTCGATGACGAGCGGGCATCGGAGATCGTGCCCGACATTGCTCGCTACGCCAACAGTCAGAACAAAGTCAACCTGTCGGACTTCTCCTCCAATTCACCCTTCCAGAAGCTGTTGGACCGCCAGAGCCGGAACGTCCTTGCGCCCTCCCAGGAGGTCCAGTACGACACCCGGTGGTTCTACGAGAGGACCCGCGGAGCATACGAGAATGCACGTGCTCGAACATCTGGGGCACGCGTCCGGGAGTTCGAGGCTCACAATCCCAAGAGTCAGAAGTTCGACAAGCTTGAGGTCGCGAAGATCGAGAACATCTGGAGGTTCGCGCCACAGATCGTCAGCAAGGGCGCACAGTCCAGCTTCCTGCACTTCTCAGAGTTGATCGCCAAGGAATGGAATCGTGATGAGTCCCAGTTCAACGACGCCTATTACCGGGATCTCATCGCCCGCTTGATCCTGTTCCGCAGCACGCGCAGCCACGTGCAAGAGGCGCCGTGGTACACGACAGGTTACTTGGCGAACATCGTCGCCTACGGGATGAGCAAATTCCTCTACGACCTCCAGGACATGTTCGAAGAGCACCTGATCGATCTGGGAGCCATCTGGCGAGAGCAGTCCTGCGACGCGCGTGTCATGGAGAACATAGACGTCGCGTGTGAAGCTGCTCGCGAGCACCTCACGCGCGCCGACAGGCCTCAGGAAAACGTCACGCAGTGGGCCAAGCAGGACCTCTGCTGGACAAGCTTCCGCGACACTCCTCTCGAGTACTTTGAAACTGCAGAGGACGTAGTCGTCTCAGAGTCGGAACGCGCAGTAGAGATCGCGGAAGCCAAGCAGGAGCGCGTCGAAGAGTCGAAGCTGCTGGGCTACTTCGAGCTTTTCAAGCTTGATCCAAAGACCTGGTCTGCACTCAGAGAGTTCACCGGGCAGAGTTTTGCACTGTCAGAGAAGGAGACCGGCGTCCTGCGTGCCATGGTCACAAAGAACTACGTGACGGAATCCCAGGGAAAGGTCCTGTCATCACTTCTGAAGAAGGCTGAGAAGGAGGGCTTCCGGGCCTGACCAGGATTGGCCAGGATGGCGGCAGACTGGGTCGGGGTCTGTTAAATGGGTTGTGACGAGGCGTACGCCGCATCGAAGAACGCCCGCTCGATCGCCACAATCCGCTTCCACCGTGCCGTCAATCGCGCGCCGTCGTCGGACTCCAGCGGCGGGGCCACTCGGTTGAGCTCGTCGATCAGGAACTGGGTCCAGGCCCGGAACTCATCGCCGCGGTGCAGGTCGATCCAGCCTCGATGTTTCGGGGCCTCAGGCAGCGGCAGATGGCGCTGGCCCCAATCCAGGTACAGCCACTCCGCGATCACCAGCACCACCAGCAGGTCCGCGTAGTCCCGGGACCGCGCCACCTCCCACATGTGTGCGATGAACTCCGCCGTGGGGGCAGCGAGCGGCGGGCTGACGACATCTGCAGCCGGTACGTCGAGCTCAAAGAAGCTCTGCTGGAAGTACCCATCCTCATCCGCGGCGAGCATCCCCGGCTGCGCGGCGAAGCGCAGTCGGGCCGGCTTGGAATCGGTGGTGGCCACGCAGGCGCCCAGCATCGCCACGAAGGCATCGAAGAACTGGTAGTCCTGCACCAGGTATCTGGCCAGCACTTCGTCGCTGAGCGTCCCGGCAAACAGCTCCTCGACGAACCGGTGATGCACCGAGGCATCCCAGTCCTCGGCAGTGGCCAGCCTCAGCTGCCCTGCGAAACTGTCAGCGGCGACGTCGGCGGTGGTGAACGAGGTGGGGGAGCTCATGGGCTCAGCCTACTCACCCCGCACAGCCCCCTTCAGCAGCGTGAAGCGGTCAGATCGCGAGCCGCGGTGCCTTCATCTTCCGGGTCAGGTGGATCGCGTAGAGCGCCACCACCACACCCAGCACGGCGGCACCTGCACCCACATAGCTCGGGGCGCGCAGACCCATCTCAGCCGCGATCACCTGACCGCCCACCAGAGCACCCAGGGCATTCGCGGCGTTGAACGCAGAGTGGTGCAGCGAGGCCGCGAGCTGCGGAGCGTCCGGGGCGGTGTCGATCAGGTGGGTCTGCATCGACGGGCCGAGGGCGCTGGCGGAGACGCCGACCAGGAAGAGGAAGATCAGCATCAGCACCGGGATGTGCGCCGTGTAGGCGAAGAGCACCATGAACACCGCCACCAGCGCCATCGCGATCACCACGGTGCCCAGCACGGACTTGTCCGCCGCCCAGCCGCCGACGAAGTTGCCGACCACCATGCCGGCGCCGAAGAGCCCCACGATCCAGGGCAGCGAACTCTCGCTGAACCCGGTGATCTCGGTGCTGACCGGGGCGATATAGGAGTACAGCGCGAACATGCCGGAGAAGCCGACCACGGCGAGCATGATGCCCACCCAGAGCCGCTTGTTCTTCAGGCCCTTGATCTCGGAACGCATGGTGGCCTTGGCCGGCGGCATCTGCCGCGGCGCATAGCGCGCCACGGCGGCCATGGTGATCAGCGCCAGCACGATCACGGAGATGAACATCCAGCGCCAGCCGAACTGCTGACCCAGAGCGGTCACCACTGGGACGCCGAGCACATTGGAGATCGCCAGACCACCCAGAACGACGGCGATCGCACGGCTGCGCTTCGCGGGACCAGCCATCTGGGCCGCCATCAGGGCCGCCACCGCGAAGTAGGCGCCGTGGGGCAGTCCGGAGAGGAAGCGGGCGAGCAGCATGGTCTCGTAGTTCGGGGCGAAGAAGCTCAGCACATGGCCGAAGACGAAGACCCCCAGCAGCAGCAGCGCATAGGACTTGCGCTCGCGCTTGGCACCCAGAATGGAGAGGATCGGCGCACCGACCACCACGCCGATGGCATAGGCGCTGATCAGCATCCCAGCCTGCGGGATGGTGATGCCGAGATCGGCCACAGCCTCGAGCTGCAGCCCCATGATCGCGAACTCGGTGACACCGACCGCGAACCCGCCGATGGACAGCGCCACGATGGCAAGCGCCACCTGTCTGCGCGTGTATCGAGGCTCGGCTGGTGTCGCGCGCGGTGAGGTCGTGCCCGCTGAGGTCTGGTCCGCCGTGGTCATATCGTCATCCTGTGCTGCAGCCGGTCGAGGAAGGGGTGCACCTGTCAGAGCGCGCGTGGAGCCTGCCGAATCCGGGAAGCCGGGAGAAGACACTCACCCGACAACTGCGCCGCGGTGGGGATCATTCCCGGATCGGCGCAGCACCTCGACGTTGAGGGCCTGACGTGCAGGGGTCCTGAACATGCGGCCCCTCGACGGTGAGCGGGTCGAGCCAGGAGATTCAGGCGGACGGTGGGCGCAGGCCCGGATGCCGCTGGTAGATCGAGCTGTCCCCGCGCTCTGCCGCGTCGGGGGAGGCCGCCGAGCTGGCAGACTCCGGAGAGTCTGGCGAATCAGGAGACGCCGGGGAATCAGGAGAGTCTGGTGACTCAGGGGAACCGTGCGAGCCCCCTGAGTCCGGCGCTGCTGGCTGTGCGGACTCCACTGGCTGTGCGGACGCCACCGACTGCGCCGAGGCGGGGGACTGGGCCGAGCGCGCGGACTGCGCGGAGGAGGCCGAGGCTGAGGACACCGCGGAGCTGGCCGAGCCGGCCGCGGGGAAGAAGTGCTTCTCCTTCGCCCGACGCTCCGAGGCCTGATCCGGGTGGATCGGGAGGTCGCTCTCCTCCTCATCCTCGAAGATCATGTCGGGGATCGGCTCCTCGGCGGGAGCCTGCTCCGTGACCACCGGGATCGAGCCGGTGGGCTCCTCCCTGATCACCGGGATGGAGCCGGTGGGCGCATCCCCGGGCAGCGGACGCGGCGCGAACGCCGGGACCTCTCCGGTGGCGTCGGTACCTTCGGTGATGTCTTCATGGCTGGTCGTCCCGGAGGCAGCGGCGTCGGTGATCACGGCGGGCTCGTCGTCGTCCTCGCCGGAATCGGCCCACTCGCCGGTGTCCGCCACGGTCGCCGCCGCACCAGCACGGGCCACGGGACGGGAGTCTTGGACCTCGGCGGGCGCGGCGGGCTGATCGCCGTCCACGGGGGTCAGCGCGATCGGCTGTCCGCCGTAGGTCTCGATGTCCGTCTTGAGCTGCTCCAGCAGACTCCTGGCCTCGGCGATCATCTCCGGGTTCTCGCTGGAGTGACCGCGAACCAGCCACTGGGCCAGGGCGAACTCCGCAGTCAGCGCCGCGCGGCGCATCAGGTGCTCGTCGACCTCGCCGGTGCGATGGCGTCGGTAGGCTGCGAGGACCTTCTCGGTGAACTCCACGTCTCCTGCGGCGGTGAGCCAGGCGAAGTCGTCCGCCGGATCCCCGCTGTGCAGGTCGGTCCATCCGGTGACCGCCATGACGCGCTTGCCTTCGATCAGCAGCGAGTCCTCGTGCAGATCCCCGTGCGTGACGGCGGGGGTGAAGCGCCACAGCTCGCGATCCTCCATGGCATGCTCCCAGCGGCGCAGCAGCAGCGCCGGGATCTCCCCGGTGGTGGCGGCCTGGTCCAGCTCGTTGAGCCGACGCTGGCGGTAGCGCTCGGCGGAGTACCGGGGCAGGTCAGCGTTGTCCACCACGGCCTCGTCGAGATCATGGATCGCGGCGATGGTGCGACCGATGTCCTCGATGACGGCCTGCGGCTGCGCAGCGAGCTCGCTGAGCTGCAGCGACGTGCCGGGCAGGTGGTTATAGACGAAGGTGCGCATCTCCCCGCGGCGGACAGCGCCGGCGACGGAGGGCACCCGGAAGGGCAGCTCGGCGCGGATGCCGGTGGAGAAGCCGCGCAGCACCTGCAGCTCGGTCTCCAGACGCATCGCCGCTTCCTGATGCTGGGGAGATCGGATCCTCCAGCGGTGACCTTCAGAGTCGATGACGACGGCGGACGTGAAGTCGCGGGCGCATCGGCCGCCGCGGCCACGCCGGTAGGGGAGAGGCCCGGCACTGCCGCGGTCGCCAGGGCCGCAAGTTCCATCGATGTCCATCGCACGAGGACCAGCGTATGGGGTCAGAGCCCATCGGTGGCGCTGGGCCACGCTGAATTGATGAAATCACGCGTGATTGGCGCGCCGAGCGGGGTCTGGCTGCGGAGCTCCCCACTCTCCACACAGGTCCTGCAGGTGCTCGCCGGGGTCCGTCGGCCCGGTACGGTGGAGGTATGCATATGCACCCCCGGGATCCTGGTGAAGGACTGCTCGTACTGCCCCAGGACGGGGCCCGGATCGACCGTCTCGACGCCCAGCGCAAGCGCCCCGAGTGGCTCAGCGAGATCTGGTCCACCCCCGGCACCCGGGTGCTGCGCCTCCACGGCCGCCGCGCCAGGCTCAGTGGAAACCGGCTGGAGTATGAGGAGGCCACCGGGCCGCTGCCCGAGAGCGCGGTGGCGCTCGGTGCCGTGGATCCCGCAGAGCTGCCCGACGGGGTCGCCAGCAACCGCCGTGGCGCGGCTGCGCCGGTGCACGTGGTGACGGTGGCGCACCCGAAACCCGCCGATGACGCCGCTGCCGCGGGGACCACGGGAACCACCTGGGCAGACCTCGCCTTCGCCGGATCCCAGCTCACCCCGCTGGACGCGGCCCTGCTCACCCAGGCGCTGGCGATAACCGCCTGGCACGCCCGCACCCCGTTCTGCGCCTCCTGCGGGACCCCCACCGAGGTGGAGGTCTCCGGCTGGCGCCGCACCTGCCCGAACTGCGGGGCACAGACCTTCCCGCGCACCGATCCCGCCGTGATCACCGCCGTGCTGGACTCCGATGACCGGATCCTGTTGGGCTCCGCGCACCGCTGGGAGACTCACCGCTATTCCACCTTCGCCGGGTTCGTCGAGGCCGGGGAGTCGGTGGAAGCGGCACTGGCCCGGGAGATCGAGGAGGAGGCCGGCGTCGTCGTCTCCGACATCCGCTATATGGGCTCACAGTCCTGGCCCTTCCCGCGCTCGCTGATGCTCGGCCACTTCGCGGTGGCCGCCGATCCGCATGTGGCGCGCCCCGACGGTGACGAGATCCGCGATGTCCGCTGGTTCACCCGCCACGAGCTCGCCGAGGCCGCGGAGGCCGGGGACGTGACCCTGCCCACACGCTCCTCGATCTCCCGGGCGCTGATCGAGCGCTGGGCACGGGACGTTGATCAACCGCGGCCGCCGACGCCCGACCGGTTGCCGGCACCCGTTCGAACGACGGCTCGCCGCGTGCCGCCGCGACCGGGGCTGCGGCCAACGGAGCCGCCGCGACCGAGGCCGCCAACGGCCGGCCCGCTCCGCGAGGACAGCAGCGCCGATGAGACAGCCCGCCTTCACCTCCAGCTCCTCCACCGGACACGCCCTCTCCGCCACCCAGCTGGCCGCCGCTCCGCCCGAGGCGATCCTGGATGGCCTCGACGAGGAACAGCGCCTGGCCGCCTCCACGCTGAAGGGCCCGCTGTGCATCCTCGCCGGGGCCGGCACCGGCAAGACCCGGGCCATCACGCACCGGATCGCCTACGGCGTCCGCGCCGGGGTCTATGACCCGCACCGGCTGCTGGCCGTCACCTTCACCGCCCGCGCCGCCGCCGAGATGCGCTCCCGGCTCAGCGCGCTGGGCGCCCCCGGGGTCCAGGCGCGTACCTTCCACGCCGCGGCGCTGCGCCAGCTGCAGTACTTCTGGCCGGTCGCCATCGGCGGGACCATGCCGCAGATCCTCGATCACAAGGTCCGGCTGCTCGCCGAGGCCGCACGCCGACTGCACGTGACCACCGACCGGGCCGCGCTGCGCGACCTCGCCAGCGAGATCGAATGGGCGAAGGTCTCCACGCTGACCCCGGAGTCCTACCTGGAGGTCGCCACGGCCGAGGGCGCCGGCCGGCCCGCGCCCGGGGGAGTGGACCACCGCACCTTCGCAAAGCTCTACCAGTCCTATGAAGACGTGAAGCTGGACAAGCATCTGATCGACTTCGAGGACGTGCTGCTGCTCAACGTGGGCATCCTCGAGGACGACGAGCGGGTCGCCGCCCAGGTGCGACAGCAGTACCGCCACTTCGTGGTCGACGAGTACCAGGACGTCTCCCCGCTGCAGCAGCGGATGCTGGACCTCTGGCTGGGCGGACGGGAGGAGATCTGCGTGGTCGGCGATGCCGCGCAGACCATCTACTCCTTCACCGGCGCCACCCCGGACTACCTGCTCGGCTTCAAGCGCCGCCACCCCGAGGCGAACCTGGTCAAGCTGGTCCGTGACTACCGCTCCACCCCCGAGGTGGTGAAGCTGGCGAACTCGCTGCTGGCCGACCGCACCCGGGAGACGGTGCGGCTCACAGACCCGGCGCCCTGGCCCGAGCCGCTGCAGCTGATCTCCCAGCGTGAGCGCGGCCCGGTCCCGAAGCTGATCCAGCACGCCGATGATGACACCGAGGCCGGATGGATCGCCTCCGAGATCAAGGCGCTGCAGGAACAAGGCGTGCCGCTCTCCGAGGTCGCGATCCTCTACCGCACCAACGGGCAGTCCCAGGCGTTCGAGCAGAGCCTGGCCACCGCCGGGATCTCGTATCAGCTCCGCGGCTCCGAGCGGTTCTTCTCCCGCCGCGAGGTCCGCGAGGCGCTCGCTGCTCTGCGCACCTCCTCGCTGGTCGACGACGCCGGGGACGCGGTGTCTAAGAGCGTGCGCGACATCCTGTCCTCCCACGGCTACTCCGCGAAGGCGCCTGAGGCCACCGGCGCGGTCCGGGAACGCTGGGAGTCCATGGCGGCGCTGGTCGCACTGGCGGACCAGCTCTCCACCGAGCGCGAAGACTTCACCATGCGCAGCTTCATCTCCGAGCTGGAGGAACGTTCCGCCGCGCAGCACGCCCCCACCGTGGAGGGCGTCACGCTGGCCTCGCTGCACTCGGCCAAGGGCCTGGAATGGGAGGCGGTGTTCCTCGCCGGACTCTCCGAGGGGCTGATGCCGATCACCTTCGCCAAGACCCAGAAGGAGGTCGACGAGGAGCGCCGGCTGCTCTACGTGGGCATCACCCGCGCCCGGAAGTTCCTCTTCCTCTCCTCCGCGGCCTCCCGGCACACCGGCGGCCGGGGTCGACGCACCCCGTCCCGGTTCCTGCGCCCGCTGCGCAAGGAGATGGGGATGGAGGAGCCCGGTCGCAAGATCATTCCCGCGGGAGGGCCGAGCCCGAACGCCCCAGGGCGCAAGAAGAAGGCCTTCACCTGCTCCACCTGCGGGAAGGTCCTCACCAACGGCACCGAGGTCAAGCGGCGCCGCTGCGAGAGCTGCCCCGCCCGCTACGACGAGGCGCTCTTCGAGAAGCTGCGCGCCTGGCGGAGTGACTACGCCAAGGAGCTCGAGGTGCCCGCGTTCGTGATCTTCACCGACGCCACCCTGGAGGTCATCGCCGAGCGCAGGCCCACCTCGGACGAGGCGCTGCTGAAGGTCCCCGGCATCGGTGAGCGCAAGCTCGAGAAGCACGGCGAGCGGCTCCGCGAGATCCTCAACGAGATCTGAGGCCCGGATCCGGCCGCTGAGCCGGAGGCTCATCCGGAGGCGCACCGCTGAGGAGTGCTATTCGGCGAGCATCCCGGCCAGCAGCGCCGTCTGCGGGGCGACCCCGGAGATCAGCAGGTGCTCGTGCCAGGCGTGGGGTCCCTCGCCGACTGCTCCGAGACCGTCGAGCACCGGCAGCCCCAGGGCCGAGATGAAGTTCGCGTCTGAGGCCCCGCCGACCATCCGGGGACTCAGCTCGCGGCCCAGGCCGGCGGCGATCTGCGCGAGCCGGGCCATCGCGGCCTCCGAAGCCGGGGTGGGATTCATCGGCGGACGGTTGGCATCGACCTGAAGCTCCAGGCGCAGCCGGTCATCGGAGCGGTAGGGCTCGGGCAGGGTGAGCGCGCGCAGCGCATCGGCGACCCGATCCTGCTCCGCGGTCTCAGTGACACGCACATCGACCAGGCACTCCGCGCGACCGGCGACCACGTTGCGCCCGGTCCCGCCCTGCAGCGTTCCCACATTCACGGTGGTGCCCCGCTCCGGGGCTGCCAGCGCGACGATCTCGGGCACCAGGACCGCCAAGGCGTGCACCGCGCTGGCCCCGTTCTCCGGCTCAAGCCCGGCATGGGCCTCCACGCCGTGGACCGTGATGTCGGCGAAGACCATGCCCTTGCGCCGGTCCTTCGGCTGGCCGCCGGCGCTGGGCTCGGGGACCAGGGTGACCCGGGAGTCCTTGGCGGCGGCCTCGATGACCGGTCGTCCCGCCACCGAGCCGATCTCCTCATCCCCGGTGAGCAGCAGCCTGACGGGGGCATGCGCGATCCCTGCCGAGCGCAGGGCCAGCACCGCCCAGATCGTCTGCACGATCCCGAACTTCATGTCCAGCACCCCGGGACCGGTCAGCCGGTCTCCGTCGATGCTCATCGGCCACACGCTCAGCGTGCCAGCCGGCCAGACCGTGTCGTAGTGGCACACCGAGGTCACCGGCGCCTCCGAGGTCACCGGAGCTGCGGCGTCGTCGGCCGCCGCGGGAGCCCCGGGCCAGAGCAGCTCAAGCGCATCGCCGTATTCGCCCCCTTCAGTGCGCGCCTCATGGCTCGGCTCGCCCAGCCGCTCGATCGCCAGTGCGCGGATCTCCGTCAGGCCTGCGTCGAGCAGGGCCTTGTCCTGGCTCGGGGTCTCACAGTGCACGATCCTCCTGAGGTCCTCCAACACGTCCTTCAGGTGCTCGGTGATGAACGTCTGAATCTCCAACAGCTGGGCAGATGTCAGCACGGCCGTGTCCTCGCGGGTCAGGTGCTCAAGGTCCATGGGTCTCCTTCATCGATGTGAACAGGTGCAGTGATCTGGTCTGGCCAGACCGGGATGGTGGGGTCAGCGGACCGGAACGCCAGGCCCCAGTGGAATCCCGATCGCGAACCAGAGCATGAAGAACAGGAACCAGGACACGAGCAGAGCGACGGCGACCGGGAGTGTCAGCGAGACGAGGGTGCCGATCCCGGCCTTCGGGTAGTAGCGCTGCATATAGCCCAGGACCAGCGCGAAGTAGGGGCTCATCGGCGAGACGATGTTGGTGGGGGAGTCCCCGATGCGGAAGAGCATCTGGGTGACCTCCGGGGAGGTGCCCACGAGCATCAGCATCGGGACCAGCACCGGGGCCATCAGGGTGTACTGCGCGGAGCCCGAGGTGATCGCGAAGTTGAACGTGGCGACCAGCAGCACCACCCCGGCGAAGAGCACTCCGGCGGGCAGGTCCAGCTGTTCCAGCACCTGGGCACCCTCGATGGCCAGCACCGTGCCCATATTGGACCAGCCGAAGTAGGCGATGAACTGCGCGGCGGCGAAGAAGAGCACGATGACCCCGGAGAGCTCCTTGATCGAGCGCGCCATCAGTTCCGGGATGTCGCTGGGCCGGGTGATGGTGCCGGCCTTGATCCCGTAGGTGATGCCCACGACGAGGAACGCCAGAGCGATCGGCACGGCGACGTCGGTCAGCAGGGCAGACTCCAGGACGTCGGAGCCCTCACCGCGGAAGGGTGACATCGGCAGGAACAGCAGCGAGAAATAGGCGACCAGGAAGACCCCCAGGGCGACCAGCGAGGCCTTCAACGCAGCGACCTCGCGGCGGCTGTAGGTCAGCAGCTCGGCGTCGTCGGTGATCGCGCCGTCCTGTGCACCGTCCTGGGCGCGCTCGCGTCCTGCCGAGAGCACCGCGGTGGCGGCGCCTCCGGCGGCGTCCTCCTCGTGACGCATGCGCTCGGTCATCTTCACCAGCAGCAGCTCGGTCACCAGGGTGACCACGATCGCCAGGACGATCGCGGAGGCCGCAGAGAAGAAGTAGTTCGCCACCGGGGAGACGACGTAGTCCTCCTCGATCAGCTGCGCGGCGGAGGTGGAGATCCCGGCCAGGAGCGGATCGCTCGCGGTGATCAGCAAGGAGGCGTTGTACCCGGCCGAGGCCGCACCGAAGGCGACCACGGCGCCCAGGACCGCGGAACGCCCGCTCGCCTTGAAGGCGGCTGCGGCCAGAGGGATCAGGATCACGTAGATCGCATCGGAGGCCACCGACCCGGTGACCCCGGTCAGCGCGACGGTGAAGGTCAGCCATTTGCGCGAGACCCGGGAGACGATCACCCGGATGGAGGCTCCGATGAGTCCTGAACCCTCCGCGACCGCGACGCCCAGCATCACCGTGATGATCAGGCCCAGCGGCGGGAACGTCACGAAGTTCTCCACCGCGTCGGTGAGCATGCGCTGGAAGCCCTCGGGATTGAGCAGGCTCTGGACGGCGATGTACTCCCCGTCGGCGGGGTTCTCCGCACCCAGGCCCGTGGCTTCGAGGATCGCGGAGAAGACGACCACGACGACGGAGAGGATCACGAAGAGCCAGAACGGGTGCGGCAGCAGGTTCCCGACTCGCTCGATCACCCGTAGCAGACGAATCAACACCCCCGCTCGGCGCTCCTCGCCGGGACGCGAATCCTGTTCCTGAAGAGTCTTCTCGGTCATCTGCTTCCCATCTGCCCACTCCGGGAACAGAGAGGCGTCGTGGTCGGGGCCGGGCAACGAGCGGTCAGTCTAATTCAGTCGACATCTCGTCGACATTGCCCCAAAAGTCCCCAGTCTCGGTGGCCTCGGCGTGCCATCGAGGCTCAGTCCGGTGCCGCGGCACCGCACCGGCACTGCGATGAACCCCCTGGTCAGGGCTCAGTCGGCGTGGCGATCTGCCCAGCTGACCCCGGCCAGGAACGCGTCGGCCTCCTCGGTGCGCGGGTACTTCGCGATGAGCGCCTTGAACTCCGGTCCGTGCCCGGGCTCGATCAGGTGCGCCAACTCGTGGACCAGCACCGAGTCCTGGACCCAGACCGGCATCTCGCGCAGCCGTGCCGAGAGCCGGATGGTGCCGGTGGTCGAGGTCGTGGAGCCCCAACGCTGGTGCTGCTGGGTGGACCAGCTCACCGCCTGCGGCTGCGGGACACCGTCGAAGTACCGGGTGGAGAGCGCGCGGGCGCGCTGCGCCAGTTCCTCGTCGCTGCGCGGCCGCCGGGCCGCCCGGCGGCTGAGCTTCTTCTGGAACGCCGGCGTGATCTTCGATCTCGCGCTGACTCAGCCGCACCGGGACCCGCAGACGCAGGGTCCCCGCGACCTGATCAGCGGTGATGGTCCGGGTGCGCCGAGCCGAGCGCACCACCAGCACCTGCTGGCCGTCCACCGTGATCTCTTGCTGTTGCTGTTGCTGTTGCTGAAGCTGCCGCGACGCCATGCCCAGGAGCCTAGCCCGGCCCAAGACTGTGGAAAACTCCGTCGGCGGATTCCAACCTTGACACCATGGGTACATGTTGCCGGGGACAGTGCCAGGGGAGTGGAGTCAGGCCTTCGTGCTTGACGCGCGCACCGTCCAGCTCGGCGCAGGGGCGCAGGCGGTGCGGATCATCGGCCCGGCGCAGCAGACCCTGAAACGCCTCGGAGAGGCCCGGACCGCCGGCGGGATCGTCGAAGCCGCCGCCGCCCCCGGCACCGCCGAGCAGGGGCTCCGGGTACGGGCGCGGCGTCAGCTGGCGGCGGTGTTGATCGACGGGCTGCCCCGCCCGGGCGCGCTGCTCGCCGAACAGCTGGCCCGGCTGCCGCTGGGTCTGCTGCTGCTGCGCGACGATCACCCGGTGGACCGGGAGGACGTGGCGGATGGGTATCCGGCGGCGGCCGTCGGTCAAACCCGCGCCGGAGCGGTCCGGCGTTCCTGCCTGCGGCAGAACCCCGAGATGACCGTGATCACCTGCTCGGTGCTGCCCCCGCAACCACCGGCCACACCGGAGGCCGCCGCCCCCGGGCTGCCGCAGGAACCGGTGGACATCCACGTGACTCTTCGCAGCGCGCGCCGTCCGACCCGGCGCGACTCTGCGCCGCCGCCGCCCGGCCGGCTGGTGCTGCCGGTGGTGCGCCACCTTGAGCAGTGGCAGATCGGACCGCTGCTCAGCCGTGAGCGCGGACCCTGCCCGCAGTGCTTGGAGCTGCACGGCCACCGCATCCGACCCACATCTGGACGGCGGCGCAGGCCGCGCTCGCAGAAGAGGCCCCGATCGAGGAACGGAGCAGCTTCTTCGAGGAGGACCTCGGTTTCGCCGGGCATGCGGCACCCGCGCAGGAATCCGCTGCGGCGGTGGTGGCGAGCCTGCTGGCGCGCGAGATCCAACTCGTCATCGATGGGCAGTTCATGCCGCAGACCGCGGCGCGCAAGATCGGGCTCGGCGCCGCGACCGGGTGGCTCAGCCTGGAGCCGGTGACCGCGCATCCGGAATGCGAGTGCCGATTGCGCACTCCTGGACCAGGGTGAACAGATCCGGAGCGCCACGCCCACCGTCAACGTAGAACCGAAGACTTCATCCTGTGGCGAACTGACCGCGCTCATACAGACATCACCGAGCCGCGCTGGATACGCTGGAGTTTCTCAGGCCGAACCAGGATCACCACAGGGAGCGTCCGATGAGCCAGAACAACTCCGGCAACAACGACCAGGGCAACGGGGAAGACCCACGTGACCCCATGGAGGAGTTCTTCAAACAGCTCTTCGGCGGGCAGATGCCCGGCCAGACCCCCGGCGATGACGCGGACAAGGACGACGCCGCCAAGCGTGGTCCCAGCATCGGGTTCACCGGCACCCCTGGTGCGCCTGGTGCAGCAGGCTCCGGCGAGGCGGGCGGGTTCCCCGGCTTCCCTCCCGGTTTCGACCCCTCGCAGATCCCCGGCATGGCCGATATGAACCCGCAGATGATGCAGCAGATCATGGGACAGGTCCAGTCCATGTTCTCCGCCATGCAGAACCCCTCCGAGGAGGACAAGGGGCCGGTCAACTGGTCCATGGCGCGCCAGGCCGCACGTCAGGCCGCCGCCGGAGATGATCCCAGCGTCTCGGCCGCCGAGCGTAAGGAGATCGACGACGCGCTGCGCCTGGCTGACATGTGGCTCGACGGCGCCACCACTTTCGAGACCGCCGGGCAGATCGGCCAGGCCTGGTCCCGCGCCCAGTGGGTGGAGGAGACCTTCGAATCCTGGAAGCGGCTGACCGAACCGGTGGCCGAATCGGTCTCCAAGGCGCTGGGCAGCGCCATCAAGGATCAGCTCGGCGAACAGGGCTCCGGGCTTCCCCCGGAGCTCGAGTCCATGATGGGCGGAGCCGGAGCGCAGCAGATCACCGGAATGATCGAGTCCATGGGCGGCATGGCCTTCGGCATGCAGCTCGGCCAGGCCGTGGGTGCACTCGCCAAGGAGGTCGTCTCCTCCTCGGACACCGGGCTGCCGCTGGCCGGTAACACCACCGCGCTGCTGCCCAAGAACGTGAGCGAGTTCAGCAAGGGCCTCAGCGTGGACAAGCGCGAGGTGCTGCTCTACCTGGCGCTGCGTGAAGCCGCCAGGATGCGCCTGTTCAACAACGCCCCCTGGCTCGAGCAGGACCTGTTCAACGCGGTCGGCCAGTACGCCGCAGGGATCCACATCGACATGGACCGGATTGAAGAGGCCGCCAGCCAGATGGATCCGAACAACCCGGAGGCGATGAACTCGATCCTCGGGGAGGGCCTCTTCCCGGAGGAGCGGACCCCCATGCAGGAGGCCGCGCTCAAGCGGATCGAGACCACCCTGGCGCTGGTCGAGGGCTGGGTGGACGACGTCGTCACCCAGGCCGCCGAACACCTGGAATCGCTGTCCCGGCTGCGCGAGACGATGAACCGCCGTCGTGCCTCCGGGGGACCGGCGGAGGACACCTTCGCCGCGCTGGTGGGACTGGAGCTGCGCCCCCGCCGACTCCGTGACGCCGCCGCCCTCTGGGCGCACCTGCGCGAGACCGAGGGGATGTCCGGCCGCGATGAGGTCTGGGGTCACCCCGACGTCCAGCCCGACGAGAAGGACCTCGACGATCCCACCGGCTTCCAGCAGCGCCGCGCGGAGCGCCAGGAAGAGACCGCGAAGATCGACGAGGAGCTGCAGAAGCTCCTCGACGGCGGATACGACGGCAAGTCCCCGGGGGCCTGACGTCATCTTCCAGGGACGCTCGTCACAGGTGAGATGATGGATGCCGATCATCATGACTGAGCGCACCCTGAAACCGAAGAGGCCGAGCCTGCGGAGAAGCCTGCAGGCGGTGGCCGGCACGTCAGCGCTCATCATCGGGCTGCTCAGCCTCCTCCTGCCCAGCCCCTACCTGGTGGAGAGCCCTGGCCCGATCTTCAACACCATCGGTGAGATCGAGGATCAGGCCGTCATCTCCGTCAACGGAGAAGAGACCTTTCCCACGGAGGGTTCGCTGAACCTGACCACCGTGTTCGTCGCCGGTGCCCCCACCTCCACGGTGCGGGTCCCGGAGGCCGTCACAGGGTGGCTGAACCCGGGCACCGACATCCAGCCCCACGAGCTGATCTACCCCTCCGGCACCACCGCGGAGCAGGTCCAGCAGCAGAACACCGCCGCGATGACCAGCTCCCAGGACCTTGCGGTGGCTGCCGCACTCAACGAGCTGGGCATCGACTACGACCAGCAGCTCTCCGTCATCGACTTCACCGCCGAGGCGGTCGAGGTCGGCACCGACGACCAGCTCCAGCCCGGTGATCAGGTCACCGCCGCCGCCGGCAGCTCCATCACCGGACTTCAGGGACTGCGTGACGCAGTCAACACCGCCGCAGGTCAGCCGGTAGCATTGACAGTGCTTCGTGATGGCGAGGAGCTCGACTACGAGGTCCCCACCTATCAAGAGGCAGATGGCGACTACTACGTGGGAATCATGCTCGGGAACGAGTTCGTGTTCCCCGTGGACGTCGACATCGAACTTGACGGCGTCGGCGGTCCCAGCGCGGGGCTGATGTTCACTCTCGGCCTCGTGGACTCGATGACCGAGGGGTCCATGACCGGCGGCGAGGACTGGGCCGGCACCGGCACGGTGGATCCGGACGGTACGGTCGGACCCATCGGCGGCATCGCCCAGAAGGTCGTCGGGGCGCGGTCCCAGGGGATTGAGAACTTCCTCGTCCCGGCCGCGAACTGCGCGGAACTCGATGGGCGGGTGCCCGACGGACTGGCGACCTACGCCGTCGAGGATGTAGCCAAGGGACACGCGATCGTCGAGGCGGTCCGCGACTCAGACGAAGACTTCCTCGCAGGGCTCGAGCCCTGCGGAAGCTGAACCGGGAAACCGGTCCAGCCGGGTCAGCCCGCTGACCCACCAGCAGCAGTGGTTCCTCACCGGCACCGAAGGACCAGAGGCACTGGAGAACTAGCAGCATCGAAGAACCAGCAGCACCGATGTATCCAAGCACATATATAGAGACGAGGGTTTATCCGTGAGTTTCTCTCAGGGATTCGGGTCCGCGAACCCGTTCGGCGGAGGCCTGTTCGGCTCCGGTCCGGGCGGGGACGGCGGCGACAACTCCGGCGGGTCCGGTTCCGACCGGCCAGCGAGGAGTTCCGGGCCGCGGCGGCCGTCAGCATTGGTGCTGACGATCATCATCATCGCCGCGCTGATCGGCATTTTTGTGGCGTCTTCCGGCTTCTACGCCGAGATCCTCTGGTTCAACCAGCTGGGCTATGAAGACGTCTTCTGGACCGAGCGCATCGCCCGGGGCGTGATCTTCCTGATCGCGTTCCTGCTCATGGCCGGCCTGGTCTGGCTCAGCCTGTTCCTGGCGTTCCGCAACCGGCCCCAGGTCCAGCAGAACCAGATGAACGAATCGGTGATCCGCTACCAGCGCACGCTGAACTCCATGCGTCGCCTGTTCATGATCGGCCTGCCCGTGCTGATGGGCCTCTTCGCAGGCACCGCGGCCCAGGGCAGCTGGGAGAACGTGCTGCTGTTCATCAACCAGCAGCCCTTCGGCATGACCGACCCCGAATTCGGAATGGACTTTGCGTTCTTCGTCTTCACCCTGCCCTTCCTCGGGTTCATCAACGGCTTCCTCATCTCGGCCGTCCTGGTCGCCGGCATCGCCGGCATCCTGACCCACTACCTCTTCGGCGGCATCCGCATCGAGGCCAACGGGAAGTTCGTGGTCGAGAGGGCCGCCCGCTGGCACATCGCCGTGACCGGCGCACTGTTCCTGCTGCTGCAGGGCGCGAACTGGTGGCTCGACCGCTACGCCACCTTGCAGAACCAGAGCGGCACCTGGGCCGGCGCGCTCTACACCGACGTCAACGCCGTCATCCCGGCGCAGGCGATCCTGGCCGTGGCCGCGGTGCTGGTGGCAGCGATCTTCATCGTCACCGCCATCACCGGGCGCTGGCGCTTCTCGATCATCGGTTCGGCCATGCTGCTGATCACCGCGATCATCGGTGGCGGACTGGTCCCGTTCTTCGTCCAGGAGTATCAGGTCCAGCCTTCGGAGCGGACCCTGGAGACCCCGTTCATCGAGCGCAACATGGAACTGACCCGTTACGCCTATGGCCTGCATGAGATCGAGCAGGAGAGCTACGACGCCGACGCATCCGCCACACCGGGTGCGCTTGCGGAGGATGCTGCCAATACGCAAAACATCCGACTGCTGGATCCGAACCTGGTCTCTGCCGCATTCGGACAGTTCCAGCAGTTCCGCCAGTACTACTCCTTCCCTGAGACGCTGAGCTTCGACCGCTACGAGATCGACGGCGAACGTCGCGACACGGTCATCGCCGCTCGTGAGCTGAACGTGCCCACCGACGCCTCCTGGGTCAACCGGCACTTGATCTTCACCCACGGCTACGGGCTGGTCGCGGCCAACGCCAACACCGTCACCCCCGAAGGGCGCCCCAGCTTCACGCTGCAGGGCATCCCCACCCGTGGTGAGCTCGCCTCGGATGAGGACTACGAGCCGCGCATCTACTTCGGTCAGAACTCCCCGGAGTACTCGATCGTCGGCGCACCCGAGGGAGCAGATCCGCTGGAGCTCGACCGTCCGGCGTCAGCCGACTCCGAGACCGAGACGGTCTACACCTTCGAAGGTGAGGGCGGTCCCTCCGTGGGCGGCCTGTTCAACCGTCTGGTCTTCGCCATCCAGTTCCAGTCCCCAGAGATCCTGCTCTCCGGCGACATGAACGAAGAGTCGCAGATCCTCTATGACCGGGAGCCGCGGGAGCGGGTGCAGGAAGTCGCACCGTTCCTCGACGTCGATCAGAACGTCTACCCGGCGATCGTCGACGGCCGGGTGAAGTGGATCGTGGAGGGTTACACCACCTCCAACGACTTCCCGTACTCGGCCCAGCAGCAGCTGGAGCAGGCCACCACCGATACCCTGACTCAGGGAGCCCCGATGCTCACCGGCCAGGTCAACTACATCCGCAACTCGGTGAAGGCCACCGTCGATGCCTATGACGGCTCGGTGGAGCTCTACGCCTGGGACACCGAGGATCCGATCCTGCGGGCTTGGCAGCAGGTGTTCCCCGAGGCTCTGCAGCCTTACGAGAACATGTCGGCTGAACTGCTGGATCACGTGCGCTACCCCGAGGACATGTTCCGGGTGCAACGCGAGCTGCTCGGTCGCTACCACGTGACCGACCCCGGCACGTTCTACGAGAACAACGACGCCTGGTCCGTTCCCTCGGACCCGACGGTCGAGGACGAGAACGCGATGGCGCAGCCGCCGTACTACATGACGCTGCAGATGCCGGACCAGGAGGAGCCGTCCTTCTCGCTGACCGGCACGTTCATCCCGCAGATCGCCGAGGGCGCCCAGCAGCGCAACGTGCTCTACGGCTTCCTCGCCGCCGCAGGCGATGCCGGCACCGGCGAGGACGGGGTCAAGGCGGAGGACTACGGTCAGCTGCGGCTGCTCGAGCTTCCGCGTGACACCGCAGTGCCTGGCCCAGGCCAGACTCAGGCGAACTTCGACTCCAACTCGCAGATCTCGCAGGAGCTGAACCTGCTGCGTCAGGGCGCGTCCGAGGTGATCAACGGCAACATGATCACCCTGCCTGCCGGTGGCGGCATCCTGTATGTCCAGCCGGTCTACGTGCAGTCCACCGGCGCCGCGGCCGCCTACCCGGCGCTGCGCAAGGTGCTGGTCGCCTATGGCGAGGAGGTCGGCTTCGCCGACACCCTCGACGAGGCCCTCGACCAGGTCTTCGGCGGCGACTCCGGTGCGGCTGTGGCCGATGGCGCAGGCGTCACTGGTGACGCCGTGGACTCCGAGATCGACGTGCCCGAGGGTGACGCCCCAGCCGAGGACGAGGCCGCCACCGAGGATGAGGCGCCTGCTGAGGAAGAGGCCACCACCGAGGACGAGACCGACGCCGAGGAGACCGAAGGTCCCACCGCGCCGACCGGTCCCGCTCAGGAGCGTCTGAACGACGCCCTGGATCGCGCAGGCGAAGCGCTCCAGGACTCGGATGAGGCACTCTCCGACGGTGACTTCGCCACCTATGGCGAGGCCCAGGAGCGGCTGCAGCAGGCCATCGATGATGCCCTGCAGGCCGAGGCTGACCTGGAGGAGTGATCCTCCGGAGCTGATCTGAAACCCGCAGAATCTCCCCGTTCGGACCCTCCTGGTCCGGACGGGGAGGCGGGTGTCAGAGGTCACACACCAAGTCGTTCATTCTGATTTTGCACACAGGAAATGTGTGCGTAGACTAAACAAGTCGCAACGCGGGGTGGAGCAGTTCGGTAGCTCGCCGGGCTCATAACCCGGAGGTCGCAAGTTCAAATCTTGCCCCCGCAACGAGATAAGGCCCTCGACCTGGTAACACCAGGTCGGGGGCCTTTTTGCTGTCCCAATCGGATTCAAGGCTCCTCATCGAGCCAGGTGGATGTTCGTCAGAGGATCGAGATTTCTTGCTCGAGCTGTCGGACCCTGGCGCGGGCTGCGAGTAGCTCAGCCGATTCCTGGGTCGTCTGGCCGGAGCGGAGACCGTGATCGATGTCGTCCCGGCGGAGCCAGGAGTGTAGTGTGAGCGACGCCGCGACGACCCAGGCCATCCACCGGCTCTTTCTCTGAGTTTCCGGCATGGGATGGTCACAGCGGGTACTTGGTCCCTGTCTCGGCGGTGGATCCGCGGGTAGCGTCGGGCCCAGACCTCCGGATCCTGTCCGAGGAACCGTCCGATGCGGCAGGACCTGGCATAAGCGGAAGCGGGACCCCATGGTGGTGGCAGCGACGGTACTGGCGATCATCATCATCTGGAGCGCGGTCTCCGGGCCGCTGGACCGGCGCGGAATCACTCCTGCACTGTTCCTCGCCGCCGCAGGCTTCCTGCTCGGCGGGTCGGTGCTCGGCGTTCTCGACATCTCGGTGGAATCAGAAGCGGTCCACCGGGTGGCAGAGCTCGCGCTCGTTCTCATCCTGTTCAGCGACGCCACCCGGCTCCACTTCGGAGCGCGTCGCGCCACGCGGGGATGGCCCAGACGGCTGCTGCTGATCGGGCTGCCTCTGACGATGCTCGCCGGCATCGGCGTCGGGGCGCTCATCTTCCCCACCGTTGCCCTTGCCTCCGTGTTCCTGCTCGCCACGATGCTGGCACCCACCGACGCGGCGCTGGGCCAGAAGGTCGTCTCCGACCCGGCGGTGACGCCCCGTGTGCGGCACTCGCTGGATGTGGAGAGCGGCCTCAATGACGGACTGGCGGTGCCCTTCTTCCTGGTGGCACTCGAGATCGCGAACGCGGAGCTTCAGACCAGGGTCATCTCTGCGGTGATCAGCAACATGATCATCCAGATCGGCTGGGGGCTCACCGGCGGGCTCGCTGCCGGCGTCCTCGGCGGGCTGCTGTTCCGCTTCGCGGAGCGGCGTGGCTGGATCAGGAGCGAGTGGCGTCAGGTGCTGCTACTCTCGACGGCGCTGCTCGCCTACACGATGGCGCTGACGCTCGGTGGCAGCGCGTTCATCGCCGCCTTCGTCGGCGGGCTCGCCTTCGGCAGCGTCTCGGGGGCACAGGCGTCGGCCGTCATCCCGCTCACCGAGGAGACCGGCGGTCTTCTCGCAGCCGTCGTGTGGATCGGATTCGGAGCACTCGCCTTGACCCTGGTCATCCCGAACATCACCTGGCAGGTGTTCCTCTATGCCACGCTCAGCCTGACCCTGATTCGAATGGTCCCGGTGGCGATCGCCTTCGCCGGCCAGGGGGTCCCGTGGCAGACGGTGGTCTTCATCGGGTGGTTCGGTCCGCGCGGACTGGCCTCGCTGGTGTTCGCGCTCATCGTCCTCGAGCGCGGGGTCCCGGAGGGCGAAGTGGTGCTGACCACGGTGGTCGTCACCATCGCGCTCAGCGTGGTCCTCCACGGACTCAGCTCTGTTCCGCTGGTGGCGGCGTATCACCGCTGGTCCGAGGACCACAACGGCGGCGACGGCCAGGAGCAGCCCTCCCACATCCCGCTTCCCTGATCACTGCGCCGCCCCCGACTGTTCATGCGCTGCTGCCGACGCCCGATGTTGCGCCGGCTCAGCCTCCACGGAGGGCGGCCGCCGCAGCAGTTCGAGCAGCAAGATGGCGAGGAGGGCACCGCATACGGTCCACAGGATCACCTCTGGGGTCAACGGCCTCATGAGCAGCACGACCGCGGCGCCGATGACGGCGATGCCGATCCGGATGTAGCGGCGGGCTCGGTGGAGGAACGTGCCGAACCGGCCGGTGCTGGCCCCGGCCTTCTCTGCTGCCACACGGAGGTGTTCTGCCGAATCAACGGTCAAGCGTCGGACCGCGATGGCCCCGCGGAACGGACCGGCGAAGTAGCTGACGGCCGCGAGGGTGACGCCAGCTGTGCCGACGGCGAGCGCCGTGGAGTAGAGCAGGGGCACCAGGCGTCGTAGATCGCCTCGGCGGCACCCGAGGGCATGTATTGCGGCGAGACCGTGGCGACCGCGAGGACACGTCCCAGCGCCACGCCGATCGCGAGCAAGGCCATAGCGAACGCCAGGCCGACCCCGGCCCAGATCAGCGCCTTCGCCCTCCGCCCCGCGACGAGGACGCCGACTGCGATCAGACCGATGCTCACCCAGGGGAGCACGAAGCCGAGCACATCCACTGCCTGGTAGGCGGTTCGTGCCTGGACGAGCTCATCGGACTGCGCGAGGACGACCGTCCTATCGACCTCGGGGATCCGCTCGGCCAGCGCGAACCCCTGCGCGGTCAGCTGTTCCTTGACGGAGGCGACGAGGGGTCCGAGCTGGATGCCGACCTCGCCGGATTCGTTGATCACGACGGCGCCGGAGGTGTCTCCGCTGAGCGCGGAGATCAGCCGGGCGTGGCTGATCCGCAGCGCCTGGTCCCAGACCTGCTCGAAGGTGTCAGAGGCGATGAGCCGCTCGGTGGTGGAACGGATCTGTGACTGCGCGCCTTCCACCGCGGGCTGTTCGAGCAGCTGGAGCGCGTCGGAGGCCCGGGGTGGAAGGTCGAGGGTCGCGATCCCGTCGAAGAGGTCTGAGGTGACCGTCTCGAGGTCGATCTCCTCGTTGATCGCCACGGTGATCTCCTCGACCAGGAAGGCCTGGAAGGCGGGATCCTCCACGATCGGGGCCATGGTGGCGACGAACTGATCGGTGTCGGTGACCTCGGCCTTCGTCCACGCGGCGACGAGGGCGAGCGGGGCCATGAGCACACCGAGCAGGATCAGCAGCGTTGCGAGGAACGCGCGTCCCCCTCCGGTCCGGCGTGTGCGCGTGGGCGGCGGCTGCACCGGCTGGGTCTTGAGCTGTGACCGCAGCCTGGCGACCTCTTCAGACAACCTGGCGATCTTCTGGTCCCGGGTCTCTGTGGCGTCCATGTGCTCTGCGCCTCTCGATCTGGAGGATGGCGGGACTCAGCGTCAGCGCGAGGATCGGCGGAGGCTGAACGGCCGCTGGTGTCTCCACCATGCACTGGTATCCCCACCATGCAGCGCCCCGCGGCGCGCGAGTAGAGCCGTAGGTCCCCTCGGCCGCAGCGTCGGGCCTGTGGCAGAGTGTCGTGCACCGACACGGTGGTGGGCAGAGTCAGGAGGAGCCGGACCGATGAGACGCCAGAGACTCGAGCGCCACCAGGTCTGGCTCTACCTCGGCGCCGTCCTGCTGGGACTGGGCCTGGGCACGCTGGCCCCGCAGCTGGCCGGCACCGCCGATGCGCTGCTCTGGCCGGTCCTGGGGCTGCTGCTCTACGCGACGTTCACCCAGGTGCCGATGGCGGCGGTACCCACAGCGTTCGCCGAGGGGCGCTTCATGGCGGCGGCCCTGCTCGGGAACTTCGTCCTGCTCCCCGCAGCGGTCTGGGCGATGGTCCAGTTCCTCCCGGATGATCAGGCCCTCCAGCTGGGCCTGCTTCTGGTGCTGCTGGTGCCGTGCACCGACTGGTTCATCAGCTTCAGCCAGCTGGGCTCAGGCGACGCCGCCCGGGCGACCGCGCTGACCCCGGTGCTGCTGGTGCTGCAGCTGCTGCTCCTGCCGTTGTACCTGTGGCTGATCTCAGATGCTGACCTGCGGGTGGTGTTCTCACCGGCAGACATCTGGCCCGCCGTCGTCGTGGTGCTGCTGCCGCTGGGACTGGCCGTCCTGACCGAGGCCTGGGCCGGACGCCGACCGGCGGTGGCTGCCGCCGTCGACCGCCTCGGGTGGGGGCCGGTGCCGCTGTTGGCGGTGGTGGTGCTGCTCGTCGCCGTCGCGAACGTCGGTGCGGTCCTTGCGGACCTGCATCTGCTGCCGATCGTCCTGGGAGTGGTTGCGCTGTTCCTGGCGACCAGCCTGCTGATGTCGAAGACCCTGGCCAGCGTGGCAGGCCTGGACCTGGCGCAGGGACGCACGCTGGCGTTCTCGATGGGCACCCGCAACTCCTTCATCGTGCTGCCCTTCGCGCTGGCGCTGCCCGCGGGCTGGGAGACCGCCGCGATCGTGGTGGTCATGCAGTCTCTGATCGAGCTCCTGGGCATGATCTTCTGCGTCTGGTTCATTCCGCGGGTGCTCTTTCCCGACGCTGGGCGACAAGCACGCAGAACCGGAGGAGGTGCGGGGTGAGCCGATCCCGCGCGTGCCGAGCCGGCGCGGGCCATGGAACCGCTCATGGACCCGAGGCGGTCCAGCCTCCAGCAGCGCCCGGAACTGCTCAGTAGGTGAAGTTGCGGCTCGCGGAAAGGTTGATGCCTTCACCGGTGAGCTGGTTCCAGCAGGACATCTGCGACTGGAAGGACGTGCAGGCGAAGAACTCGTTCGAGGCCGTCTGCCCGTAGCCCAGCACCTGCTGCCCCTGCTGGGGCACCGGATTCTCGCAATCGGGTTCCGCGGTGCGGTCCACTCGGATGGCGTAGGTGACACCCTCGGTGCACCCCTCGGGGGCGCTGAAGCTGTGCTGCAGCACCCGGCAGCGCAACGTGTCTGCGAGCTCGCAGACCACATTGCCATCGGGGGAGACGAAGGAGCTCAGCGGCTGGCCCTGCGCGGGGAAGGACGCCTGGATCCAGGCGGAGCCCATGTCTGCAACGGTGCCACGCAGCGCGTTGGGGGTCTGCTCTGACCCACGCAGGTCCAGGAACAACGCCGCCGCGTGAGTGTTGTCGCAGCTGTCCTGCAGCCCGATGAGTGCGTCTCGAACCAGGGTGGCGTCCTCTGACTCGACCCAGCTGCCGTTCTCCGAGGCCGCTGAGGCCAGTTCCAGGAAGACCTCGCGGTCCGCGGCGGGGGAGTCGCAGCTGGACTCCCCAGGAAGCGCAGCCACCGCGGCGCGCCGCTCGTCCGGAGTCGGAGGTTCCTCCGTGGGGCTCGGCTCAGGCTCCTCTGCGGACTCATCCTCAGCCTCCTGGGAAGACTGGGCCTGCGCCGGGGCTTCTGCGGCGGTGGTGTCCTGGGGGGACCCCCCGTCCAGCAGGGACAGCGCCAGAGCGCTCAGGGCGATCAGCACCAGGACAGGCAGCAGCACGGTGAGCAGGAACTTCGGAGCCCTGGAACGGCGCCTGCGAGGCGGTGCGGCAGACCTGACTGCGCCGGACCGGGCAGGCGCGGGGATCGTTGTATAACCGGCCCCGGTCGCACCGGCGTCGTGGGAGCCGGGGGTGAACCATTCATCGCGGGTGCTGCCGGCATAATCCTGGCCGGGTGCCGGGGGAGGGGCCGGGGGCCGGGGGAGTCGCATCTGCGGGGGTCTGCGCCGATGGCGCGCTCTGTGTCGGGGTGCCTGCAAGTGCCGGGGGAGTCGCCGGGTCCGCAGGCACCGGCTGCGCCGCAGCGGCTGCCAGGGCTTCGCGCCGTCGCGTCAGGGCCGCGTCGATCTCCGGGTCACCGAGGGAGGCGAGGGCATCGAGCAGCTCCGGGTAGGTGGCGGGGTTCTCCACGACGGTAGGGCGCAGGGCTGGCTGGTTCTCCGCGATCCAGTGCAGAGTCTCCCAATCCGTGCGCGGATCGGCGGCGATGCCGCTGAGCTCGTGATCGTTCGAAGCCATGCGTTCCTTTTCGGTCCCGACGACGCGGCACCAGGCCAGCCGTTCAGTGTGAACAATTCGTTGCGTCCGAAGTGTACTCTCGTCGCAGGAACCGGGTGAGGTGGCTCCAGATCAGTTCTGCAGCTGGTAGCTTTCGCGCGCCATGAAGAATCCGTTGCCGGTCTCGGTGTTCCAGCACTCGAAGCCGGACTCGGAGGAGACGCAGGCGAACCGACCATTGCTGGCCGACTGGCCGTACTGCAGGGTCGCCGAGTTCTCACCCTCGGTGCTGCCGCAGCCGAGCTGCGGATCCTCGGACCCCACCGAGAAGCGTGCAGGCCCGTCACAGTCCTGCGGAGCGTCGAAGCCATAGTCCAGGATGCTGCACTCGAGCTCGTCCTCCCCGATGGTGCAGTTGATGTTTCCCGAAGGTGCGGTGAACGCCGGGATGTCCTGGGCGCCCTCGGGTGCGGGGCGCACGATCTCTGCGTCGTCCTCCTCGGGGGCATCGGATTCGGTACCCTGAGCCCCTGCTTCGTCCGGGTCCTCGCCCGGTTCGTTCTGGTCCTGCTCATTCTGGTCCTGGGAGATCGAGGTCTCCTCGGTCGGCTCATCGTCGCCGCTGAAGACCCCGTTGAAGATCAGGAAGTAGGCGGCCACCACGGCGGCCGCGGCGACCAGCAGGATCAGGAAGATGATCGCGCAGGTGCCGCCGCGACGACGGCGCGGCTCCGGTTCGGCATAGGGCGCCTGGTTGGCCGGAGCTTCCCAGGGAGCGGGACCCGGATTGGATTCCCAAGGAGCCGGGCCGGTGGGGGCGGCGGGGTAGTAGCCGTGACCTGGCTGCGACTGCGGGTGGTCCTGCGGGCGCTCATCGCGCACGGCGGAGAACTCATCCGTCCCGGGGTCCGCCCGGGGGCCGGTTCCGGCAGCGCGTCGGGCCAGCGCGGCGTCCACGGCTGGGTCGTGGAGTTCGGCCAGCCACTGGAGCAGCTCGGGGTAGGTGTTGGGATTCTGCGCGATCAGCGGTCGCAGCTCGGGATGGTCTCCGGCGAGCATCTGCAGCTGGACCTGGGGCGTGTGCGGGTCCGCCGCGCGGGCAGCGGGGCCGGTGGGGCTCTGCCCGTGGTGTGGTCCGTCAGTCATGTGCTCTCCATGGTCGAAGGTTCCGCGTACGGCATCCTTGGGACATCATGCCCGAACCAGAGCTGATTTTCAGGTCAGCTGACCTTGTGCTCCGCGGTGATCTCGACGAAATACCGATGCAGCCGGTGATCCGGGGTCAGCTCCGGATGGAAGCTCGCGGCCAGGATCCGTCCCTGCCG
Source organism: Nesterenkonia sp. AN1 (assembly GCF_000582475.1). Taxonomy (NCBI): domain Bacteria; kingdom Bacillati; phylum Actinomycetota; class Actinomycetes; order Micrococcales; family Micrococcaceae; genus Nesterenkonia; species Nesterenkonia sp. AN1. The sequence goes on from NZ_JEMO01000002.1 coordinate 56,719, forward strand.
AACCGCCACCGGCCGGTCCTGCCAGGAGGCGATGACCTCCACGTCGGTGCCCAGGGACTCGATCACCGGGGCGCGGATGAAGACGGCCTCAAACGGGCTGGTGTCGTCCCCGGGGAGTCCGGCCACCTGCAGTGGTCCGACGAAGGACTCCAGCTGGCCGCCATAGCCGTTGCGCCGCACCACGACGTCCAGGCCGCCGATGCGTTCAAAGCCGGTGAGCGCCTCGGCGTCGAGGATCTGATCCGCCATCAGGATCATCCCGGCGCAGGTCCCGAACATCGCCATGCCCTCGGCGTGCCGCTCCCGGATGGACTCCAGGAGCCGCACCGGGGCGGCGAGCCGGGCCATGGTGGTGGATTCCCCGCCGGGCACGATCAGCCCGTCAAGGCCCTCGAGCTCGGAGGGGCGACGCACGGTGGAGACCTCAGCACCGGCGGCGCGCAGGGCGCGGGCATGCTCGGCCACGGCCCCCTGCAGCGCCAGGACCCCGATGCGGGGTGTGCTCACCAGCCGCGCTCAGCCAACCGGTGCGGGGCCGGGAGGTCTGCGACGTTGATGCCGACCATCGCCTCGCCCAGGCCCTTGGAGGCCTCGGCGACCACGGCGGGATCGTCGTAGTAGGTGGTGGCCTTCACGATCGCGGCGGCGCGCTCTGCGGGGTTGCCGGACTTGAAGATGCCCGAGCCGACGAAGACGCCGTCGGCGCCCATCTGCATCATCATCGCGGCGTCGGCGGGAGTGGCCACACCGCCGGCGACGAAGAGGACCACCGGGAGGCGGCCTTCGCGGGCGATCTGCTGGACCAGCGCGTAGGGGGCCTGCAGCTCCTTCGCCGCCAGATAGAGCTCATCTTCTGCCAGCGAGGTCAGCCGGGCGATCTCACCGTTGATCGTGCGGATGTGCTTCATCGCCTCGGAGACGTCACCGGTGCCGGCCTCACCCTTGGAGCGGATCATCGAGGCACCCTCGGTGATCCGGCGCAGCGCCTCACCGAGGTTGGTCGCGCCGCAGACGAAGGGCACCTTGAACTTGGACTTGTCGATGTGGTGGATGTAGTCCGCAGGGGAGAGGACCTCGGACTCGTCGATGTAGTCGACCTTGAGGTGCTCCAGGATCTGCGCCTCGACGAAGTGACCGATCCGGGCCTTGGCCATCACGGGGATGGAGACCTCATCGATGATTCCGGTGATCAGGTCGGGGTCAGACATCCGGGCGACACCGCCGGTGGCGCGGATGTCGGCGGGCACGCGCTCGAGGGCCATGACAGCGACGGCACCGGCGTCTTCGGCGATGCGCGCCTGCTCGCGGGTGACCACGTCCATGATCACGCCACCCTTGAGCATCTGGGCCAATCCGGTGTTCACCGCGGTGGCACCTGTGGCGGCGGCAGTGTGCGAGGTGGACTCAGTGGTCACGGAGGTCTCCTGAAGGTTTGGGTTGCTGCGACGACAATGGGGAGTGAACGTCGCGTTCACTCCCCATTGTTCCATCACTTCAGCACCGCTGCCGAACCGGCGTCATACTGCGTTCAGGCGCGGTCGCGCTCCTGGGCCTCGAGCTGCGCGGTGTAGTCCTCGGTGGCCTGCGCATCGGAGGACCCTGCCTCTGAGGATCCGGCGCCCAGGGCCGCCGGAGCGGAGCTGCCGGACTTCAGCGCGGCGAGCCGGGCGTCGACCTCGGCCTGCTCGCCCAGATCCTCCAGAGACTCGAACTGCGCATCCAGTGAGGAGGCGGCCAGCTCGTTCTGCCCCCGCACCTTGGCCTCTTCGCGGCGGATCTTCTCTTCGAAGCGTCCCACCTCGGAGGTCGGGTCCATCACGTCGATGGACTTCACGGCGTCGTGGACCTGGGACTGGGCGTGCGCGGCGCGGGAGCGGGCGATCAGCTCGTCGCGCTTGGACACCAGCTGCTGACGCTTGGTCTTCATCTGCTCGAGACCGGTCTTGAGCCGGTCCACGATCTCGCGCTGGGAGGTGATGGTCGGCTCGGCAGACTTCGCCGAGGACTCTGCCTCCATCTGGCGCTGGATGGCGACCTTGGCCAGATTGTCGAACTTCTGCGCGTTCTCAGCGTTGCCGCCGTCGCGGAACTCGTCCGCCTTCCGGGAGGCGGCCAGCGCCTTCTGGCCCCAGGATCTCGAGTTCTCGAGATCCTCGCTGTAGTCGTCCTCCATCATGCGCAGATTGCCGATGGTCTGGGCGATCGCCTCTTCGGCCTCTGCGATGTTGTTGGTGAAGTCTCGGACCATCTGGTCCAGCATCTTCTCCGGGTCCTCGGAACGATCCAACATGGCGTTGACGTTCGCGCGGACCAGCTGGGACATGCGACCTAAAATGGACTGCTTGCTCACAGTGTTCACCTTTCCTTGTGCATCAATGTCTATCGATTGCTCACGTGGTCGATACTAGTCACGGGTTCTTCACACGGCCATGGCATGGCCCCGGTGAAGACTCAGAACATCCGACGACGGCGCCCGAAGCCGCCCCCGCCCATATGGCCATAGCCGCCCGGCATGCCGAATCCGCCGAATCCGCCGCCGTAGCCTCCGCCCCCGCCGCTGAGCGCGTCTTCAGCCGATTCCTGGCGGGCGATCTGAGCGGCCTGCACGGCCAGGGTCTTGGCCTGGGTGGCCAGCTCCAGCGCCTTGGCCGGTTCGCGGTCTCCGATGGCCTCCGCCTCGGCGAGGGTACGTTCGGCCTCCGCCATGCGAGTGCGCGAGGTGGCGCCGCTGCGCTTGGAGCGCAGGTAGTCCCGGGAAGACTGCACCTGGTGGCGTGCGGTGAGGATCTCGGTCTGCAGCACCTCACGGGCCCGTCGGTCCCGGGCCTGCTGGTCCCGGACCGCGTTCAAGGGCTCGTCGAGCTCGCGATGGGCGATCTCGAGCGAGTTCAGAAGCTCCAGCGGGTTGGTCTTGGACCCTGCGTCCAGCGCCCGGCGCACCTGTTTGACCGCGGCCTCGGCCGCGGCGATGGGGCCGGCGAGCTCCGCGGACTGGCCTGCCTGCATGGTGGCGCGCGCCTGGGCGATGTCCTGCTCGGTCTGGTCCAGACCGATGCCGAGGTTCTGCTCGGCGCTGCGCAGCCGCAGCTGGGTCTCTTCGAGGGATTCGATCAGCTTCCCGGCCTCCCCGGCGGCTTCCTCTCCGGCGTGGATCGCGACCACCGCATCGGAGGCTTGGGAATCGGTGAGCGCCTGCGCGGCGTCCTGGGCCGAGCCTTCGGCGTGCTGAAGGCTGCGCGCGGAATGGGCCAGGCCTTCGGTGAAGGAGGTGAGCGCCTCGTCGTCGTATTTGGACTGCAGGTTCGGGAGACGCTTCTCGGCCTCCGCCCGGCGGTCCCGGAGCTCGCCGATCCGGCTGCGCAGCTGCTCCAGGGCCGGACGCGGGTCCAGCTCGAGGCTGCGCAGAGACTCAAAGTCCTGGCGGTGTGACTCCAGGGTCTCGTTGACCCGCTGGCAGTTCTCGATGACCTTGCGCAGCAGCTCGCGGGCCTCGTGCTCGTCCTCCGGCGGATCCCGGTCCACCGTGTGCTGCATCCGGAAGGACTCCTGCAGGTGCTCCCGCGCCTCGTCCACGTCCTTCTGGAAAGGGGCGACCTGTTCATCGCCGTAGGCGGCGCTGGCGAAGAGGATCTCCTGTTCGGAGGAGTTCACCGCGTTGTCCGCCGCGATCAGCAGCGAACCGGCCTCGCGCCGAAGCTCCTCGAGGCTCATCGCAGCCAGCCGCCGCTCCTCCGCGGATTCGGCTCCGGAGTTCTTGCCGCCGGAGAGCTGTTGGTTGTTCGCGAAGCCCTGAAGCCGGCGGTTCTGCTTCTTGCCGCCGGAGAGCCACACCGCGCCCAGGCCGATCAGACCGAGGATGACCGCACCGATCAGCAGCGGGCCGATCACGATCATCCCGAGGCTGATGGGTGGATTGAGGACTATATCGGGCACCATGGGCCGAGTCTATAAGTGGCCTATGACATCGTCTATCAGCCAACGGTCAGCTCGTCTGTGGGCGTAGCAGGGGGCTCGCGGCCTGCGAGGTCAACGGTGGCGGGCGGATCGCAGTCTCCTGGAATCGTCCAGGAGGCATCCAGGCCGTTATCGTCGTCGATACAGGATGGGCGCTGACAATGGCAGTCGAGCCCGCGAGAGCATGCGTGTCCCGATCTCGCCGCCCCACTATCGCAGCGCAAGACCACAAAGGCAGGTTCCACCATGAGTTCAGATCCGCACAACGGCCCTCGCCGGGACGATGTTGACCCCCCGGAGGACGCCACCGCGCGGATCGATCCTGTCCCACCGGGACCGGTCTCTCCCGAAGCTGATGTGCCGGCCCAGGCCGGGGCGGAGTCCTACTCCGCGAACTGGCCCGCCTCGCCCTCCGGGACTCCCTCCTCCCAGCATCACCGCGCTGAGCAGGGCGGCTACGCCCCGGGCGAGCCAGGCCAGGGACAGCACCAGCCCCAGCACGGTCAGCCACAGCACGGTCAGGATCAGCACGGTCAGCCACAGCACGGTCAGGATCAGCATGGTCGGGATGCTCATGACCAGTACGCTCAGGATCAGTACGGCCAGGACCAGCATGGTCAGTACGGCCAGGATCAGCATGGTCATGACCAGTACGGTCAGCACGGTCAGGACCAGCATGGTCAGTACGGCCAATACGGCCAGGGTCAGTACGGCCAGGACCAGCATGGTCAGTACGGCCAGCCGCAGTACAACCAGGACCCCTCCTACGGCGGAGCGGCCATGGCGCCTACGGCGCCTACGGCGCCTACGGCGGGTACGGCTCGGGAGCCGCCTTTGCGCACCCCAGCCAGCAGCAGCCACGCGCCAGGCGCACCGTGGGCGTCGGCGGTCTCGCGCTCGCGGTGCTGCTCGCCGGGCTGCTCGGCGGTGGTGTGGTGGCCGGCACCCAGGCCGTGCTCGACGACGGAAGCATCAGCACCTCCTCCGCCGGAGGCATCGAGATCAACAACCCCGACTCCGCCACCGTGGTCACCGCCGCGGCCGCGAAGGCGTCTCCATCGGTGGTCACCCTGGCAGTCAGCGAAGGCGGCCAGGGTGGTTCGGGCTCAGGCATCATCCTGGACGAGGAAGGCCATGTGCTGACCAACACCCACGTGGTGACCCTCGGCGGGGCCGCCCCGGATCCCGACATTCAGGCCCGGATGAGCGATGGCTCGGTCTCCAACGCCACCCTGGTGGGCACCGACCCGCTGAGTGATCTCGCGGTGATCCAGCTGGAGGACATCGAAGGGATCCAGCCGGCCGAGCTTGGCTCTTCCGGGGATCTCAACGTCGGGGATCAGACCATCGCCATCGGTGCCCCGCTCGGCCTGGCCGGCACGGTCACCGACGGGATCGTCTCCACGCTGAACCGCACCATCTCGGTCGCCTCCTCCGCCGTGGAGGACGAGGGTGCCGACGCCCCGGAGGCACCTGAGGAGGGCAGCGAAGAGGACGGCTTCGAGTTCTACTTCCCTGACATGGAGGGTTCCCCCACCCAGGGTTCGATTCATCTCAACGTGATCCAGACCGACGCCGCGATCAACCGCGGAAACTCCGGCGGCGCCCTCGTCGACGACGAGGGCCGGGTGATCGGCGTCAACGTGGCCATCGCCTCCTCCGGGGGAGGCGCCGAGTCCGACGCCGGGTCCATCGGTGTGGGCTTCGCGGTGCCGATCGACTATGCCCAGCGGGTCGCGCAGGAGCTCATCGATACCGGTGAGGTCTCGCACGGGCTGCTCGGCGTCACGGTCGCGGCCGCCGGCTCCCAGGAGGTCCCGGACGAGACCGATACCGGACTTGCTCCGGTGATGCCGGGCTTCACCGTGGGCGCGCTGATCGATGACGTGCCAGGAAACACCCCGGCCGCCGAAGCGGGGCTTGCCACCGGCGACATCATCACCGCGGTCAACGACCGGCGGATCGAAGACTCGCTGGCGCTGACCGCCACGATCCGCGAGTACGCGGCCGGGGAGACCGTGACGATCAGCTACACGCGGGACGGCCAGCAGGAAGAGACCGAGGTGACCCTTGGCGCGACCTGAGTCTGAGTCGTTCCCAGCCGGTTCTTCGCAGACTGCGATGTCGGCAACCCCCGGATCCTCCACCCGTGCCGGGCTGACCACCCCCGCCGCGCTGGCGGCGGAGCACGAGGTCCGCCGGGTGCTCGCCTTCGGGGCTCATCCCGATGACATCGACTTCGGCGCGGCCGGCAGCATCGCGGCGTTCACCGCGGCTGGGGTGCAGGTGACCCTGTGCCTGCTCACCGCCGGGGACGCCGGGGGCTTCGAGCCCGGGCGCGACGGTGCCGAGCTGGCCCGAGTGCGGGAGGCCGAACAGCGTCAGGCGGCCGCGGCACTGGGGGTCCACGAGGTGATCCTGCTCGACGAGCGCGACGGCTTCGTCGCGCCCACCGCCGAGCTGGTCGGAAAGATCGTGCGGATCATGCGCCAGGTCCGGCCAGAGGTGGTCGTCTCTCCGCATCCCGAACGCGCCTGGGACCGGCTGCAGAAGTCGCACCCCGATCACCTGGCCTGCGGCGAGGCCGTGGTCCGCGCCGCCTACCCCTCCGTGGAGAACCCCTTCGCCTACCCGGAGCTCGCGGCCGCGGGGCTCGAGGCCTTCAAGATCCGGCATCTGCTGCTCACCACAGCGCCGCAGGAGCGGGTGAACCTCCGGCTCGACGTCTCGGGTCAGGAGTCGGTGAAGCTGGATGCGCTGCGGGCGCACTTCAGCCAGCACCCCGACGCCGAGCGGATGCAGAATTTCGTGCTGGAGCAGATGCGTGAGATCCACGGGGCCGGCGGCTTCGCCGAGGAGTTCCACTGGGTCACGGTCAACGCCCCGGACACGATCAGCGGGTTCTGACCCCTGACGGCAGTGATCCCGACCGGCGGTGACTCAGACCGGCGGTGACTCCGACCGGCAGTGACTCAGACCGGCGGTGATTCCGACCGGCGGTGACTCAGACGTTGCTGACGAGCACGCCGTCGGCGTCGGACCACAGGGTCGCCCCGGGCACGAAGCTGACGCCGCCGAACTGGACCGGCACATCGACCTCGCCGGCTCCGTCCTTGACCGACTTCCGCGGGTTCGAGCCCAGCGCGCGCACCCCGAGGTCCATCTCGGCGAGCTGCTCACGGTCACGGATCACGCCGTGGATGACCACCCCGGCCCAGCCGTTCTGGATCGCGGAGGCGGCGATCATGTCACCGATCAGGGCCGAGTCCAGCGAGCCTGAGCCGTCGACGACGAGCACGGCACCGTCACCGGGGGAGTTCAGCAGCTCTTTGACCAGTCCGTTGTCCCGGTGGCAGCGGATGGTCCGGATCGGGCCGGTGAATCGGGCGCGGCCGCCGAGGTTCAGCAGCTGCAGCGAGAGCGACTGCAGCGACTCGTCGGCGTCGTAGAGATCGCAGGTCGCGAAGTCAGCACTGCCGGTGGTGGGTGTGGATTCTGCGCTCATCAGTCCTCTTCCTCCTGATCGGCGGACCCGCCGTACTGCGGGCCGTCGGTGACGCGTTCACGCATCTCGATCTCGCCGACGGTCTCGCCCATCGGGCGCTCCTCGCCGCGGATCTGTTCAACCGTGATCTGCAGCGCCCGGTTCGATTCGATATTGCGCAGGGTCACGATCTCTTCCTCGAGCTCCGCGGCGGTGAAGTTGCCCAGCGAACTGGGCTGGGCGTCGTCGCGCGGCATGAGCCAGAGCTGGTAGGTGGTGTCGCCCTCGAGCTCCCCGACCTCGGAGAAGTCCACATAGCCCACATTCTCAGCCTCGGAGATCACCGCCCGTGCGGTGCCACCCTCGGCGAGCTCGATGCCGTCGACCACCCGCGCCTCGGGGTCCCCGTCGGCCGTGGCCTGCACGTCCTGGCCGATGGTCAGTCCCCAGATCAGCAGGACCGCGGCCAGCACGACGACGGCGAGCCCGCTGACGATCATCCAACGCTTCACCACCGGCTCGCGCTTGGGAGCCACCTCGGTGTGGCTCGAGATGGACTCCACCATTCCCATGCCCACCTCCTGGTCGGAGAGGTTGTAGAGCACCTCCTCGAGCAGCTGACCGGGCGGGACCACCGGGTATGCGGTGAAGATCTCGGCGAGCGTGCGCCGGGCCGAGAGCACCCGGGTGTCCCAGGCGCGCGCGGTGGCCTCGTCGGCGGTCAGGGCGGCCTCATCCAGCACCGCGCGCTCCCGGTTGTCGATGGCGTCCAGCGCGTAGACCTCGGCGAGCTCCACGAGCAGTCCGTGTTCGACGTCGGCGCCGATGTCCTCGGTGAAGTTCCGGTTCACCGCACCGGAGCGTTCCACGTCCTTCTTCGTCACCGCGGCCCGCAGGATCGGATCGAGCTCCGCCTCGCGGGTGGTGCGTCTGGTGTGCATCCGGGTCATGCCGTCGCGCAGTCGGGACTTCACGGCCGGAACGGCTGCGCCCACCGCGGCGCCCACCTGCTGGTGCGTGTCGCCGGCGAGGTAGCTCAGCGCCAGCGCCTGGGACTGCGAGTCCGAGAGCACGCTGATGTCCTCGATGATCTCCTCGGGAAGACCGGCGATCCCGCCTCCCTCATCGGCCGGGACCACTGCGAGGCGGATCGGTGTGGCCAGGCCCTCGCGGAAGCGCTCCACGAAGATCCGGTGCGCCAGCGGGACCAGCCATTCCAGGACCAGCTCGTATTCGGTGGGCCGGTAGGCGTCGTCGGGGCGATGTTCCTCGGCGGCGTGCTCGTCGGTGAGCAGCTCCGAGGCCTGGGACTGCAGCCGGAGGTCTTGGGCGCGCTCGTCGGCCTGGTCCCAGAGCTGGTGGTAGACCGCCAACATGGAGGCCTGCGCCCCCTCAGGCTCTTCGTGCATCAGCAGCGCCAGCCCGTAGACCACATCGGAGGTGGCCTCGTAGAAGGTGGCGAAGGAGGGCTGGTCGCCGCGGGCGGAACCGGCGAGGAGCTCGCTCAGCCTCGGATCGTGCGAGGACTCGGCGGAGTCGGGCCGGCCGCCGACGTCGTCGTTGCCGGTGGTGTCATGGACGGACCCGCGGTCGTGTTCTGCGCGGGTCAGGTCGCCGTCGGGGAGGTCTTCGGGGTGATCCGATGCAGAGCGGTCAGAGGCGGTGTCCATGGTTGGTGAGTGTAGCGATCCCCAGAGGGCTTCAGCGGCACCAACACCCTCATGAGCGTCAGACGGCTCCGCCGAAACCGTCCTGACGCCAGGCTTCGTAGACGGCGATCGAGACCGAGTTCGCCAGGTTCAGCGAACGCCGCGAGGCGAGCATCGGGATCCGCACCCGAGCGGTGATGCGTGGATCGGCCTTGACCGCCTCATCCAGCCCGGTGGACTCCCGGCCGAAGAGCAGCACATCGCCGGGGCGGTAGGTGATCGAGGTGTGGGTGACGGTGCCCTCGCCGGTGAAGGCGAAGATGCGCTGGGGGGCAAGTGCCGCATAGGCCGCTTCCAGGTTCGGGTGCACGGTCATCACGGCGAGATCGTGGTAGTCCAGACCCGCACGGCGCAGCTTGGCGTCGGCGAAGTCGAAGCCGATCGGTTCGGCCAGATGCAGCTCCACCCCGGTGACGGCGGCGAGCCGGATCAGGTTGCCGGTGTTGCCGGGGATCTCAGGCTGGTCCACCAGCACCCGAATCGGAGTGTTCACGCCGGTCATCCTACCGGCGCCGGACTCGGCTCATCGCGCGGTCACTCGAACGGGTGCTGCAGCTGCCGGCGCAGCGCGGCAAGCAGATGCCGGTCGATCACGTTGGCCTGGGCGGAGGCGGCGAGCTGCTCGCGGATGCTGCGGAAGGCACGCGCCGGGGCCAGCGGGGCCCGGGCGATGCCGGCCCCGCGGGACTCCACCACCGGGCTCTGCATGCCGCCGTCGGGGGAGTGCAGCACGAGCTGCTGCCCCAGGTTCAGGCTGGTCTCGCGGCCGGCATCACGCATCGCGGCCTCCAGGGTGGCCCGCAGCAACCGGGAGTCTCCGGTGAGGTCAGGCAGGGTCAGCGAGCGTCCGGCGGCGTGGAGCCGGCGGCCGTCCCAGGAGGCAGCCGCAGCGGGCACCTCCAGGGAGGAGACCACCACCAGGGTGTCCCCGCAGACCAGCACGTGATCAACCGCCGGCCCGCGCGGGGGACGGCTGGCTCCGCGGCGATCCTTGCCCGCGGGTTCCAGGGCGACGGCGTTGAAGAGTCGCGCGGTGGGCAGCTCGGCGAGCACGTGCTTCTCCAACAGCGCCGCCATCCGCTCGGCGCGGCGGGTACGGCCTCCGCCGAAGAGCCCCTTCGAGGCGAACCGACCATGCGTGCGCTGACTGGTCAGCGGCAGCGAGAGCGGCTCGGGCCGGGAGAGGTCAGGGATGTAGATCGGGGCCAGATGGGCGGTCCCCGAGGGGGTGCGCGCGGAATCGGCGCTGCCGGAGCGCGCCGAGGTGCTGCCCGAGGCGGTGGTCCGGAATGCCGCCCCTGACCCGCCGAAGCCGCCGAACCCTGGGCGGCCGTAGGTGGGCCCGTCGTTCTCGGAGTCCTCTTCCGCGCCGGCGCCCTGCGGCTGGCGCAGCTTCCGATCGTAGGCGGCCCGGGCAGCCTCGTCGCCGAGGACCTCCCAGGCCGACTGCACCTCGTGGAACTCCTCCGCGGTGCCGCCGGCGTCGGGGTGGGCCCGCCTGGCCTGCTTGCGGTAGGCCGCGCGGACGGCCTGGGCGTCGGCGTCGGGGCCGATGCCCAGCACACTGTAGAGATCTTCGGAGTGACTGCTCATCGAGGATTCACGATAGCCCCAAAAGCGTAGAATCGTGGACACGATGTCATCTGCACCTGAGGCCCTGCCGGGCGGAACCTATTTCGACCACGCCGCCACCACTCCGATCAAGCCCACCGCCATGCGAGTGCTCACCGAAGTGATGCCGGCGCTGTCGAACCCCTCCTCGTTGCACGGCTCCGGCCGCCGCGCCCGGCTGGCGGTGGACTCCGCCCGCGAGCAGCTCGCCCGCGCCGCAGGAGCCCACCCCTCGGAGGTGATCTTCACCTCCGGGGGCACCGAGGCGGACAACCTCGCGGTCAAGGGGCTCTACTGGCAGCGCCGCGCGCAGGACCCGGCCCGGCGTCGGATCCTGCTGCCCGGGATCGAACATCACGCGGTGCTCGAGACGGCTGAATGGCTGGAGACTCACGAGGGCGCCGAACTGGGCATCATCGCCGTGGACGCGCAGGGCATCGTGGATCTGCCTGCACTGGAGGCCACCCTGGCCGAGTCCGCGGACTCGGTCGCGCTGGTCACCGTGATGTGGGCCAACAACGAGACCGGCGCGATCCAGCCGATCCCTCAGATCGGCGAGCTCTGTGCGCGCTTCGGGGTGCCGCTGCACACCGACGCGGTCCAGGTCTTCGGCTCGCTTCCGCCCGGCACGGCGCCGATGAGCTTCCGCGACTCCGGCGCCGCGACCCTGGCGATCAGCGGGCACAAGATCGGCGCCCCGGTGGGGATCGGCGCGCTGCTGGTCCGACGCGACGTGGTGCTGACCCCGGTGCTGCACGGCGGCGGGCAGGAGCGCGACATCCGCTCCGGCACGCTCGACGTCGCCGGGATCTGTTCCTTCGCCGCGGTGGCCCAGGAGCTGGTGGCCTCTCAGGAACAGGAGTCTCAGCGGCTGGCGGGACTGCGGGATCAGCTGCTGGACGCCGTAGTCGGGCTCGAAGGGGTCACGCTGCGCGGGCCGGACCCGCGAACCCACCCGGAGCTGCGGCTGCCGAACAACCTGCACATCACCGTGGACGACGCCGAGGGCGATTCACTGCTGTTCATGCTGGACATGGCGGGCTTCGACACCGCCACCGGCTCGGCCTGCACCGCCGGGGTCCCGCGCCCCTCCCACGTGCTGCTCGCGATGGGCCTCAGCGAGGAACAGTCCCGCGGTGCTCAGCGCTTCACCTTGGGCTGGACGACGACGGAGCGCGATGTGGCCGCGCTGGCCGCCGCGCTGCCTGCAGTGATCGCCCAGGCGCGCACCGCCGGAATGGCCGCCGCCCGACGCTGAGCGAGGGCACGGTCATGCATTCGCCGTATCCCGGCGTCTCTGGGGCGCATACCGCCTATCCGGCGTCTCTGGGGCGCATACAGGTGCTCTCAGCTCCTTATGCGGCCGCATTCCCGGTATCCCGGTGTCTCTGGGGCGCATACAGGTGCTCTCAGCTCCCTATGCGGCCGTATTCCACCCGTTGCCGCCCCAGCAATGGTGCGGGTGGGCGCGGGAGGCGGGAGGCGGGATGCGGCAAGGAAGGCCAGGCGGAGTGACTTCGGCTCAGGGTAGGACGACGTCGTTGACCTCGCCCGGCGCGCAGGCGATCTCCCAGCGGAATCCGTCGGGGTCGGCGAAGTATCCGCTGTAGCCGCCCCATGCGCGACGTTCGGCGGGCTGGATCTCAGTGGCTCCAGCCGCGCGCGCCTGGTTCCGGACCTCCTCGACCTGCGCGTCCTCAGCGACGTTGTGCGCCAGGGTCAGCGGCGCCAACCCTGGACCGGTCATGATCGGGCCCACCTCGGTCTCGAACTCCGCGCGGTCCCAGAGCGAGAGAAGCAGGTGCTCGCCGGCGCGCAGCATCAGCACCCCGGGGGCCTCCACGCTGGGCGCCCAGCCGAGACCCTCCACGTAGAAGCGTCGGGTCGCCGGCAGGTCGGCCACGGCGAGGGTGATCAGGGAGAGTCGCTGGTCCATGGGGTCTCTTTCGGATAGAGGGGCGAGTTTCCGGGGTGAAGCGTGTCCGTGGGGCGCATCCAGGTGCTCTGAGGTCTTCCTGCGGCCGCATTCCACCCGTTGCCGCCCCAGCGATGGAGGGGAGGGACGTGAGGGGAAAGGCGCGAGGGGAGGGGGAGGGAAGCGGTGACGGAAGCGGAAAGGGGCGCACCCCGCTCAGGCTTCGCGGAGCTGGTCGCGCAGCGCCTCGGCGGTGTCGCGCACCCGGGTGAGCACCCGCATCGCGGCGGGTTCGGTGAGCGAGGCGAACTGCGAGCGGGCTGGTTCTGCCTGGTGCCGGGCTGCGGAGCCGACCAGGATGAAGCTCTCCAGACTGCTCAGCGGCATCCCGATCCGGTCCCAAGGCCCACGCAGCCTTCGTGCCAGGTCGTTGACCTGGGGAAGCTGGGCGTCCCCGCGGCGTGCGGCCTCCGGGGAGTGAGGCCGCGCGGCTGCAGCGGCCTCCGCGGCGGTCACTGTGGAGGCGAGCATGGTGGCCCCAGATTCAACCAGTTCGGCGGTGCGCTCCCAACCCTGTGCCTGCATCACGGTCAGATCGACTCCGAAGCCGCTGACCCGCGGCCCCTGGGTCGCGCGGAAGTCCTGCAGATGCTCCGCCTCCACGCCGCCGCCGAGGTCGAGCAGGATCTCCTCGGCACCGCCGCGTTGGAGGGTCTCGATCATGATGCCCAGGTGGCCGCGGGCCTCCTCGCGGTCCAGCGCCCGGATCGTCCGGTAGCCGCTGACCGTGGGGATCAGGCCTCCGCGAGCGCGGATGTAGTCGGGTTCGGCGATGATGACCGTCAACGACGACGGCGCGCAGGCTCGCCGCACATGGGTCAGGTGCTCGGCGACCCCGGCGGCCAGTGAGCCGGCCAGGTCCCGGCGTGCCCCATGATCGGTGAGCACCTTCTCGCCGGAGGGCAGCGCGAGGCTCGCCATCAGGCTGATCGGTCCCAGCAGCTCCAGCACCAGGGGAGCGGCGAGTCCGTTCTCGTCGGTGGCGTCCAGGCCGGCCTCGCGGCGCCGCCCCCGGACGTCGGCCAGGGTGTCCACATCCGAGCGCAGCCAGCCGCGGGCGCGCTGGTCATCGGCGCCGGGTCGCTGGGTGAGCCGCCAGCCGTAGGAGGTCAGCTCGGTGGCGAGCTCGGAGAGCTGAGCGAGACTGCGGCCCAGCAGCTGCGAGTGCAGTCCGCGTCCGGGAAGCTCAGGAAGTCCGGGCAGGTGCGGTGCCGGCAGCTCGGCGGCCTGCAGCTCTGCGCTGTGCAGCAGATCGGTCCCAGGCATCACACCGGCCGCGGCGGAGCGCAGGGGCATCAGCGGTCGGTCGAATCGTGGGGTGCGGCCGCGTCGGCGGCGGATTCTCCGGGGCCGACCGCTGCGGCGCCGGGGGCTTCCGTGCTGGACTGCTCGGAGCCGAGGCCGGCGCTGGAGATCGCCTGGTGGTGGCGGATGACCTCTTCGATGATGAAGTTCAGGAACTTCTCGGCGAACTCCGGGTCGAGCTGGGCCTCATTCGCCAGGCGCTTGAGCCGCGAGATCTGGTTCTTCTCCCGGGCCGGATCGGCCGCGGGGAGCTGGTGCTTGGCCTTGAGCACTCCGACGCGCTGGGTGGCCTTGAACCGCTCGGCCAGCAGGTAGACCAGCGTCGCATCGATGTTGTCGATGCTGGCCCGCATGGACAGCAGCTCATCGAGGATCTCGGGTTCGATCTGGGTGCCGGCCTCGCCGGCGCGGGGATCAGTGCTCATGCATCCAGCCTACTGGGCGGCGGAGGCCACCGGCTGGTAGTTCTTCGAGCGGGCGGTGTCGATGGTGGCCTGTCCCAGCACCCGGGTGCCCTGGTACATGACGGCGGTCTGACCGGGGGCGACGCCCTGCAGAGCATCCTCGAGCTCCACCATCAGCCGTGGTGCGCCGTCTTCGGTCTCCGGGTGCTCGGCCTCGACCCGAGCGCGGGCGGGCACCGGGTCGGCGTGCGCGCGGATCTGCAGGTCCAGGGAGAACCATTCCCCGGTGGCGGCCTCGGGGACCGGGGCGCCGGCCCAGGAGAGCCGGATGCCGGTGAGCCGGTCGATCTCGAGCAGCTCGCGCGGCCCGGCGACCACGGTGTTGTCCTTGGGCCGGATCTCCAGCACGAACCGGGGCTTTCCGTCCGGGGCGGGGTGGCCGAGCTTGAGGCCGCGGCGCTGGCCCACGGTGTAGGCCTCGGAGCCCTCATGCTCGCCGATCTGCTCGCCCTCGGCGTCGAGGATCGGGCCGTTGCGCAGCTCGATCTGCTCGGCGAGCCAGCCCCGGGTGTCCCCGTCGGGGATGAAGCAGATGTCGTGGGAGTCGGGCTTCTTCGCCACGGAGAGTCCGCGCTCTGCCGCCTCGGCGCGGACCAGGTCCTTTGAGGGGGTCTCGCCCAGCGGGAAGATGCAGTGCTCGAGCTGCTCGGTGGTGAGCACCCCGAGCACGTAGGACTGGTCCTTGGTCCAGGTGGCCGCCCGGTGCAGCTCCGGGCTGCCCTCGGCGTCGCGGAAGACCTTGGCGTAGTGTCCGGTGGCCACGGCGTCGAAGCCCAGTGCGATGGCTTTGTCCAGCAGCGCCTCGAACTTGATCTTCTCGTTGCAGCGCATGCAGGGATTCGGGGTGCGGCCAGCGGCGTATTCGCTGATGAAGTCATCGACCACATCGGCCTTGAAGCGTTCGGAGAAGTCCCAGACGTAGAACGGGATGCCGAGCTTCTCGCAGGCGCGCCAGGCGTCGGAGGAGTCCTCGATGGTGCAGCAGCCGCGGGACCCGGTGCGCAGCGTGCCGGGCATCCGGCTCAGCGCCAGGTGCACCCCGACGACCTCGTGGCCGGCGTCCACGGCGCGCGCCGCGGCCACAGCGGAGTCCACTCCGCCGGACATGGCTGCCAATACCTTCATGAATCTCTTCCCGGTTCCCTGTAGTGGTTGCGCACGCCTGTGCGCCGAGCTGGTTCTTCTGCCCAGTATTCAGCACTTCCGGGGGTCGATGCATTCCCGCCGGTCAGCGCGGGTGTCAGTGAACATCCCAGCGCCGAGGTCAGAGCCGGTGTCAGCGCCGAGGTCAGTGCCGATGCCAGCGCCGGAGCCAGCCCCCGAGTTCGCCCCAGCCTGAGCCTCAGCCCCGGCCCCGGAACTACAGCCGGCCCGAGGCCTTGAGCCGGATATAGGTGTCGGCGAGCTGCGGCGGCAGCTGGTGCGGGGCGGCTTCGACGACCTCGACCCCGAGCGAGGCGAGCTGGCGGCGCAGCGCCTCCTTCTCGATCAGCGCTCGCTCGGCGGCGGCTGCCCGGTAGACCTCTCCGGCGGTCTCCCGGGCTCGGGCCCGCCGATCCAGCTCCGGGTCGCGCACCGCGGCGAGCACCACGAGATGGCGCTGGGTCAGCGCGGGCAGCACCGGCAGCAGGCCCTCCTCCAGCGAACCGGAGTCCAGCGAGGTCAGCACCACCAGCAGGCTGCGCTGCGAGCTGATCGCTCGGATCTGCCCCGGCAGCTGGGAGAAGTCCGCCTCCACCAGGCGGGGTTCCACCGTGGACATCGCCTCGGCCATCTGATGCAGCAGGTCTCCACGCATCCCGGATCGGGCCTGCGAGCTGAGCCCGCGGTCGAAGGAGAAGTAGTCCACCCGGTCACCGGCCCCCGCGGCGAGCGCGCCGAGCAGCAGCGCGGCATCCATCCCGGAGTCCAGCCGCGGCTCATCCTCGATGCGCACCGCGGAGGTGCGCGAGGAATCCAAGGCGATGATCACGCGCCGGTCCCGTTCGGGCCGCCAGGTGCGCACCACCAGATGCTGACCCTGGGAGGACTGCCGCCGCGCGGTGGCCCGCCAGTCGATGGAGCGCACATCATCGCCGCGCACGTAGTCGCGCAGCGAATCGAACTCATGCCCGGCGCCGCGGATCTGCACCGCGGTCGCTCCGTCGAGCTCGCGCAGCCGCTGCAGCTTCGAGGGCAGGTGTCGCCGCGAGTGGAACGGCGGCAGCACTCGCAGGGTGTGCCGCACCCGGTGGGTCACCTGGCGTCCGGCCAGGCCCAGCGGCCCGATCGAGCGCAGGCTCAGATGTTCGCTGTGCAGGTCTCCGCGCCGGGTGGGTCGCAGCGCGGTCTCGATCCTTGCGGTCTGGATCCGGGCGGCGGACCCGTTGGGACCGTTCGATCGGCCCGGTCCCAGCCGGATCGGGCTGATCTGCGCGCGTGCACCGGCAGAGGGCTGCCAGCCGTCCTTGACCTGACCCCGCAGCGGGCGCGACCCGGCCTGGTAGACGGTGGTGCTCGCCGTCGTCGCCTGGCCCAGCCGCACCTCGGCGGTCGGCACCCGTTCGACCCGCACGCTGCGCGGCGAGCCGGCGAGCACCATGTCCACCGCGGCGAGCAGGATCAGCAGCACCGCGCAGCCGAGCAGCGTGCCCGGCGCCGGGAACACGACGACGACGGCGCTGAGTCCCAGCGCCACGTAGAGGAAGCGTCGGGTCAGGACCATCGGTCGGCTCCGATCACCGTGGGACCGGCACGGTGGCCAGGATCGACTGCAGCACGTCGTCGATGCTGACCCCGTCCATCGCCGCTTCGGGACGCAGCGAGACTCGATGCCGCAGGCAGGCCGGAGCCAGCGCCTTGACGTCGTCGGGGGTGATGAAGTCGCGGCCAGAGAGCCAGGCCCAGGCGCGAGCGGCGTTCATCAGAGCGGTGGCGCCACGCGGGGAGACGCCCAGCTGGAAGCTCGGGGTCTCCCGGGTGGCGCGGGCGAGGTCGACGATATAGGCCAGCACCTCACCGGCGATGGCGACCTGGCGGACCTGGGCGCGGGCGGCGAGCACGTCCTGGGCACCAGCCACGGCGCGGACCCCGGCCCCGGCGAGATCGGAGGGGTTGAACCCGGCGGCGTGGCGGCGGATGACCTCGATCTCCTCACTGCGGTGCGGAAGATCCAGGTGCACCTTGAGCAGGAAGCGGTCCAGCTGCGCCTCCGGCAGCGGGTAGGTGCCCTCGTACTCCACGGGGTTCTGGGTGGCGGCGACCAGGAACGGATCGGGCAGCGGTCGGCTGATCCCGTCCACCGAGACCTGCCGCTCCTCCATGGCTTCGAGCAGCGAGGCCTGGGTCTTGGGCGGGGTGCGGTTGATCTCATCGGCGAGCAGCAGGTTGGTGAAGACCGGGCCCTCGCGGAAGCTGAAGTCCCCGGTCTTGGAGTCATAGACCAGCGAACCGGTCACGTCGCCGGGCATCAGGTCCGGGGTGAACTGGACCCGCGAGGTGTCCAGGCTCAGCGAGGCGGAGATCGCCCGGACCAGCAGGGTCTTGGCCACCCCGGGCACCCCTTCGAGGAGCACGTGGCCACGGACCAGCAGGCCGATCAGCACGCTGGTGACCGCGGCATCCTGGCCGACCACCGCCTTGGCCACCTCGCCGCGGACCTGGTGGAACTTCTCACGCAGCTCATGGGACGCCTGGTCCGGCATCAGAGACGGGTCCTGGTGGTTCTGCGTGGCAGCGATATCTGGTTCAGTCATTGCTGGTGTTCTTCCCTTGCTGGCGGTTCAGGTGTGTACGGTCTGTGCTGGTCTGCCCGGCGCCGAGCCCGTCGCGGGCTCCGCCGGCCGAGTGGGCGCCGGGGTGATGGTTCAGCGCGGCGCGCTGGACCTCGTCCTCGAGCTGCGCCAGCGATTGGGCGTAGGCGACCAGCTCTGAGTTGCGGCGCGGCTGCTGGGCGAGGAGCCCTTCCAGCTGCGCGGGATCGCGGCGGACCTGCCGGGCGGCGGCGATGATGCTGGCCTCCTGCGGCGCGGTGCCGAGCCGGAGCAGCCGGGCGAGCCGGATCAGGTGGGCGCTGCGCAGGGTGCGCGCGGAGGGTGCCACCGCGTTGGCGCTCTGATACATCCGACCGCGTCCCTCGGCGGTCTCGGCCCCGGGGACCTGGACCGGCAGCGGCTCGCCGACCACCGGACCGGGACGTCGCCCGAGCACCAGCATCATCACCAGCACGCAGAGCAGCAGCCACCAGGCCAGCGGGACGACCCAGTCGGGGAGGAAGTCCATGGGGGAGGCCCACTGCTGATCGTCGAGCGTGTCCACTCCCATCGGGGTGTACCAGATCAGGTCATCCTCGGCGCCGAAGAGCCACAGCGCCAGCGCCGCGTGTCCGGCGTCGGTGATGTTCTGGTTGGTGAACGCCGCCGGGCCGCCGAAGAGCAGGCCGGCGTCGGTCTCGATCAGCATCTGCGCCTCGCCGGCGTCCTCGCTGAACCCGATGAAGCAGCCCGGCGCGTCGCCGAAGAACAGCGCTCCCGGGGCCTGCACCGTGGCGGCGTTGACCGCCGCGTCCACCGGGCACTGCGCCCCGGCCTCCAGCGCCGCGCTGGAGCCGCCGCCGGGGTGGGTTCCGGCATAGCTCGCCGGGCCCTCGGGGTAGAGCGCGGTCAGCAGCTCGGGTCCCTCGCTGAGCAGCACCACCGGACGCTGGTCGCGCTCGCGGAGGCCTTCGTTGAAGGCAGCATCGGGAACGTCCCCGGTGGAGAGGACCACCAGCGGGGCCTCCGGATGCTCGGTCATCAGGTCTCGGGCGATCTCCGCAGAGGCCGCCTGGTGGATCTGCACCTCCTGCTCCTCGAGCACCCCGGCGAGGGCGGCATAGCCGTCCAGCGCGGTGTTCTGCAGGCCGAAGCGATCCATGTCCTCATCGTTGAGCGACTGGATCAGCGCCACCGACAGGAGCCCCAGGATCAGCAGCAGCAGCCAGAACTGCCAGCGCTGGAACCCGTTGCGCAGCGTGGAGCCGAGCGTCGCCGTCGTCGTCATCCGCGCGCCCCCTGATGCTGCTGGGCCTCATGCTGCTGGGCCTCAGAGTGCTGGGGCTCAGGGTGCTGGGCCTCGGGCGGGGACTGCAGCCGCTCGGCCAGGGCGAGCAGCGTGTCGTAGGCGGCCTGGTTCAGCGAGCCGCCGCCGTAGCGGGAGTAGTTGAACAGCTCGGCGGCATGCATCGCCTGCCGGGCCTGGCCCGGGTGTGCCCGCGCCAACGCGGTGCCGGCCTCGGTGGCGGTGCGGCCAACCTGCTCGGCGAGCTCCTGGCGCTCCTCGGCGGCGCGGATCACGGCGCGGAAGAGCTCCCGGCAGGCCTCGTCGAAGCGTCCGGCCTGGGCGTGGGATTTCGCCCGCCGGCGCAGCTGCTCCGCGGTCACCCCGGCGGGGCTGGTGAGCAGCTCGCCGGCGTCGGCGCCGCGCTGCAGCCGGGGCCGCACCAGCACGATGCACAGGATCACCGCGACGAGCAGCAGCACCAGCAGCAGCACCGGACCCAGGGGCAGGTTCAGCGGACCCAGATTCAGGCTCAGCTGGTCCAGCCAGGCGAAGAAGCGGTCTGCGGCTTCGCGCAGCGGCCCGGTGGCGTCGCGCTGGTAGCGCGGATCGCTGAGCTCCTGCTCCAGGAGCCGCCGGGCCTCATCGGGTTCGGGCTGCACCGCGGTCCACCTCCGCGAAGTGCTCGTGGAGATGCTCGATCGAGCCGGGGACCAGACGATCGGCGGGGGTCCGGGCGGACTGCAGCGGCAGGCGCACCGGGTCGGTCGCGGCCAGCAGCGTCACGTCCAGGGCCTCCTGCCGGATGCGGGCGTTGAGGTACATCAGTGAGATCACCGTGCCCACCACACCGATGAACAAGGTGGTCAGCACGGTGCCGTAGAGCTCGGTGAGGGCAAACACGGCGAAACCGGCCCACTCTCCGCCGGGGACCGGTGAGCCCTCGAGCAGCTCGGCGGCGGCCACGGTGACTATCAGCGGCATCGACGCGATCGTGAACACCAGTCCCAGGATCACGTAGAGCAGCGCGACCAGCCCGATGTTGCGCCACCAGCGGCCGCGGTTGAGCTGCCAGGACCGTCCGATCGCGGCGAAGGGGCCCCGTCGCTCGACCACCACGGTCAGCGGGGCGTACATCACCGCGGCGGTGACCCAGCACAGGGCCAGGAAGAGTCCGGGCAGCACCACCACGGCGCCCAGGAACAGGGTGATCACCAGCAGCAGCACGGCCACGAAGAACACCGGCAGCGCCACCACGGACAGGATCAGACCCAGCACCAGAAGGTTGACCACGGTCGGGCCGACCCTGCCCAGCCGCAGCCGGACCGTCTGGCCCATCCCGGTGTGCAGCCCGTAGGCGGCGCGCAGCGTGGGCAGCACCATATAGGCGGCAGCCACCGCGATGACCAGAGAGGTCAGCGCGGAGCTCGCGAAGGTCACCCACAGGAAGCCGGCATCGGCGGCCACGCCCAGCGCCAGGTCCGGGTCCTCGAAGGCGCCCGGGTCGGTGAGCATGCGCATATAGGAGGAAGAGGGAAGCACCAGCATCATCACCAGGGTGAGCCCGAAGTTCACCAGCCCGGCGAGGAACGGGACGCCCAGCACCGCCTTCGGTGAACGGCGGATCACGGCCACGGCGGCGCTGAACAGCTCATCGGCGACCATCCGGCGCAGCGGGAAGACCGATCCCGGGGTCAGCTCCGGATCCTGCGCGGCGCGGGAGGTTGCGGAACCGGTGCCCGGCCACGGCCTGGCACGGTGTGTCTCCGCTGTATGGGTCATCGCCCCTCCTCAAGCGCCTCTGCGCGACTGCCCTCTGCGCTCAGCCTACCGCTCTCATATATCCTGAGTGCGGTGCCGCTTGGAACTGGGCCCGAACCTGCGCGCGCAAGACGTTCTGCGCCGCAGGCCCCCTATGGATGGAGAGCAGATGAAAGCCAGAATCCTGGTCGTCGACGACGACGAAGCGCTCGCAGAGATGATCGGCATTGTGCTGCGCAATGAGGGATTCGAACCCACCTTCTGCTTCAACGGCGAAGACGCCCTGGAGACCTTCCACAGCTCCAAGCCGGACGTTGTCCTGCTCGATCTGATGCTGCCCGGGAAGGACGGCATCGAGGTCTGCCGCGAGATCCGCGAGGAGGCGGACACCCCGGTGATCATGCTCACCGCCAAGTCCGACACCGCTGATGTGGTGCGTGGACTCGAGGCCGGCGCCGATGACTACGTCCCGAAGCCCTTCAAACCGGCGGAGCTGGTGGCCCGGGTCCGCGCGCGGCTGCGCCCAGCCGACCATAATGCCCGGCCCGACGGCGAGAATCTCACCATCGGTGACCTCAGCATCGACGTGGCCGGCCACGAGGTCCGCCGCGGCGAACATCGGATCTCGCTGACCCCCCTGGAGTTCGACCTGCTCACCGCCCTGGCGAAGAAGCCCTGGCAGGTCTGGAACCGCGAGATGCTGCTGGAGGAGGTCTGGGGCTACCGCCACCAGGCCGACACCCGGCTGGTCAACGTGCATGTGCAGCGGCTTCGTTCAAAGATCGAGAAGGATCCGGAGAACCCCGAGATCGTGCAGACCGTGCGCGGCGTCGGCTATAAGGCCGGAGGGCAGGGGTAGTCATTCCAGGCGAAGCTGATCATTCCGCGGATCGCACCGCGTCTCGATCCTCGGCGAGCTCCACCGGCAGCATCCCGGTGATCCGGGACCAAGCCCGGGGCCCGCAGGAGGAGAGTCAGGCGACTGCGGAGTCGGCCGAGGCCGCCGCCGCGAGCTCCCAGCCGGGGCTTCAGCCCGGTGCCAAGCGCAGCTTCGCCGGCACCGCCCGGAGGATCAGCGGGCTGCCCCGCCTGTGGGCGCGCTCGCTGCTGATCCGGGCGGTGTTCTTCACCGGATTGCTCACCATGATCAGCACCATGGCCGTGGCGGCGTTCCTGGTCCAGCAGGTCACCTCGGGGCTCTTCCAGGAGCGCTTCGACCAGGCCGAGCTGGAGGCCGCCGAAGGGCTCGACTCGATCCGCAGCAGCTTCGCGGCGCTGAGCACCAGCAGTCGGACCGAGGCGCAGCAGGACATCCAGTCGATCCTCAACGACGTGGGTGAATCCTCCACGCAGATCCGGCGAGAGGTCATCTTGGCTCCGCTCGACGTTGGCGAGAACCTCTACGTCGACGGCATCACCTCCGGGGGCGTATCTCAGGGCGTGATCTCCGAGGAGCTCACCGACGCCGTCGCCGCAGGCACCGGTCAGTACTGGCAGGCCGTGGAGCTGCGGGCCGAGGGGGACTCCGAGGCGCCCGGGATCGCGTTCGGCACCCAGGTCGACGTCCAGGGCAGCCCCTATGCGCTCTACTTCGTCTACGACTTCTCCCCGGTCCAGGAGAACGTCGCCTTCGTCTTTCGCACCATGCTGGTCGCCGGCGTCGCGATCCTGCTGATCAACATGGCCATCGCCGCCTGGGTGGCCCGCTCGGTGGTCCGTCCGGTCTCCCAGGCCGCGGAGGTCTCGGAGCGGATCGCGGACGGCCAGCTCGACCAACGCCTTGCGGTGCGCGGGGAGGACGAGATCGCCCGCCTCGGACGGTCCTTCAACCGGATGGCCTCAAACCTTCAGGAACAGATCACCCAGCTGGCGAACCTCTCCAAGATGCAGCAGCGCTTCGTCTCCGACGTCTCCCACGAGCTGCGCACCCCGCTGACCACCGTGCGGATGGCCGCCGAGGTGCTGCATGAGTCCCGGGATGACTTCGATCCGATCAACCGACGCTCCACCGAGCTGCTCCACCATCAGGTGGAACGGTTCCAGGCGCTGCTCTCGGACCTTCTGGAGATGTCCCGGTTCGACGCCGGCGCCGCAGAGCTCGCCACCGCCGAGGTTGACCTGCTGGCCCTCACCCGGGAGGTCTTGATCAGTTCCAAGCCGCTGGCGGAGAGCTCGAACACCCCGCTGGGCCTGGTGGTCCAGGGGGAGAACTTCCGCGCCGAAGTCGATGCTCGTCGGATCAGCCGGATCCTGCGCAACCTGATCAACAACGCGATCGAACACGCCGAGGCCCGCCCAGTGGATGTGGTCGTCTCCTCCAGCCCCACAGCCATCGGCATCGCGGTCCGGGATCACGGGATCGGCATGAGCCCCTCCGAGGTTGCCCACGTCTTTGACCGGTTCTGGCGCGCCGATCCGGCCCGAGCCCGCACGACCGGCGGCTCCGGGCTGGGGCTCTCCATCGCCACCGAGGACACCCGGCTGCACCAGGGCGCGCTGGACGCCTGGGGACAGAAGGGTCAGGGCTCCTGCTTCCGTCTGGTGCTGCCGCGCCGCCAGTCAGTGCCCTACCGCGCCTCGCCGATGGCGCTGCCCCCGGTCTACCGGGCGACCGACCGGTACCGCATCGAAAACATCCAGGACCTCCCCGAGGCAGAGCCGGAGCATGACCGGATCAACGAACAGGCGCTCTACCAGCCCAAGAGGGGGGAGTCATGATCCGCCGTCGACTGCTCGCCCTGATCACGGGACTGCTCGCGTTGATGCTCACGCTCGGCGCCTGCTCGCCGCTGCTGCCCACCGACGGGCCGGTGGGCACCTCCGCCCCAGAGTCGGGCGAGGAGCTCACCTACACCCCTCAGGCCCAGCCGCCGCAGACCGGAGCCAACGCCGAACAGATCGTCTCCGGATTCATCCGCGCCGCGCCGGCGCCCAGGACGACTACGCCGTCGCCCGGGAGTTCATGTCGCCGGAGGCGGCCAGGGACTGGCGACCGGATGCCCGGACCGTGGTCTATTCCTCGGAGCCCCCGGTGTTGGCCTCCGGAGAGAACACCTGGAGCGCCCAGTTTCAGGTGGACTCCGTGGTGGACGGGGCTGGGATTCTGACCCGGCTGCCAGAGAACTCCACCGAGGTCTTGGACTTCACCGTGGAGGAGATCGAAGGGGAGTGGCGGATCACCGACGCCCCCGACGGCACCATGCTCATCGACGGTTCCTTCCAGCAGGCCTACCAGGCCCATACGCTCTACTATTTCGATCCGCAGCTGCGCTACGCGGTGCCGGATCAGCGCTGGTTCCTCAACCGCCCGGGCATCTCCTCGCAGATCGTCGGCGCGCTGCTTGCCGGTCCGGCGCCCTACCTGGAGCCCGCCGTGGTCTCTGCCTTCGGTGAGGACGCCACTCTCGAACGCGCCTCGGTGCCGGTGGACAACAGCACCGCAGCGGTTGACCTCGCCCCGGAGGGCGTGGAGGACGCCTCGCCTGCGGAACGGGCCCTGATGCAGGAACAGCTGGAGCTCGCGCTGACCTCGCTGA
Source organism: Nesterenkonia sp. AN1 (assembly GCF_000582475.1). Lineage (NCBI taxonomy): Bacteria > Bacillati > Actinomycetota > Actinomycetes > Micrococcales > Micrococcaceae > Nesterenkonia > Nesterenkonia sp. AN1. The sequence continues at coordinate 81,534 of NZ_JEMO01000002.1, forward strand.
CCCGGGTCAATGAGGTCGAGATGACCGTGGCCCAGCGGGAGTTCGACATCCCGCTGGAGACGGAACTTCCCGAGGCGGAACGGCTGCGCATCGAAGTCGCCCCCGAGGTCGACTCCACCCAGGTGGGCATCGAGAACGACACCCTGCGATGGCAGAACGACCAGGTCACGCTCTCCATCGGAAGCCTGCCCGATATCGCGGACCTCGACCCACAGGCGCCTGCAGTCCCGGGATCCTCATCGGAGGAGGTCTTCGCGTTCCTCAACGGCGCAGGAGACCAGCTCTACCACCTGCGCCCGGAACGCGCCGAGGACCTGGTGCTCGAGGCCCCTGACCTGACCCGCCCCTCCATGGACAACTACGGCTGGACCTGGACCGCCTCCGCACAGGGCGGTGAGGCTACGGTCCATGCCTTGGCGTACGACGAGTCCCTGGAGCCTGCCACCGCGGAGGTCAGCGCCGACTGGCTCGAAGGCCGCACGATCACCTCCCTGCGCATCGCGCAGGACGGCGCTCGGGCTGCGTTGATCCTCGACGACGACGGCGAACGGGACCTCTACGTGGCCGGTGTCATCCGCGATTCCAGCGGGATACCCCGCGGACTGGGTCAGCCCATGCGGCTGGAGACCTCGGTGGAGCTTGAAGAGGTGCGCTGGCAGGGGCCCGACGCGCTCTACGTCTGGGCCAGCTCCGAGGAGGAGCCCATGACCCCGGAACGGGTCACCCTGACCGGCTCGAACCGGGCTGACAGCCAATTGCTGGGACTCTTGAACATCTCTGTGGGGGAGGGCCAGCAGAAGGTCTTCGCCGAGACCGTGGACGTGCCCTTCCAGAACCTCTCCGGTGACGCCTGGGTGGCCTTGGAGGAGATCGAGATCCGCGACCTGGCGTTCCCGGGCTGAGCCGCAGAGACCGCTGAGCCGCTGGGCTGCTGGGCTGCTCGCACGCTGAGCCGCTGATGTTCGGGCCCGCCGCGGCGTGCTGCCCGAGCCGCAGCCGCACGTGGTCTGCCCCAGCTTCGGGTGACGGGGCGGCGGCACCCCGGTTCTCCCCAGCGGCACCGGCGCTCAAGACTCGGAGCCGCGGTGCCGCGAAGATCGGTGCATGAGTTCGATGCCCCAGCGCCCGGCCCGGCTCGTCCGCTCCGTGGACCGGATCTGGTTCGGTCCCACCGGGGTGGCTCTGCGCACGGCGCTGCGCGGCGCGGCGGGGCTGGTCTCCCCGGTGTGGTGCATCGGCTGCGCCGAGCAGGATATGGTGCTGTGCGCACCCTGCGCGGAGGAACTGCACCTGGTGACCCGCACGCCCTTCCCGGCCGAGGACCAGGCCCTGGCCCTGCCGCTGCTGATGGAGGGGCAGGTCCTCACGGTGCTGCCGGTCAGCGCCGCCGGGCGCTACGAGGGACTGCTGGCTCGAACGGTGCTGGGATTCAAAGACCACGGGGCCATCGGCCTGAGCGCCGCGCTGGGACCCGGGCTGGCCCGCGCGCTGCGCCTGGCGGCGGCGCGCGCCCTGGCGGAACCCGGCGCGGAGCCTGCCGGGGAAGCTGACGGGGAGCCTGCCGGGGAAGCTGACGGGGAGCCTGCCGGGGAAGCTGACGGGGAGCCTGCCGGGGAAGCTGACGGGGAGGCTGCCGGGGAGCCTGGCGGGTTGCCGTCCTGGCTGTTGGTGAGTCCGCCGCCGTCGCTGCGGTCCCGGCTGACCCGCGGCTTTGATCCGGTGCAGCTGCTGCTCGACCGTGCTCTTGCGATCTCCGAGCCGGAGCTGCGCCGGCTCGGACTGAGGCCCACGCGGGTTCCAGGGCTGCTGCGTGCCTCTCGTGCCGCAGCGCTGAGTTCCCTGAACCCTCGGCACGGCCGGCAGAAGACCCGTGGAGCGCGAGCGCGGCGTCGCCGCTCGGTGGGAAGCATCGAGCTGACGCCGCGGGGTCGGAGCCTGCTTCCCGGTGCCCAGGTGCTGCTGGTCGATGATGTGCTCACCAGCGGGTCCACCCTGGCGGAGCTGTACCGGGTGCTCACCGCCGCGGGAGCCCGGGTCCGCGGCGCCGCGGTCTTCGCGGCAGCCCCTGGTACCTGGGGCTGGATTGGAGTTTCAGCTCGGGAGAGCTTCGCCCGAGGCGTAAATGGTGACGTGGGTCGCTCGGGGGATTAGTGTGAGGTATGGGTAACTTCTTACAGTCCCATCGCAGCGGCGAAGGGAGATCGTTCCCCTCCCCGCTGTGCCTGATATTGGATACGAGGAGGACAGAATGACTCTGCAGGTCAACTTCACTGGCCGAAACATCGCGATCCCCTCCGCCTTCAAGGAGCACGTCGAAGGGAAGCTCGAGAAGATCGAGCAGCTCACCGACAAGGGGCATCGCCTGGAGATCAAGGTCTCCAGCGAGAATTCCCACCGCCGAGCCGATACCAGCATGACCGTCGAGCTGACCGTCATCGGCCGTGGCAAGGTCATTCGTTCCGAAGCGCAGGCCGGGGACAAGTTCGCCGCCTTCGAGATCGCCCTGAACAAGCTCACCGAGCGACTCAGGCGCACCCTGGACAAGAAGAAGTCCCGCGCCCACGCCTCGCACAACGGAGCCGCCGATGTGGCCGCCGCGATGGCCAGCATCCCGCCGGTCGCCACCGACCGTCCGCTCTATGAGCAGGTCCTCGATGCTGAGGCGGCCGACGATGTGCCGCCCACCGAGGATGAGGCGGAGTCCAGCATCAAGATCCGACGCAAGGTCTTCCCGGCCAAGCCGGTCAGCGTCGACGCGGCAGTGGATGCGATGGAGCTGGTCGGCCACGACTTCTACCTCTTCGTGGATGCCGCGACGGGTCAGCCATCAGCGGTCTACCGCCGCCGCGGCTGGACCTACGGCGTGATCTCGCTGGATCAGAACAGCAGCGATCAGCATGAGCCGGTGGTCGAGGAACTGGCCTACCAGGCCTCCTGACCTCCACCCCACACCCCAACCCCCATGTTGAGGGGCGGATTCTCCGGGCACTTCATGCCCAAACGGGCTTAGAAGCTCGGAGAATCCGCCCCTCAACGCTGTGGGGAAGCGGTTGCGCGCAGGTGTTCGGGGGCTCCGGGAGGGAGCGCGTAGAATGATTGATGGTGATTCATGCCTATCGTGAGTCTCCGCCGAACCAGTAGACACCGATGGAGAACTGGCTGTGCCCACTCTGCTTGAACGAATCCTCAAGACCGGGGACAAAAAGATCCTCAGGACTCTGCGCTCCTACGCGGATGCGGTGAACCTCCTGGAGGACGAGTTCAAGGAACTCAGCGACGCCGAGCTGCGCGCTGAGACCGAGCGCTTCCGGGAGCGCCTGCGCGACGGCGAGTCGCTGAACTCTCTGCTGCCCGAGGCCTTCGCCACGGTCCGTGAAGCGGCCGACCGCACGCTGGGTCAGCGCCACTACGACGTACAGCTGATGGGCGGAGCGGCCCTGCATCTCGGTGACATCGCCGAGATGGGCACCGGCGAGGGCAAGACCCTGGTGGCCACCGCCCCGGCGTATCTCAACGCACTCAGCGGCAAAGGCGTCCACGTGGTCACCGTCAACGACTACCTCGCCAAATACCAGGCGGACCTGATGGGACGCGTCTACCGCTTCCTCGGACTCAACGTCGGCACCATCACCAACGACCTGAAGCCGGCCGCTCGCCGTGAGGCCTACGCCGCCGACATCACCTACGGTACGAACAACGAGTTCGGCTTCGACTTCCTGCGCGACAACATGGCGCAGTCCCTGGACGACCTGGTCCAGCGGGAGCACCACTACGCGATCATCGATGAGATCGACTCGATCCTCATCGACGAGGCCCGCACCCCGCTGATCATCTCCGGCGCCGCCTCCGCCGACATCTCCCGCTGGTACAGCGACTTCGCCACCCTGGTCAAGAAGCTTCACATCGACGAGGACTATGAGGTCGACGAGAAGAAGCGCACCGTCGGCGTGCTGGAGTCCGGGATCGACAAGGTCGAGGACTACCTCGGGATCGAGAATCTCTACGAGACTCAGAACACCACACTGATCCAGTACCTCAACAACGCCATCCGGGCCAAGGAGCTCTACCGTCAGGACACCGACTATGTGGTGTCCCAGGGCGAGGTGCACATCGTCGATGAGCACACCGGACGCATCCTCAAGGGACGGCGCTATAACGAGGGCCTGCACCAGGCCATCGAGGCCAAGGAGCAGGTCCGGATCAAGCCGGAGAACCAGACCCGGGCCACCGTGACCCTGCAGAACTACTTCCGCAGCTACGAGAAGATCTCCGGCATGACCGGCACCGCCGAGACCGAGGCCGGCGAGTTCATGTCGACCTATAAGCTCGGCGTCGTCCCGATCCCCTCGAACCGCGCCCGTCAGCGCAGCGACCACAACGACCTCGTCTACAAGAACGAGGTGGTGAAGTTCGAGGCGGTGATCAAAGACATCGTCGAACGCCACGAGAAGGGCCAGCCCATCCTGGTCGGCAGCGAATCGGTGGAGAAGTCCGAGTACCTCTCCAAGAAGCTGGCCCAGGCAGGCATCCGCCACGAGGTCCTCAACGCGAAGAACCACGAGCACGAAGCCACCATCGTGGCCCAGGCCGGCCGCAAGGGGTCTGTCACCGTGGCCACGAACATGGCCGGACGCGGCACCGACATCATGCTCGGCGGCAACGCGGAGTTCAACGCCGTCCGCGAGATGGAACGCCTCGGTCTGGATCCGGAGAAGGACGCCGAAGCCTATGAGGCGAGGTGGAACGAGGTCTTCGACCGCGCCAAGGCCGAGACCAAGGCCGACGGCGACAAGGTCCGGGAACTGGGCGGGCTCTACGTGCTGGGCACCGAGCGGCACCAGTCCCGACGCATCGACAACCAGCTGCGCGGACGCTCCGGACGTCAGGGCGACCCCGGCGAGTCCCGCTTCTACATCTCCTTGACCGATGACCTCATGCGGCTCTTCAACCAGGCCGCCGCGGCACGGATCATGAACTCCAAGGCCATGGACGATGAGATCCCGGTGGAGCACAAGTTCGTGTCCTCCGCGATCGCCAACGCCCAGCAGCAGCGCGAGGGTCAGAACACCGAGACCCGCAAGAACGTGCTCAAGTACGACGACGTGATGAACCGGCAGCGCCAGGCCATCTACTCCGACCGCCGCCGAATCCTCGAAGGCGACGACGTCCACGAGAAGGTCCAGCACTTCATCGAAGACGCGGTGGGCCTGATGATCGAGGAGAAGACCACCGCGTCCTCCTCGGAGGAATGGGACCTGGAGGCTCTCTGGGAAGAGCTGAAGTCGCTGTATCCGGTGTCGTTGAGCATCGAGGACCTGATCGAAGAGGCCGGTGGCATCGATCAGCTCAACGTCAAGATGCTCAAGCGTGAGCTCATCTCCGACGCCAAGGTCGCTTACGAGAACAAGGCGGAGGAGATCGGGGAGGCCGCCATCCGGCAGCTCGAGCGCCGGGTCCTGCTCACCGTGATCGATGAGAAGTGGCAGGAGCACCTCTACGAGATGGATTACCTGAAGTCCGGGATCGGGCTGCGCTCGATGGCTCAGCGTGATCCGCTGGTGGAGTACCAGCGCGAAGGGTTCCTGCTCTTCCAGACCATGGCCGACAGCGTCCGCGAGGACTCGGTGCGGCTGCTCTTCAGCGCAGAGGTCACCGCGAAGGCTCCCGAGACCGCCATGCCGAATCTTCCAGGCGTCAAGGACGGCAGGATGTTCGCCGCTGGCAAGCGGCTGCGCGTTCCTGGTCTGCAGGACACCACCGCGACCCAGGGCTGAGCCGGGGGTTCAGCCAAGCTCCATCGCGACCACGCGCCAGCGCCGTCGGTGGGCTTCGATCCGCAGGGCGCAGGCCCGGATCCGCTTGCCGTCTCCGAATACGACCGAGACCTCCCACACGCCACAGACGAGGCGTTCGGCGCGCAGGTGCCCGAAGGTCAACGGCTGGGGGCGGGGAATGGTATGGGTTCCAGCGCCTCGATTCCCGGTGCCGGTCGCCGCTCCAGGCGAGGCACGGCGGGTCTCGGTCAGGAGCCTGGCGCGTTCGGTCACCTTCTGCTGCACCTCCGGATCGAGCCAGCGCTGCAGCTGGGCGGCCGGGCGCAGGCCCTGCAGGACCTCCGTGGTGACCTGGCACACGATGCGAGAGATCGCGCAGATCTGCCGTCGCTCCTCGCGGTAGCTGGCCAGCGTGGTGGGCGGCTCGCCCGGAGCTCCGCGCTCCGCAGCCGTTCCGCGCTCCCCGCGAAGCCGCCGCATCAGGGCTGGGACCTCGTCTTCGCGCTGCAGTCGATACCCTCCCCGCTCGGCGGAGCCCTGCCCTGGCCCCGAGGAGCCAGGCGCTGGGATGACCGTGGTGCGCCCGCGCAGCTGAGGATCCGCGTCGAGGAAGGCACGCAGCGAATCCAGCGGATCCTCACGCGCGTCACCCCGAGCCCGGTGCTGCGCGCCGTCCCGACCGTCGTTCCGGCCACGCGGCTGTGACGGCGGCTGCTGACCTGCTGGGTTCACTGACATGATCTCTCCCGAAGGTTCGCTGGTGCGGGGCGATGGTGCCTGGGTCGCTGATTCTGGGGTTGCTGTTCTTCGGATGCTGGATCTCGGGGTGTTTCTTCACCGGTGCCGGCCTGGCTAGGTGGCGGGAACGTTGAGGATCATCCCAGGCAGGATGAGGCCGGGGTCCGCGCCGATGCGGTCTCGGTTCTCGGCGTACCATTCGGGCCAGCTCGCCGCGATCTCCCAGTCCGTGGCGTCGGGGCCCAGGTGCTCTGCTGCAATGTCCCACAGCGAATCACCGAGCCGGACCACGATCTGTTCGGCCTCCGAACCCGGGCGGGTGGGAAGGCCGCCAAGCCGGTCCGGGTGCGGCGCCGGGCCCCCGGGGGTGGAGCGTCCTGGGTCGGTCTGGTCGGCGCTTCCTGGAGTGCCCGGGTCGGCCTCGGGTTCGGTGGTGTCGAACAAGACGGAGTCCGGCACGTCGTGCGGCACCTCATCCGCGTCGCCGTCGGTATCTCCGTTCGGATCCAGGTCCTTGTCGCCGTCGGCATCACCGCCTCGATCCTGGTGCGCTGCCCGCTCGAGCGCAGGGGCTGCAGGGTCCTCAGACCGGGGTCCCGGGTGCGGGAGGATCTCGGTGGGAGTGGTGGCACTCTGTACCGGCTCGCTGGCCTGGGAATGCTGCCAGGAGCCCGCGGCCATCGTGGTCAGCGCGAGCCCGGCTCCCAGGGCCAGCGCCGCACTGCGCCGCATGAATCCCGGGCTGAACCGCGCGAGGAATCCCTCGACCCGCCAGGCGCCGCACCGGCGGGCGATCTGTTGGGCGAGAATCGCCAGCACCGCGATCAGCGCGCCGCCGCTGATCAAGAGCCCCGAGGCCGCGGCGAGCAGGCCCAGCAGCGTCTCCGCGGCATCGATGCCGTGCTGGTTCGGCACCTGGCCGAGGCGTGTCCCGAGGTCAGGCTGCTGGTCAAGGATCGTTGCTCCGAAACCCCATAGGGCGGGGCCGCTGGCGATGAAGACCAGGCTCAGCAGCAGGTCCCCGAGCCGGTGGCGGGCACCGGTGTCTTCTGAAACCGGCGAGCCTGGAGATGCGCTGCGACTACCCATGATGTCGACCTGGTCCAATGTAGTGAAGTTTGTTTACGTTTGGTGTTTTTAGAGTGTACACAGCATCGACAGATCCGCGATAGAGCTGAGGCGGATCGTGTAGCCTCGGGCCGAGAAGCAGGTCGCGGAGATGGGACCGATATGCGTTGGGATGCACTGTTCGCGGACCTCGAGGCTCAGCTGGAGGCCGCACAGACCGCCGAGTTCGACGCCGCGCTGGCAGACGCGTCCCGACTGGAATCTTCCAGGCTGGAGTTCGCCGAACGCCTGCGTGCGCACCAGGACCGGCCACTGGTCCTGCAGGTCGTGGGTGGTCAGCGCCTACAGGTGCGAATCATGGCCGTGGGTGCCGACTGGCTGGCTGGCACGGCAGCTGCGCACAGCGTCCTGGTGCCGCTGGGCGGGATCCTTGCCGTGGACGGCATGGAACGCGCGGCGGCGCGCAGAGAACCCAGTGCCACGCGACGGCGACTCGGCATCACGGCTCCGCTGCGGAGGCTGGCGAGGGACCGGGCACCGGTCAGCGCCTTCGGAGCAGAGGGAGTCTTGGGTTCAGGCCTCATCGCCATGGCTGGGCGGGACTTCGTCGAGATCACCCCGGCATCGCAGGATGAGCGGCTGCGACGGGGTGGGGGAGAGCGGTCATCCCGGGTCATCCCGCTGCACGCAGTGGCCTGGTTCCGCAGCGAGCGGGTCGACCTCGACTAGCCGCAGGCTCCGTGCCGACTCAGGATCGTGCTGACCCTGCCTCATCCTGGGCCGGTGACGCGGGCTGAGCGGCCGGGGCTGCTGTCGCTCGTGAGGCCCGCTGCGCGGCGTACTGGCGCTCGATGTACTCATCGAGCTTCGACTCCTCAACGCGCCACTGTCCGCGACCCCCGATCTGGATCCCCTCCACATCCCCGGTCTTGATCAGCGCCCGGGTCTGCGACAGGGAGATGTTCAGCGCCTCCGCCACGTCGGGCAGGGTCAAGAACCGTCGCATCGTGAGCCTCCATGATTCAGCGTGACGTTTGATGTCGTTTCACACGATTCTCCCACGTTCCAAGGGCGGATTCCGAGTTCTCCCACACGGCAGAGGCAGAAACCCTTCTGCACAGCTTCTGCTCCACCCGTTGTCTTCTTGGGAGGCTGTACCTACGCTGAGGCCTGTGCGCCCGCGCTGGCGGGCCCTCAGCCAGGGAGAGATCATGCCTGAGTCGTATTCGCCGCCGAGCGCAGACTCCGGGCCGCGTCCAAGGACCCCCGAAGCCCCCAGATCCGGACCCGCCGCGCAGCGGCTGCGCCGGCCGAGCTGGCGAGATCCCCGGCTGTTGGCCGGCGTGCTCATCGTCGCGCTCTCGGTCTCCGGGGTGATCGCCCTGCTCACCGCCCAGAACCAGACCACCCAGGTCTACGCGGCCGACCGGCTGCTCACCGTGGGGGACCGGCTCAGCACCGAGGACCTGCGAGTGGTCCAGGTGCAGATCGACGAGCTCTCCGGGGCCTACCTCCTGGTCACCGAGGCGCTGCCCGAGGACACGGCATTCATCGCCCTGGTGGAGGAGGGCGAGCTGATCCCGCGCCGCGCGCTGGCCGAGGAGGACCCGCTGGGGCGACAGGCGCTGACCATCGAGGTGGAGCACACCCTCGCCCGAGGTGTGGAACCGGGACGCCTGGTCGATGTCTGGTCCGCCGACGCCGGGCCGCTGGGAGCCCAGGAAGAGGTCCAGGTGGAACAGATCGCCGCCGGCGCCCAGGTCTCGGTGATCACCGAGTCCAGCAGCAGCTTCGGGGCGCAGGATCGCGTCACCGTGGAGCTGCTGGTGGACCCGGCGGAGCTGCCGGCGCTGCTGGGCGCCACCAGCTCGGCCTCGGCCCTGTCCGTGGTCCCGGCGGGAGCCGATGCCGGCTCCGTCTCGGAACCCGCGCCGGAGGACGGGGCCTAGATGGGCCGGTGGGCGGTGGTGACCATGGGTCGGCTGAGTGTGGACCACATCGCAGCCGTCGAGGGTCTCCAGGGGCCCGTCACGATCGAACGCCGCTGCGCCGACCTTCCCGAGCTGATCGCGGTGTGCCGCGCCGGGCGGGCCGACGCCGCGCTGATCATCGGCGAGACCCAGCAGCTCACGGCTACGGTGCTCGGCGAGCTCCAGGCCGGTGGCAGGCAGGTCGTCGTGCTCTCACACATCGTGGAGGAGCGCAGCCGGTTGCAGCGGCTCGGAGCGCGCACCTTCAGCGACGAGGTCAGTCCCTCGGCGCTGGCGCGGGCGCTGCAGGGCCGCGAGCCGATCCATGAGACCGGCACAGGCTTGCCCGAGGCCACATGGGGCTCGACCTACGGGTTCCCCGCTGCGGCAGCCGAGCGGACCCGTGGCGCGGACCAGCTGACCAACGGCGCCTCGGAGCCAGCCGGGGCTCCTGCGCCGGCCGCCTTCACAGCCGAGGACAGCTCAGCCACCCCGGAGGCCACTGCCACCCCGGACGTCCCGCCGGAGCCCGGCGGCGCGGCGCG
>NZ_JEMO01000003.1:0-54168 GCF_000582475.1 Nesterenkonia sp. AN1
GGACACCGCTTCTCCGGCAGGATGAGTGGTGTCCTTAGAAGCTAACGGGGGCTTCAGCGCAGACGTTTGAACCCCTCTGCTGCTCGGGCAGGCCCTGAGACGAGGATGATGTCCTCAGCGCCAAGCACCGTCTGCGGGGTCGCGGGCTGCCACTTCTCATTGAGGCGCTTGACCGCGGTGATGCTCACCCCATGGAGAGTCCGAACATCGATCTCACCGAGAGGCCGACCGAGGATCTTCTGGTGAGGGGTCGTCTTCGCGATCGCGAAGTCCTCATCAATCAAGATGTAGTCTTCCAAGCTTCCTCTGACCATATGTGCGACCCGTCGGCCCATGTCGTGCTCGGGGAAGATGATGTGGGGGACCCCGAGTTGTTCAAGAATCGCCCGGTGCGCTTCACTGACAGCTTTGGCCCATAGTTCCTTGATCTGGAACTGGATCATCAGGGAAGTCGCGAGGATGCTGGATTCCAGGTTCGAAGCGATCGCGATCACCACATGATCAAACTCATCCACCGAGAGCTGCCGCATCGCGTCTTCGCTTCGCACATCGGCGGCGACGACGTGGGTGAGCTTGCCGTTGAGTGATTGCACCACCGCTTCATCGATATCGATTCCGAGCACGTCTGTTCCGTGAGCCATCAGCTCCAGGGCAAGGGCTCTGCCGAAGCGTCCCAAGCCGATGACCGCCACAGCATCCGGGCGCGCAACATCAGAGGGGTCAGTGCCGCCGAAGAGTTTGAAATTAGCCAATGATCGGCCTTTCCTTAGGAAGTTCATACTTGGTTCGCCGCTCCCGCAGTGCCAAAGCGGAAGCAAACGTGATGGGACCGATCCGGCCGATGAACATCAACATCACCAAGAGAAGCTGTCCCAGGACCGGAAGATCCGCGGTGATCCCGGTCGATAGCCCGACCGTGGAGAACGCCGAGACTGTCTCGAAGAGGACCTGATCGAGAGGAAGACCAGAGATGTGCATCAGCACCCCGGTCACCACGGTGATCAGAGCCAGCGCCAGCAAGACCACGGCGATAGCTTGACGGTGCACGGAACGAGAGAGCCTTTTGCCGAAGATGTTCACCGCGGCGTCTCCGCGGAGTTCAGTGATCAAGATGAACAGCAACACTGCGAATGTCGTGACCTTGATACCTCCCGCCGTTCCCGCCGGTGCCCCGCCGATCAGCATCAACACATCGATCCCCAGCCATGTCGTCGGTTCCATCGCGGAGATATCGACACTGTTGAACCCGGCAGTGCGAGTCTGCACCGACTGAAAGAATCCCGCCAAGAGCTTCTCAGACCAATGCAGCGGCCCTAAGGTCCGGGGGTTCGACCATTCCAACACAGTGATCAGTGCTGTACCTAGCACCAGTAGCAGCGTGGTCGCCCACACCACTATCCGGGTGTGCATCGACCATAATCTGGGGGTCCGGAAATATCGCCGCAGCTGGATGATCACAGGGAAACCCAGACCACCCAAGATGATCGCTGCCGCCATGGAAAGACAGACCACCGGGTCAGCGACGAATCCCATCATCGAGTCACTGAAGAGGGAGAAGCCTGCATTATTGAAAGCCGAAACGGAATGGAAGACCCCTTGCCACAGTGCTTCGCCAAAACCCATCTGATAGCTCAGGTAGAACCGCAGCACCAACACCACGGCTAAGACCCCCTCGATGCTCAACGAGATCTTCACGATCCCCAGGATCAAGGATCGAAGATCAGCCAGGCCCAGACTCTTAGCTTCGGTGGCAGCGACCAGTTTTGACCTCAGCGAGAGACGCCCCAGGACGATCAGACCGATCACGGTGGCAAACGTCATGACCCCGAAACCACCCAGTTGGATGAGCACCAGTATCACCGCTTGCCCCAGTGGGGACCAGTGAGTCGCCGTGTCGACTACGACAAGGCCAGTCACGCACAGCGCCGAGGTGGCGGTGAAGAGTGCGTGTATGAAATCAGTCTGTTCCCCCGGGGCCGTGGCAGCCGGTAACAAAAGCAATCCCGTTCCCACAGCAGCGGTGAGAAGGAAACCTAGAAAGATGAGCTGCACCGGGCGTACTCGGCGAAGCATCGCCCGCTGACCAGCGGGATTCGAGTGATTCACAAGCCGAGAGCATAGACCTACCCACGGGCCGCTTCAATCCTGCGACACCTCGGCATCACCGCGGACTCCCATATTCCGCGGGACACCGGTGGTGGATGGAGCAATCGTCTTTCGAAGCGCCATGACGATCCACGGATCGATGCGCCCCTCAGAGGCACGGCGATTCAGTCTGTCCTTGGGGCCTTCGGTCAATCTGGTGACGGTGTCGCTGCCGCAACACCGCGGCGACGACGTTCCAGCGCCCGCTAGACCATCGGCTTACGGGCGTTCTTCACTCGCCATCTCATGCGGAGATGTCTCCTAACTCACGACGAGCACAGAAGGCGAGTTCAGGTGGTGAGTGCCAGGGTTGCTAGAGGCGCTGGCTGAGGTCCACGACGTCGCGGACACCTACGGGGTTCTCGAGCTCCACATCGATGGCTCCCAGGACGGCCTCCTCTGTGCACTCGTTCACCCCCTCACGCGTGCCGGTGATCACGGCGACGGCCACTTCGTCCTGGGTCTCCTCCACCCTGTACTGCAAGCCGTGACAATCGAAGTTGCCCATGACAACGAAGAACCGTGAGACCTCGTCGTCGACTTCCTCGTAGTCTCCCCACTCCACATAGTGCCGGGAGAAAAGTGTTTCCACAGGTTCCTGCACGTCGCCACGAGGCCAATCATCTTCCGGCGTTTGTTGTGCGCTCTGCTGGTAAGCCTCTGCCCAGTCGATGTCGTCGTGGGTCGGGGAGGTAGAATGCTGAGGCGTCGGCTCTTCACTGCCGCACGCAGTGATCAACAAGCCACCTGCCGCAGCGACCGCGACCATTGCGCTGTGCCGGGTCCGTGACGCACTCATCTCTTCACCCTAGCGGGGCGAACCGGAAGTCCGCACGATCTCCCCGGAACCAGAAATCGCAACCAGGATGCCGCCAACGTTAGACCCAGCATATTGACTAACAATAGTAATCACCTGATAATCAATACATGTCTACTGTGTACTCGACCGGGCTCCGAGTTGCCCTGAGCCTTCTGATGTTGGGAAGTCTCATCGTCCAGGTGGCGATCCCTGTGAATGCAAGAAGCGCCGGCGAAGTGTTTCCTGAGATCGAGCCGCTGACGGCGCCCTACGCGACTCTCGCGATCGCCGCCATCGTGGGAGTGCAGGTCGGGTTGGTCGCTACGTGGCGACTGGCGTCGATGGTGTCGAAGGATCGAATCTTTGATGCGTCGGCGTTGAAATGGGTGGATGTCATCCTCGTCGCGCTGATCATCACCACCGGATTGGCCGCAGCGGTTTTCGTGCACCTGATACTCATCGTCCAGGTCGGTGGGCCTCCAGCCCTCGTAGGGCTGGGTGGCGCCGTGACACTGGGGCTCTCGCTCTTGCTGCTTCTGGCAGTCATGCGTGGCCTGTTGGTCCAGGCGATCGACTACAGAAGCGAACTGGCAGGGGTCGTCTGATGGCCATCAGGGTTGCCATCGATGTCATGCTCGCTGAACGCCAGATGTCGGTGGGCGAGCTGGCCGAGAAGGTCGGAATCACTCCGGCCAACATTTCGATACTGAAGAACAATCATGCACGGGCCATCAGGTTCTCCACCTTGGAAGCACTCTGCCAAGCTCTCGACTGTGAACCCGGGGACCTGCTGCGTCGGGAGAACCGCGACCCCACCGCCGAAGACGCATGAAGAACATCTTCGGTGAGGGGTAAGGGCTCTCATGACGAGTCTCCGGCGGATGCACCAGAGAACCTTGCTCCTGCCAGGGAGCAGCACTAGGGGAAGGGTCCACGCGTGACCACGTCGGAGTTCCTCGGCATCCGAATCACTCTCGGAGCGTTGGCTTTAGGAGCCCTCATCACGCAACTCCTCGTGGTCCCATTTGTCGCCGCGGCGCTTGCCGAGGACTACCCGCAGGTGGCACATCTGGGATTCCCTTATCTGGCTGCCGTGACGGTGGCAATCCTGGGATTCGAGGCTGCACTGCTGGCCGGCTGGGTGCTGCTCACGGGGGCCGTGGCGGAGAACGGTTCGGCGGGCCGCGTGCGGCGGTGGGCGAACGGCATGACGGCGTCGCTGGGCATCATGGCGCTGTTACTGGCAGGAGTGTTCTTCCATGCGGGGTGGGAGGAGAATGTCGGCGGTCCGCTCATGTTGTTCGGGCTGCTCGCCTGTCTCGCCGCACTCCCCGCGGCGCTGATACTCAGAAGCTGGGCATTGCGTTCCCTCCCGAGGAGTATCCGCGAACCTGTCTCGCAAGCCACGTGATCAACACTGCCACCTGGGGCATATAGCGCCCCCGCCGCTTACGGTCGCGATCCACAGTCAGCAATCGAGCGGACCGGCCTGACGTGGGGGAGTGTCCGGTGAGCGATTGGCTCGCAGGCTGACGCAGGGTCTGCTTCTGGCGGTGCATAGTCCACTTGACACAGCCGAGGATGTAAAAGAAGCTGTACGTCAAGTGAACTGTTCATTTAGGGGGACTCAAAGTGACCATCGAGCAACCACCCACGACGTGGGGCCGCACCAGATTCGGGACCGGCCGCACACCGGCGATGGCAATCGCGGTTCCTCTCGGGATCCTCATCGGGATAGCTGGAGGTCTGCTCGCTGTGGTCTTCGGTGTCGCTGGCGCGCAACCCCTCGTGGGCTTCCTGAGCTTCGCCGCCTTTCTCACATTTCCTGGCATAGCTGTGGTCTTCGCTGTCGTCGTCGACCGCGAAACCCTCAAAGGAGCAACCCAGCATCCTGACGACTCGGTCGAATCCGGGTGGTACGACAGAGCCACCTCGGGCACTTTTCACGACATCATCGTCGTCCTCGGAGTCACCTCCCTCGTCCTTGCCTTCATCCCTCGCGACTTCCAGGTTGACCTGAAACTTGTCCTCCCAGCGGTGCTCGCACTCTGCTTCGTTTCTACCGGCATCCGATACCTGCTGCTGCGACGGAAAGGGTGACGTGAAGAACCTGGTCCACGAATCACGACGACGCCTGGCGTGGTCTCAGCAGAAACTTGCCGATGAACTCGGGGTCTCGCGCCAGACGATCATCTCAATCGAGCGCGGGCGCTTCGATCCATCTCTGCCCTTGGCATTTCGAATTGCAGCTGTCTTCGACTGCACCATCGAAGAGATTTTCCTTCCCGAGGATCAGTCGTGACAAGGCCCGTCTCGGGTGCCTTCACTTACAGATGGCGTACTCCTGGAATGGGTTTGGCAACAAGACTTCAGCGGTACCTGGGACTCGAGTCGATGCCGGTCCACGAGCAGTACCAGAGGGCCGAGCGTGGTGCGCAGCTCACCTGCACCAGGTGTGGAGCATTCGTGGCACACGAGAATCAGGCCGTGCACACTCGACGGCATCGCCAGGGCGGAATCTAGCTCTGACCTGCCACATCACTGGAATCCGCGAGAGGCGGCCCCGTAGAGTCTCCTCATGCCCGACCTGAGGACTGATCGTCTCCTGCTGCGCGACTTCATCTCCGCGGACGTCCCGGGTGTCCACGCTTACGCCGCTGATGCGGAGGTGTGTCGCTATATGGACTGGGGTCCGAACACGCTGGAGCAGACTCGTGTGTTCATCGAGGACACGATGGCCGCCGCTTCACGCTCCGCGCGCGAGTCCTTCACCTGGGCAGTCACCGCTGGGGGAGAGGTCCTGGGGGCTTGCTCGGTCACGATCACAAGTGCCGAGCACCATCGTGGGGAGCTGGGCTACGTGTTGGCCCGCCGATTCTGGGGTCAGGGGTACGCCACCGAGGCCGCGGACGCCGTGCTGGGCTTCGCACGCGAAGAACTGGGACTGCAGCGGGTAGAGGCGACGTGCCGGCCGGGCAACATCGCGTCGCAGCGAGTCCTGAGACGGATCGGAATGCAGCAAGAAGCCCTCTTGCGCTCACATATGCTCATCCGTGGACGACGGGAAGACTCCCTGCTGTTCGCGAGGATGGACTGATTCCGCGCGAGATTCCCGGCCTCCGAGCTCGGGACTGATAACAGGAGGCGCTGATATGCGGGCCGGACTATTTGTACTGATCTTCGCCCTACTGGTGACGGGCGCGATGTTCACGGGCTCGGACAATCTGGCCTTTGTGCTCTACTTCAGCGCGGCCCTGGCCGCCATCGCCGCCGCGGTCATGACGGCGAGCGGACGTGGGGCACTGCGTCGGATTCGGCGCAATCTCACACAGGGATGGTCTGGGCGCAATCCCGAGTAGCCGCAGAACGCTTCACTTCAGCGCGAGCAGGGGGCCGGCCGCCTCGCCCCGTCCGGGTAATTTGTCGAGTAGGAGTTTCACTGCGAGGCCTCCAGCAGCTGGACCAGCGTCTCCAGGGCCTGTTCGGCACCCGCTCCGGTGGCGCGCAGCACCACCCGGTCGCCCTGCGCGACGTCCAGGCTCATGACGCCCAGCAGGCTGTCCGCCTGCACGGAGAGCTCGGGCGCGGCCGCCTTCGCGATCTCGACCGGGACCGTCTGTTCTGCCGCCGCATACGCGAAAGCCGCGGCAGGCCGGGCGTGGAGCCCGGCCGCCGCGGCGATCACCGCAGTGCGTTCAATCATGCAGCAGAGGTTACACCCTTACGTGCCCAGCGCTTCAGGGCGATCACGGAGAACGCCGTGACCAGGGAGCCCGCCAGCACGGCCACCAGGAAGAGCCAGAAGTTCTCGATGGCGAACGGCACGAAGATGCCGCCGTGGGGTGCGTAGGAGGTGATGCCGAAAGCCATGGTCATCGCACCGGTGACGGCGCCACCGATCATGGATGCCGGGAGTACGCGCAGCGGGTCGGCTGCGGCGAAGGGGATGGCGCCTTCGGAGATGAATGCCGCACCCAGGAGCACGGCGGTCTTGCCGTTCTCCCGCTCGGCCGGGCTGAACAGGCGAGAGTCGATGAAGGTCGCGAACGCCATGCCCAGCGGGGGCACCATGCCGGCGGCCATGACCGTGGCCATGATCATCAGCGGTCCGGTGTTGCCATCAGCGACGGCTGCCGAGAGCCCTGCCACAGCGAAGGAGTAGGCCACCTTGTTGACCGGTCCACCAAGGTCGAAGCACATCATCAGACCCAGGATGATGCCCAGCAGGATCGCGGCGGAGCCGGTCATGCCGTTGAGCCAGCCCTCCAGGGCTGCGGTCAGCGCGGCGATCGGGCCGCCGAGCACCAGGAGCATGAGTCCACCGGCGACCAGGGTCGCCAGCAGCGGGATGATCACCACGGGCATCAGCCCGGCCAGCCAGCGCGGCACGCTGAGCTTGCGGAACCACAGGGCCACCGCACCGGCGAGGACACCGCCGACGATGCCGCCGATGAAGCCGGCGTCCATGGTCAGCGCGATCGCACCGGCGGTGAAGCCGGGGGCGATGCCGGGACGATCAGCCATGCCGAACGCGATGTAACCGGCCAGGGCGGGGACCAGGAAGCCCATCGCCGCTCCACCGAGGGTGAAGAAGACCGCGCCCAGATACCCACCGAGGGCACCGAAGCCGAGGAACTCCTCCGGCAGCTGATCAGGGGTGGGAAGGTTCCACAGCGAGTTCCCCAGGGCCACGTCGTTAGCGACCTCGGTGATGTTGTAGCCGCCGAGCAGGAAGCCCAGCGCGATCAGCAGACCACCCGCGGCGACGAACGGGATCATGTAGCTGACGCCGGTCATCAGGACCCGCTGGGTCGCGCGGCCGAAGCCTTCACGTTCCCCGCTGGCAGCGGAGCTGCCGTCGGAGTCCCCGGATCCGCCCGATGCGACGACGGCGGCGTTCGGGTCCTTCGCCGCGGCGAGGGCCTCGGCGATCATCTTGGCCGGCTCATCGATGCCGCGCTTGACCCGCGAGGCGATGACGGGCTTGCCGGCGAAGCGGTGGCGATCGCGGACGTCGACGTCGGTGGCGAAGATGACGGCGTCGGCGGCGGCGATGGTGTCGGCACCGAGCGGTGTTGCACCCGATGAGCCCTGGGTCTCCACGTGGAGCTCCACGCCGGCTTCCTTCGCGGCCTTCTTCAGCGAGTCTGCTGCCATATAGGTGTGAGCGATGCCGGTGGGGCATGCGGTCACAGCGACGAGGCGACCGACCGTCGTCGCGGTCTGGTCTGCACCCTGTGCGGTGCCGGCGGTGGACGCCGCAGCGCCGCTGGAGGCCCCGCGGCCCCCGGCGTTGGCGGTGACCGGTGCCGGCTGGACCGCCTCGGCAACCAGGTCGACCACGCGCTGTTCGGAGTCGGCGCTGCGCAGATCAGCGAGGAACTCCTCGTTGATCAGCGAGGACGCCAGGGCGGAGAGGATCTTCAGATGCGCCTGGTCCGCGCCGTCGGGGGCGGCGATCATGAAGACCAGGTCCGCCGGGCCGTCGGTGGAGCCGAAGTCCACCGGCTGGGCCAGCCGGGCGAACGCCAGCGTGGCCTCGGTGACGGCACCGGTGCGGCAGTGCGGGATGGCGATCCCGCCGGGCATGCCGGTCTCGGAGGTCTCCTCGCGCGCCCAGACATCGGCGGCGAGTTCTGACACGGCGGCGCTGCGTCCGGCGGAGCCGACGAGTGCGGCGAGGGCATCGATGACCTCGCGCTTGCTGCCGACGGTGAGCCTGTCCAGGCTCACCAGGTCCGGCGTGATGATCGTGTTCATGATGTCTCCACATTCACGGTAGTGGTCATTCTCGGGTTGAGGATGAGGTGTTCGGTGCTGATCTCTTCGGTGCTGAGGTCCTGCGGTGTCGGCATGATGGAGCCGGGCAGTTCTGCCGCGGCTCGTCCCATGGCCATGGCGTGCTTGAGTGAATCGGTCTCTGAGGCTCCGGACTGGGCGGCGGCGATGAAGCCCGCGAGCGAGGCATCACCGGCCCCCACGGTGGAACGCGGCGCGATCGCCGGTCCCCAGGCGCGCAGCGCGGTGGGCGCGTCGACGCTCGGCGTGGTCTCCAGGTGGGGGATGAGCACGGCACCATGGGCGCCCAGGGTGACCAGGGCGGCGCGTGCTCCGTGGTGCTGGAGCTCGGTGGCGAGCTGCACGGCACGGGCGGGGTCGGTCTCGAGTGCATCGGCCAGTCGCTGAGCAGTGTCAAGGTCGGTGGAGATCGAGCCGGTGAAGGCAGCATGGAGCTCGAGCAGCTCCTCGGCATTGGGCTTGATCAGGTCCGGCCCGGCAGGCAGCGCGGCGGCCATCGGCTCCCCGGAGGTGTCCAGCGCGATCTTCGGCGCCTGCTCCCCGAAGGTCCTGCGCAGCGCGGTGATCGCCTGGGCGTAGAAGTCCACCGGGACTCCGGGGGGAAGCGACCCCGCCAGCGCCACCCAGGAGGCGCCCTCGGAGGCCTGAAGCAGCAGCTCCAGCAGCGAGCTGGTGAGCGCGGCGTCGAACGTCGGTCCCGGCTCGTTGATCTTGGTGGTGATCCCCTGCGGGTCGGTGATCGCGGTGTTGGTGCGCAGCGGCGCGCCCAGCGGAAGCGCCCGAGCGGAAACGCCGAGCTCCTGCAGGGCAAGCAGCACCGGATCTCCGGGGTCTCCGGGGAGCACTGCCAGCGAGGGGGTGCCGGCGGCGGTGAGCGCTCGGGAGATGTTGACCCCCTTGCCGCCGGGGTCGGTGGTGTGGCTGATCGCGCGCTGCACAGCCCCCGGACGCAGCGGGGCGTCGAGCTCGAGGGTCTTGTCCAGGCTCGGATTGGGCGTGAAGGTGACGATCATGAGGTGACCGCCACGATGACTCGGACATCGGCGGCGTCCAGCGCGTGGGCCAGCTCGGACTGCGGTGCGGCATCGGTGATCAGCACATCGATCTCCTCCAGGGTTGCGAACTGTACAAGGGTGCGTTGGCCGAGCTTGCTGGAATCCGCCAGCAGGACGACCTGGCGGGCGGCGTGGACCAGGCCGGACTTCACTGCGGCCTCAGCGGTATCGGGAGTGGACAGGCCGAAGCCGGCGTCGACCCCGTTGGTGCCGATGAACGCGACGTCAGCCTGACGGTGCGCCAAGGTGGCCACGGCCTGCGCGCCCACCACGGCCCCGGTGATCCCTCGGACCTTCCCGCCGAGCACCTCCACGTCCAGGGAGCTGATCTCGGCCAGCTTCTGGGCGATCGGGACCGAGCTGGTGGTGACGAACCGGGTGTGCTGCTGCTGCTCCTCGGCGCCGAGCAGCTCGGCGAGCGCCTCGGTGGTGGTGCCGGCGTCGAGCAGCACAGAGGCATCAGGGGAGGAGGGCACGAAGCTCATCGCCTCACGGGCGATCGCGCGCTTCTGCGCGGAGTGCTCGCTCTGCCGCTGGCGCAGCGAGGTCTCCCGCCGGGACGGGGCAGAACTCACGACGGCGCCGCCGTGGACGCGCTGCAGCGAGCCGGCCGTCTCGAGCTGGTCCAGGTCGCGGCGGACGGTCTCCTTGGTCACCTTCAGGTCGCGGGCGATCTCTTGGACCGTGATCGTGCCGGTGCGGCGCAATCGGTCCAGGATCCGCTCGTGCCGTTCGGGGGCAAGCAGTGTCATTCGGAGCTCCATTTCAGTGACCCAGACCACTTTCGTGTGGGTTTAGACACACTTTATCTGTGTTTGCCTGTGTATGCAACAGGTTTCGTCCTGCTCACCGTCGGCTCGCGGCACGCGCGGTGCCGCGAGCTCAGGACGGCCGGGCGCTCGCTGATTCGAACTGCGGCGAAACAGTGATCTGAATATGAAAATAATCCCTACAGAAATGCTGAAACTGCCCGTAAGCTCGTGGTATGTCACATGCACACGAAGCCTCCAGCAGCCGCGTCCCAGGCGTGCTGGTCGGTATCGACGGGTCGGCGGGCAGCGAGCGCGCCTTCAAGGTGGGACTGATGATCGCTCGGCAGCGCGAATGGCCGCTGCGTCTTATCGGAACATTCATCCGACCAGTCGTGACCGACGACTACTATGTCCGCCAGCTGGACCAGTACCGCTCCGAGGCCGCGAGCTCCGTGCAGGACCTCCTTGACAGCTACTCCGCCCGTGCGGTCGAGGCTGGAGTCGAGGTCACGACCCGCACCGCGGAGGGCGACGCCGGCGCCACCCTGGTGGATGAGAGCAGTGACGCCCGCATCGCCGTGGTCGCAAACGCGGCCGCAACCGGTTCGCCGGCCGGTTCCTCGGCAGCGTCTCCGCGAAACTGACCGCACACGCGCACTGCCCCACACTGGTGGTGCCGGAACGCTGGGAGTCCGGTTCCGAGACCGAGCTGCTGGCGCAGCATCAGGACCGCCCAGACGCCGAGGCGGCCCATGAGGAGCCGGTGACGCTGATGGAGGAGTCGGGCGCCGAGAACATTCGCGCCGGTCCTTCGCGAACGTCACCGACGCGCTCAACTTTGACTCCGAGATCGTGGTCGGCGTCGACGTCGGCGATCGCGCCGCTGATGTGGTGCACCTGGCCGCTGAGGCTGCGGAGCTCGTCGACAGTCCGCTCACCCTGGTCTCCGCGGCACCGTTGAACGCGCAGGGCCACTGGTATCCCAACACCGTGGAGCACAACCTCGAGCTGCCCAATCTGCGCCGGCGCTACACCGATCACCTGGAAGCGCTGACCCAGGAGGTGGCGGCGAAGTCCGCGGGGGTGCCGGTGCGCTGGCAGTTCTTCGACGGCTCACCCGCCGGGGTGCTCTCTGAGGCCTCGCGCACCGCGGCGCTGCTGGTGATCGGCACCCGGGGTCACGGCGGATTCGCCGGGCTTCTGCTGGGATCGGTCAGTCAGGCCGTGCTGAACCGGGCCGTCAGCCCGGTGCTGGTGATTCCCACGCACAAGCCGCACCGGCTGCGCAGGCACTGACCCGCTGCGTTCAAACGGTCCCTGGTCAGTCGGAGAGCACCAGGGACCCGGAGACGCGGCTGGCCCGCAGGTCCTCCAGAGCGGTCGGAAGCGCATCGAAGCGGTAGACCGTCACCTCGGCCGCTATGCCGAGGTGTTGAGCCAGTCTCAGGAACTCGATCCCGTCGGTGCGGGTGTTTGCGGTGACCGTCCGGAGATCCCGTTCATAGAAGAGGGTCTGTTGATAGGGCATCTGCGGGATGTCGCTCATATGGATGCCAGCGATCGTCACGGTGCCGCCCCGCGCTGTGGCCCGCAACGCTGCCGGGACCAGCTCTCCAGCGGGGGCGAAGATGATCGCGGCGTCCAAAGGGCCCGGAGGTTCCGCGAAGGCATCGCTGACGAAGTCTACGCCGAGCTGCCGGGCGAGCCTGCGGTTGGTCTGCCCGCGCGTCATGACGCAGACCTGCGCACCGAAAGCCATCGCCAGCTGCGCGGTCAGATGCCCGCTGGAGCCGAATCCGTAGAGGCCCAGCCGGCCGCCCGGGGGAAGCCTGCTCCGCATGAACGCTCGGTAGCCGATGATCCCCGCGCAGAGCAACGGAGCGGTCCGGACCGGATCGGCCTCCGGCCCCAGGGGATAGGTGTAGCTTGCCGGGACGGTGGCGTAATCGGCGAAGCTCCATCGGCGTCCCACCCGGTATAGAGCGAATCGGGACAGAGATTCTCCCGGCCGGTCCTGCACCAGGCGCAGAGCCCGCAGGTGCGGCGAAGCCAGGCCGCGCCGACCCGGTCGCCGAGCTCGATCCGCCGCACCGCCGCGCCGCGCGCCTCCACGATCCCGACGATCTGATGACCGGGAACCACATCTGCCCGACGTGGCGGAAGCTCATGATCGATCACGTGCAGATCGGTCCGGCAGACCCCGCAGGCCTCCACGCGCAGCAGCACCTCATCCGGCTCAGGGGTGGGCACCGGCATCTCGGCTCGTTCCAGGGTGGTGCTGATAGAGCTGCTCCGCCAGGCCTTCATGGTGTGCCTACACCCAGTCGGTCCAGGTGGCCGGGGCGGACCGGGTGCGGTCCGGAGCGGCGCCCGGGTTGGGGTGAGGATCCGGTCCTGGTTCCACCGGCCCCTGATCGAGCCGGAAGGGCGGGTACTCATCACGCATCAGCAGCACATAGGCGGCGACCCGGTTGCCCCAGCGGTTCAGGCCCATCACGAAGTCGAAGATCCCCCGCGGGTAGCGCCGGGTGAAGAGCAGGATGATGACGGTGATCAGCAGCAACAGGCCCAGCAGCGAGAAGCCGCCCCCAGAACCGGTGGTCTGCCCGGTGCCGCTGCCCGTATTCTCCCAGCTGCTCTGCCAGCCGGTGCCCGAGGGACTGGTGAAGATCCCGATCAGCAACAGGTGAGGGATCGCGAACAGCCAGGACTTCACCAGCACCATCCAGTGCGAGAGCCGCTCGGGATAGGCGATGCTCAGGTCTGCTGGATAGTCCGCAGAGGCCAGGGTGAAGGGAGGATACCGATCCGTCGCCAGCGCCGAATAGCCGTAGAAGCCCACGCGCCAGGACCAGCGCAGGACTCCCACGTTGAAGCAGAACCAGGCGCGGGGGTACCTTCCGGTGAAGAGGATGACCAGCCCCGCCGCAAGGGTGGTCACGAACGCGGTGAGCCAGAGCAGGGCCAGCACGATGTAGTGCGGGATCGCCAGCAGCCACTTCACCAGCCACAGGGCCCGGGATGGTGCATCGAGGTGCCCGGTGAGCCGGACCGGATAGACCGAGCTTCGCTGGGCAGTGTCGACACTGCCCGCACTGACACCGCCTGCACCGGGGCTGTCCAGACCGGCGGTACCGCCGCCGCCTGCTGGGGCGGTGCGCTGCGGGTCGATGTCACGGCCGAGTCCGGCCGCGCCGAAGAGCAGGGCGACGACGCCGACCACGAGGGCCGCCGCGCCGATGATCAGCAGCGTGGGGATGGTGTCCTGGAGCTGTTCCCACCACTGCGTGGCCTGCTGCGCGTCCCACTCGGTCATGTAGTCGACTCGGTAGTACGGCCAAAACTTCCATTCGCCCGGCTCTGGGATCAGACTCGCCAGCGCCGCCGTGAGCAGCAGGGTGCTGCCAGCGCCATGCAAGAGTGCGCCGACGATCAGCAGGGCCCATTGACCCGGTCTTGTCTTGGGGGGAGCGGGTGCGTCTTCGGATGGCCTCGGTGAAGGCGCTTCTGCCATGACGAGCTCCCTCGGCTGGATCTCCCAATGGACCTGTTCTCAGGATAGGACTGGGTAAACCCCACGGGAACCCTTGGAGTCAGGCCAATGTCGGCTCGATGTGATCCGCCCCGGAGCGCGAGGCGAGCGCGCCTCGTTCCGCTAGCTCTTTGATGTTGCACAGCATCTCTTTGCTCATCACGAAACTGATCGGTTCGATCAGGTGGCGTGAGCCGAAGATCTGCTCCGGAAAGGAACGAGCCTTGGCGTAGCGGAGACGTTCGATCAGGCGTGTGCCGCCCTCGGGCCTCGGCCTCAGATGCAGGGACCAGACGCCAGCCACCGCCGCAACCGAACCGCCGGTGCGGGAGCCGGGGTCTTCTGAGCCGGCATGCGCTGAGCCGGGACCCACCGCGTCGGTGGTCTCTGCGTCAGCGGCCCGGAAGTCCGCGACCAGCACCAGGTCGGCGGCGATCTCGGCTCGTGCCACGCGCATCGCCATCTGAGGTGCCAGTCGAACCTCTCCGGCGGCGACGACGTCCTGGTGCTCCGGGAGGACCCGGTCGACGTTGCGGATCTGGCACCCGAGGAGGTTCTCCAACCGTTCGAAGCTGTAGAACCCGCCGCGGCCCTGTCCCAGCTGAGCCAACCAGGGCCAGATCTGCTCCGGAGACGCTGCGACGGTCGCGGCATGGGTGGCGGTCCAGGCCGGATCCGGGATCAGCTCATTTCCTGGCCAGTCGGCCTCGACCTCGGAACAAACAGCTCCCCAACCCATCCTGCGACGGCGCAGCAGCGGCCCGGTCACCAGGTGGCCCAGGATGCGCACACCGGCCAGGCCATTGGCCAGCCACCCCCGTCCTGGTGCAGTCATGGCGAAGCCTCATTCCCGCAAAGAGGTGTTCAACGCTGATCGGTCTGGGCTGAGACTAGCCAGCCGAGCCTTGAGCCTCAAGGTCTCGGCTCCAAGGTCGGACCTCCAAGGTCTGGGAACACACAAGAACACCCCCTGAATCTTGCGATTCAGGGGGTGTTCCATGAAGGTCTTTGGTGCGCCCAAAGGGATTCGAACCCCCGACCTTCGGTTCCGTAGACCGACGCTCTATCCAGCTGAGCTATAGGCGCATATTTACTTTTTCACTGCCTGACCGCCAAGCGATCGCGACCTAGAAGACTATACACGCACACCGGAGGGCCGACAAATCCTTCGCGGCGCACCGGGTGTGACCGGGACGCCGCGCGGAGGTGGACCGCGCCGTCGTCGTTTACAGCCCTG
This sequence comes from Nesterenkonia sp. AN1, assembly GCF_000582475.1. Taxonomy (NCBI): domain Bacteria; kingdom Bacillati; phylum Actinomycetota; class Actinomycetes; order Micrococcales; family Micrococcaceae; genus Nesterenkonia; species Nesterenkonia sp. AN1. Next base: position 15,320 of record NZ_JEMO01000003.1, read on the forward strand.
TCATCTGGGAACGCTACAGTGGTATGTAGCTGGTCCCCATCGGTGCTGACGGGGATGCAGGGATGTGTGCGTACAGTGCTGTGCGCACCGGGACATGATCGGCGTCCCACGTCCTTGGGTCCTGGTCTCACCAACCAGGAGGGGGTCAGAACGAACCTGTACCCAATGGAGGGAAACAATGGTCAACACCGTTGCAACGGCGCCCGGTGCGAGTGGATCGAATGGATCAGGGACCAGGGATCCTGCGATCACGGCCGAGGCTCCCACGACACATGCCCCGCTGCTGAACTTCGTCCAGGAGATCGCAGCCCTGACTCAGCCCGACCGGATCCACTGGGTGGACGGATCCGAGAGCGAGCACCGCACACTCACCGACGAACTGGTCGAATCCGGAACATTCACACGGCTCACCAGCCCAGACTTCCCCAACTCCTTCGCCGCGTTCTCCGATCCCGCCGATGTGGCTAGGGTGGAGTCCCGCACCTTCATCTGCTCGGAGAACGAGCGCGATGCCGGCTTCACGAACAACTGGGTCGAGCCCGCGCAGATGCGCGAGACCCTGCGCGGCGTCTTTGACGGGGCGATGCGCGGGCGCACCATGTACGTGATCCCTTTCGTGATGGGTCATCTCGACGCCGAGGACCCCAAGTTCGGCGTGGAGATCACCGACTCCGCCTACGTGGTCACCAGCATGCGGATCATGGCACGGATCGGCACCGATGTGCTGCGCAAGATCGAGGAGCTGGACGCGTTCTTCGTCCCGGCGGTCCACTCCGTGGGCGCACCCTTGGAGCCGGGCCAGCAGGACGTCCCCTGGCCGTGCAACGAGGAGAAGTACATCGTGCACTACCCGGAGACCCGAGAGATCTGGTCCTACGGCTCCGGCTACGGCGGCAACGCGCTGCTGGGCAAGAAGTGCTACGCGCTGCGCATCGCCTCGGTCATGGCCCGGGACGAGGGCTGGCTCGCCGAGCACATGCTCATCCTCAAGCTCACCAGCCCCGCCAACCGCAGCTACTTCATCTCCGGTGCCTTCCCCTCGGCCTGCGGCAAGACCAACCTGGCGTTGATCGACCCCACCCTTCAGGGGTGGAAGGCTGAGACCCTGGGGGATGACATCACCTGGATCCGGCCGGGTCACGACGGCGAGCTCCGGGTGGTCAACCCGGAGTCCGGTTACTTCGGGGTCGCCCCGGGCACCGGCTGGCACACCAACGCCAACGCGATGCGTGCCATCGCCAAGGGCAACTCGGTGTTCACCAACTGCGCGCTCACCGACGACGGCGGCGTCTGGTGGGAGGGCATGACCGAAGAGACCCCGACCCATCTGACCGACTGGCGCGGTGAGGACTGGACGCCGGACTCAGAACAGCCGGCCGCCCACCCTAACGCCCGGTTCTGCACCCCTATCGATCAGACCGACATGCTCGCCCCGGAGTACTCCGAGCCCAACGGGGTCAAGCTGGACGCGATCCTCTTCGGCGGACGGCGCAAGACCACGGTCCCGCTGGTCACCCAGGCCCGGGACTGGAACCACGGGATCTTCTTCGGCGCCACGCTCTCCTCGGAGACCACCGCGGCGGCAGAGGGCGCGGTGGGCAATGTGCGGCGGGACCCGATGGCGATGCTGCCGTTCATCGGCTACGACGCCGGGGATTACCTCAGGCACTGGGTGGAGGTCTCCGGGCAGGCGGACCAGTCCAAGCTGCCCGAGATCTTCCTGGTGAACTGGTTCCGCAGGGGGCGCGACGGGAAGATCTCCTGGCCCGGGTTCTCCGAGAACTCGCGCGTGCTCAAGTGGGTCACCGAACGCCTCGAAGGAGGCGGCAAGGCGGTGGAGACCCCGATCGGCTTCACCCCCACGATGGACGGCCTGGACCTGACCGGGCTGGAGATCACCCCGGAGGCGCTGGAGGACTCGATCACCGTGGACCGCCAGGAGTGGCTCACCGAGCTCGACGGAATCGACGAGTGGTTCGCTCAGTTCGGCGACTCGCTGCCGGAGTCCATCGCGGCCCAGAGCGAAGAGCTGCGCCGTCGTCTGACGCCCTGAGCGCAGCTGCCGGCCCCGAGCGCCTGAGCGGGTCCGGCCGCTGAGCGGGTCCGGTCCGCGCGCTSAGCGCGCSGRCCGGACCCGCTCAGCGCCCATGGCGGAGATCAGCTCGTAGAGCACGTGCGCGGCCGCGATCCCGGTCAGCTGCGCGTGGTCATAGGCGGGGGCGACCTCGACGACGTCCACGCCGACGATCTGCTGATCGCTCAGGGCACGGATGATCCGCAGCAGCTCGCGGCTGGTCAGCCCACCGGCCTCCGGGGTGCCGGTGCCGGGGGCGTGGGCCGGGTCCAGCACGTCGATGTCCACCGAGATGTAGACCGGCTTCCCGGCCAGGCGCTGCTTGAGCCGGGTGATCGCTGCGGGGACCCCGTGTTCCTCGATGTACTCGCTGCTGGTGATCTGGAACCCGAGCTGCGCGTCGTCGGTGAGATCGCCCTTGCCGTAGAGCGGTCCGCGGATTCCCAGATGCGCGCTCGCGGTGAGATCGATGAACCCGTCCTCCGAGGCTCGTCGGAACGGGGTGCCATGGGTGAGCGGAACCCCGAAATAGGTGTCCCAGGTGTCCAGATGCGCATCCGCATGCAGCACCGCCACCGGGCCGTGCTGCTCGGCCGCGGCGCGCAGCAGCGGATAGGCGATCGTATGGTCGCCGCCGATCACCGCGAGCCTGCCCGCGCGGGTCAGCAGCTCCTTCGCTCCCTGATAGACCTGCTCCATCGCCTGGTCCAGATCGAAGGGGTTCGCGACGATGTCCCCGGCGTCGGCCACCTGCTGCACCGCGAAGGGTGAGATGTCCTGGGCGGGGTTGTACGGGCGCAGCAGCCGGGAGGACTCGCGCACATGCGCGGGCCCGAACCTTGCGCCGGGCCGGTAGCTCACCCCGGAGTCGAAGGGCACCCCGGCCACCGCGATGTCAGCGGTGCCCACCGTCTCCAGAAGCGGCAGCAGCGCGAAGCTGGCGGGGCCGGCGAAGCGCGGCGTGCGGGAGCTGTCCCGGGGTCCCACCGGTGTCTGGGGTGGGTCCTGCGGGTGTTCTGCGGAGGCGTCGTGGGGGCTCATACGCCTCATTGTTGCGCAGAACTCGTCCACATCGCGGGATCAGCTCACGGTGTGCGGCTCGGCGTCGACCGTTCGGCGGGGCTCGGCGCGCCGGACGAACCGGGCGTCCCGGCGCAGCTCCTTGACCAGCGAGATCCCGAGCAGGGTGGCGATGATGGTGAATGGCACCGCGGAGAGCAGCGCGGTCTGCTGCAGCGCCTGCAGGCCGCCGGCGATCAACAGGACGATGGCGCAGAGCCCGGTGAGCAGGCCCCAGACGCCCAGCATGGGTCGCTCGGGTACATCGAGCCGCGCGAGGAGAGCACGCTGAGCACGAAGGTGTTCGAGTCGGCGCTGGAGACGAAGAACAGCACCACCATAGCCACGGTGAGCACCGAGGTGATGGCCGCGAGTGGCAGTGCATCGAGCAGCGCGAAGAAGGTCACGTTGGTGTCCTCCAAGGTGGCCTCGCCGATGCTGTTGCCGGAGAACATATCGAGATGGATCGCGGAGCCGCCGAAGATCGTGAACCAGAGGCTGAAGACCAGGGTCGGTACGCCGAGCACCGCGACCACGAACTCCCGGATGGTGCGCCCCTTGGAGATCTTCGCCAGGAAGATGCCGACGAAGGCGCCCCAGCTCAGCCACCATGCCATCATGAAGTAGGTCCACCACTGCATCCACTGCAGGTCCTCCGGGGTGCCCGGGGTCAGCAGCGCGACCATCGGGAACTCCGCGAGGAACTGTCCCATGGAACGGAAGTACAGGTTGCTGATGAAGCTGGTCGGGCCCACCGCCAGCACGAACACGCCCAGCGCCGCGGCGGCGAGCATGGTGGCCTTGCTGATCCATTTGATGCCGCGGGTGACCCCGGACATCGCGGAGAGGGTGAAGACCACGGTGATCCCCCCGATGATGATGACCTGCACGAACAGATCCGAGGGGATCCCGGTGAGGCTGTTGACCCCCTCGGCGATCTGCGCCGCGCCGAGTCCCAGCGAGGTGGTGGTGCCGAAGAGCGTGGCGATGATGGTGAAGATGTCGATGAGCTGGCCCGCCCAGCCGTCCATGCTCTTGCCCAGCACCGGGCGCAGCATCGGGGAGATCAGTCCGGTGTTGTGCCGCCTGTGGGTGGAGTAGGCGATGGCCAGCCCGAAGACGCCGAACAGCGCCCAGGCATTGGGGCCCCAGTTGAAGTAGGAGAACTGCATCGCGCGCACCGCGGCGTCCAGGGTCTCAGGCTCTGCGAGGCCGTGCGGTGGCACCATGAAGTGGCTCATCGGTTCGGCCGCGCCGTAGCTGATCAGCCCGATGCCCATCACGGTGCCGCAGATCATCGCGATCCAGGACCAGTTGCTGAACTCCGGGCGGTCATGATCCTCGCCCAGCCGGATCTTGCCGAACCTGCTCAGTCCGAGATAGACCATCAGCGCGATGCAGCCCGCTGTGACCACCAGGTAGGCCCAGCCGATGTTCTGCGAGGACCAGGTCGACGCCGCCGTCATCACCAGGTTCAGATTCTCCGGCGCGAGCGCCGCCCAGAGCACGAAGCTCAGCAGCGCCGCCATCGAGATGATGAAGACACCGCTGGGGCGCGAGCGGCCCGGGGTCCGGCTCACGCCGTTTCGTTCGGCGTCTGGCACCGTTCGGGGTGCCTTGTCCTGGCTGTTCATCTGTGTCACGCGTCCTTGGCTCAGCGAACAGAGCCAACAGCCCGCCGCGACGAATGCACAGGCGGCCGCCAGAACATCGGGGACAAGCATACGCAACCTCTCCCGCCCAGCTGCACCGGAACTCCCAGCGGCCCGGGGCTCGGCGAGACATTCCGGGTCCGGGGCCCTGGTCAGTCCCACTGGAGTGCCCTAGGTTATGATCCACACGTGAGACACGTCACTCCACCTGGTGGGCGGTCTCGGAACAAGGTGGGAGATGCAGCCATGAGCGATCAGTCCGGAGACGCGACGCCCGATCAGGCCCGACGCGAAGGCATCATCGACACCGGAGGCCCCACACGCCCACCGGCGAAGACCTGGGCCTTCCGAGCGCTTGGGATCGGGCTGGCCATCCTGGTCTGGGCGCTGCTCGGCGCCGCCGACATGTCCGCCGACGCGCGCCTGGTGGCCGGGGTCGCGGTGCTGATGGCCGTGTGGTGGATGACCGAATCGATGCCGCTCTCGGTCACCTCGCTGCTGCCGATCGTGCTCTTCCCGGTGCTCACCGCGCTGGAGGTCGCCGAGGTCACCGCGCCCTACGCGAACCCGATCGTGTTCCTCTTCCTCGGCGGCTTCCTGATCGCCATCGCGATGCAGAAATGGAACCTGCACCGCCGGATCGCGCTGCTGACGCTGCAACGGGTCGGCACGCACCCCCGGCAGATCATCCTCGGGATGATGATCGCCACCGCGTTCCTGTCCATGTGGGTCTCCAACACCGCGACCACCCTGATGATGCTGCCCATCGGCCTGAGCGTGCTGACCCTGGTGGTGGAGAACAGCCGCAACACCGGCACCCAGGCCGAGAGCGCCTCCCTGACCGAGGAGATCCGGTCGGGCAAGGCGATCAGCGACGTCATCGAGGACCGTGAGGTGCGGATCTTCGGCGTCGCCCTGGTGCTGGCGATCGCCTGGGCCGCCACCATCGGCGGGCTCGGCACCCTGCTGGGCTCCCCGCCCAATGCCATCGTGGCCGGCTACATCAGTGAGGAGCTCGGTGAGACCGTCGGGTTCGCCCAGTGGATGATCCTCGGGGTGCCGATCGTGGTCGTGTTCATCGGACTCTCCTGGCTGCTGATCACCCGGGTGATGTTCCGATTCCAGCTCGCGGAGATCCCCGGCGGCAAGAAGCTGATCAATGACGAGGTCTCCGCCCTGGGGCCGATGAGCCAGGGAGAGAAGGTCGTGCTCGGCGTATTCGTCCTCGCCGCCTTCTGCTGGATCGTGCCCGGAGTGCTCTCCGGCGTCGGTGACATCGGTGAACAGCTGCCCTGGCTGGAGCTCTTCGACGACACCGTGATCGCCATCGGCGCAGGCGTGCTGCTCTTCCTGATCCCCGGTGACAAGCGCGGCAACATGACCCTGCAGTGGAAGGACGCCGAGGAAGGTCTTCCCTGGGGTGTGCTGCTGCTCTTCGGCGGCGGCCTCTCACTCGCCGCGGCCGTGGCCAGCACCGGTCTCGATGCCTGGTTCGGTGAACAGGTCAGCGGCCTCGGCGCGCTGCCGATCGTGCTGCTGCTGGCCGTGGTGGTCACCATCGTGCTGCTGCTGACCGAGATCACCAGCAACACCGCCACCGCAGCCACCTTCATCCCGATCCTCGGCGGCGTGGCGGTGGGCATCGGGGTGGACCCGGTCACACTGCTGATCCCGGCTGCCCTGGCCGCGACCTGCGCGTTCATGCTCCCGGTGGGCACCCCTCCGAATGCCATCGTCTACGCCACCGGCTATGTGAAGATCACCGAGATGGTGCGCGGCGGTGTCGTGCTCAACGTCGTCGGGATCATCCTGATCACGATCTTCACCGTGCTCCTGGGACCGATAGCCTTCGGCATGGTGTTCTGACCAGCCTGACCCTCAGGAAGAGTGAGGTGCTGACCGGCTGATTCTGAAGGAGTCCGCCCAGCTGGGCATCGGTCAGGGGATACTGGTCCCATGCGAATCGCGCTGATGCAGCACACCGCCCGTCCGTTGGAGCCGCAGCACAACCTGGACCTGGTCGACGACGCCGCGGCTCGGGCGAGCGAGCAGGGGGCCCAGCTGCTGCTCACCCCGGAGCTCTTCGGCTTCGGCTACGTCCCGTCTCAGATCCGTGCCCAGGTCAGCGCGGAACAGGTCGACGCCGCGAGGTCCAGACTGCGCGGTATCGCCCGGGACCGCGGGATCGCGCTGGTGTGGTCGCTTCCCGGCCCTGAGGGGCCCGAGCGGCGCGGGATCACTGCCGAGCTCGCCGATGAACACGGAGAGGTGCTTGCCAGCTACCAGAAGGTCCAGCTCTACGGACCCGAGGAGAAGGCCGCCTTCGTCCCGGGCGAGCAGCCGCCGCCGGTGCTCAGCTGGGGCGGACGGCAGCTGAGCCTGCTGGTCTGCTACGACGTGGAGTTCCCCGAGATGGTCCGGGCCGCCGCAGCCCGCGGCGCCCAGCTGGTGCTGGTGCCCACCGCTCTGGCCGGGGACGAGACCTCGGTCCCGGGGATCCTGCTGCCCGCGCGCGCGGTGGAGAATGGGATCACCCTGGCCTATGCCAACCACTGCGGCCCGGAGGGCGGGCTGGTCTTCGACGGGGGCAGCGTCGTCGTCGGCCCGGCAGGGCAGCCGCTGGGGGAGCTGGGTGTGGAACCGGGTTTGCTGGTCGTGGACCTGCCGGACCAGAGCCAGGACGCAGGTTCCGACAGCGCGGACTACCTTCAGGATCGGCGCGCGGAGCTCCACCGGAACTGGCTGTAGCGGTCCCAAGCCGGCCACCGATTCCGGCCACCCAGTCGGGCCGCCCAGTCCGGGCGACCAGTCCAACCGTTCAGTCCGGCCGTTCAGTCCAGCCGGATCGGGGCCAGATCCGCCCAGACGTCACCCGGCCCGGGGTTCTGCGCCGCGGCGGACCCGCCCAGGTGGTGCAGCACCCCCCAGACCGCGTTCAGCGCGGTGGTCACCGCGCCGTCGGCCCAACCGGCGGTGAAGGAGATGTCGTCGCCGGCGAGGAACACCCCGCGCTGGTGCTCCGGCAGCTGCTCCTGGACGAAGTGCCCGAAGAGCCGCTCCTGGTAGCGGTAGTGCCCGGGCAGGTTGTTCTTGAAGGCGCCCATGAAATTTGGGTCGGCCTCCCAGGAGACCGTGATCGGCTCACCGACCATATGCGCCCCGATGTCCACCCCGGGGTAGATCTTCGCCAGTGAATGCAGCATCAGCCGGGTCCGCTCGGAGGCGTCCAGCGGGAGCCACTTCAGGGCGTCGTCGTTCCAGGTATAGCTGAGCAGGATCGCGGCAGGCCGGTCCGGGCCCTCATCCAGCAGGTAGGTGGCGCGGGGGAGCCGGTCGGTCAGCGTCATGGACATCACCGGGCGCCGGTCTCCGGGTCGATGTCGCGCCAGAAGGGCCGGTCCACCATCACAAAGGTCTTGGAGGAGAGCATGTAGTGGCTCTTCTCGATCGCGGTCCACATCGAGGGAGCGAAGAGATTCTCATCGGTGTCGATCCGCGCCGAAAGCAGCCAGGACTGGCAGGTCACCACCGCGGCGGCGAACTCCTGGGTGCGGCCCCATTTCTCGGTGACCCGCACCCCGCCGCCGGGCAGCGCCGGGTTGCTGCCACGATGGATCCCGGAGACCGCACCTCGAGGGGCCCCGCCATGCAGAGATTCCAGCGAGGTTCCAGGGGACCAGTGGGCAAGCTGCTCGGGGCGGTGCTTCCACAGCTGGACCGGCAGCCGCTGGGCACCCCCGTCGATGCTGCGGTGGTGATCATCGGCGCCGGTGAACACCACGCGCAGCACCTCGAGGATCGAATTCGTGAAGTCGGTGTCCCAGCCCCCGCTGCCGAAGCCGACCTGTCCGAAGGCCTCCAGGTGCTCGAAGCTCAGATCCTGGAACGCCTGGCTGGAGGAGAGGAAGCCGTAGAAGGACTCATCGTCGAAGCGCTCCACCAGCTGGTTCCACAGCCGCTTCAGCGTATGAACATCGCGGGCGCAGATCGCCTGCTGCACCGCCTCCAGCTCGGCCTCCTCGGTGAGCGCGCGCTGCCAGGCCTGGGCCACCTCGGCGAAGAACGGCGGAAGGTGGCTGGCATCTTCGGCGTAGAACGCCTGACCCTTGAGCTCGATCACCGTGGAGGGGGCCGCCCCGGTGAGCGGATTCGGGAACTCCCGGGTCGGCAGATCCAGCAGATCCACGTAGTGATAGAACGCCTTGCCCGAGGTGGGGAAGCGCATCCCGCCCAGATCGGCCACCACCTCCGGGGCCGCGGCGAAGGACTGGGTCTTCAGTCGGCCGCCGATCTCCCCGGCCTCGAAGATCACCGGTTTGCACCCCAGCTTCATCAGCTCATAGGCGGCGACGACGCCGGCGAGCCCTGCCCCGATCACGGCCACCTCCGTGCCCTGGGCCTGTTCGGGGAGGCTGCCCAGCCCTGCCGGGTGCTCCAGGTAGTGGTCGTAGCTGAACGGGAAGTCGGGGTTGAGCATGGTCAGCGTGGGCTCCCCGGGGGCGGCGTCCGCCGGGTCCGGGGTCTCGGGCAGCGGGCTGGAGACTGTCATGGGTTCAGCTTATGGGTGCAGGATGGGGTTCATGTGACCCCGGGCTGGAAGGACCTTCGTCATGGCGCGCTTCATCTCTTCATCGAATTCTGCGTTCACCGCGACCAGCACCGCCGAGGAGGTGCTGGAGCGGGTCGATCTGCGAGGGAAGTCAGCGGTCGTGACCGGGGCATCCTCAGGGATCGGGATCGAGACTGCCCGAGCCCTGGCAGGGGCCGGTGCTCATGTGGTGCTCGCGGTCCGTGACGTGCCAGCCGGGCGCCGAGCCGCCGATGACATTCTCCGCACGCACCCGGCGGCGTCTCTCGACGTCCGGGGCCTGGACCTGGCGGATCTGGACTCGGTAGGTCGTTTCACGAGCGACTTCTCCGGTCCGCTGCATCTGCTGATCAACAACGCCGGCATCATGATGACTCCCGAGCTGCGCACCGCGCAGGGCTGGGAGCTTCAGTTCGCCACCAACCACCTGGGCCACTTCGCGCTCGCGCTGGGGCTGCATCCACGATTGCGCGCGGCCGGGGGCGGCAGGATCGTCTCGGTGAGCTCCAGCGGGCATGGCATGTCAGACATCCGCTATGAGGATCTCTTCTTCGACCGTGGAGCCTATGACCCCGGGCACGCCTACGGGCAGTCCAAGACTGCCAATGTGCTGTTCGCCGTGGAGGCCACCCGCCGATGGGCGCCGGAGCGCATCACGGCCAACGCCGTCATGCCCGGTGGGATCTGGACCAACCTGCAGCGCCACTGGGAGCCTCGGGCGCTCGCCGAAGCCAAGTCCTATGTCGAGCGCGCCGGTATAGCCATGAAGTCCCCGGCACAGGGGGCCGCGACATCGATCTTCGCCGCAGCCTCGCCCCTGCTCGAGGGGATCGGCGGGCTGTATCTGGAGGACTGCCAGGAGGCGGAGACGGTCCCGGAGATCGTCAATGGCACACATGGTGTGAGGGACTACGCGCTGGACCCGGAGAGCGCCGCAAGGCTCTGGGAGGTGTCCCGAGAACTGCTCCGCCAGAACTCTTGACGCAAAGTTAGGTGAACCTTCCCAGAAATTGCTAACATGCAGATGTGCCAATCAATCGAACGCCCGCCACGCTGCGGACAGAGTCTGTCTCGGTCTCCTACGGAGCCTCCCCGGTGGTGCACGACGCCAGCGTCGAGCTGCTCCCCGGCGGGGTCACCGCCCTGATCGGCCCCAATGGCAGCGGCAAGTCCACACTGCTGCGCGGCATCTGCCGACTCGCGCACACCACGGGGCGCGTGACCCTGGACGGCTCAGACAGTGCGGCGCTCTCGCCCAGGGCCTTCGCCAAGCGGCTCACCATCCTCGCCCAGCAGCGCCCCACCCCCGGCGGGCTGACCGTGTCCGAAGTGGTCGAACTCGGCCGACATCCCCACCGGAAGCGTTTCAGCCGCACGGACCAGGCCTGCGAGAAGGCCGTGGAACGAGCCATCGCACTGACGGGCCTCGAAGAGCTGCGGCATCGTCCGGTTGCGGAGCTCTCCGGCGGACAGCTCCAGCGGGTCTGGCTCGCCACCTGCCTGGCCCAAGAGACCGACGTGCTGCTGCTCGATGAGCCCACCACGTTCCTGGATCTCAAGCACCAGATGAGCCTGCTGGATCTGATCCATGATCTCGCCGACACCCACGGGCTGACCATCGGGGTGGTGCTGCACGATCTCGAGCAGGCCGCCGATATCGCCGACCGCGTCATCCTGGTCTCGGAAGGACGGATCACCGCCACCGGAACCCCCGCCGAGGTGATGACCGCCGAACGGCTCAGCGCCACCTTCGGAGTGGATATCCAGGTGGCCACGCTTCCTTTCGGCGGACTCGCGGTGCGCGCCCAGCGCTCCGGAAGGCGCCTGAGCGCCCGGGCCGAGGAGCTTGCAGAACCGGCGCTGCTCTCCGCCTGACCCTCTGCGCTATTTCCTCCCGGCCAATCCCTCCCCGCCGCATCCGCGCAGGTCGCGTCCTCGCCACACCTTGCCCTGTTTCACCCCTGCCTGACCCACAGTTTCCACACCTTGTTTGACCCTTACCGAAAGGAACTCTCTCCACCATGAACCTCTCTCCCCGCCTCGGCAGGACGTCTGCGGCCGCCGCCGTCGTCCTGATGGCGCTGACCGCCTGTGGCACCACCGATGTCGAAGACACCGAGGAAGGACGCCGCGGCCGCGGACTCCGGCCCGGTCACCGTGACCGACTACCGCGGCGAAGAGATCACCCTGGACGCCCCGGCGCAACGCGTGGTCACCCTGGAATGGGCGCAGACGGAGAACGTCGAGATCCTCGGCGGCAACCAGGTCGGCGTGGCCGATCTTGAGGGCTACGGGATGTGGAACTCCGCAGCGCCGTTGGACGAGGACACCACCGACGTCGGGCTGCGCACCGAGCCGAGCCTGGAGGCCATCGGACAGGCCGATCCTGACCTGATCCTCGGCGTGGACGTCTCGGTCCCGGAGGGCCTGCTGGAGGATCTCGAGGAGATCGCTCCAGTGGTGCTGCAGCCCGGGGCGGACGCCTCGGACCCGCTGGGGAATATGGAGGACAACTTCCGGATGACCGCTGAGCTGCTCGGCGCCGAGGACCGCGCCGACGAGGTCTGGGCCGAGTTCGAGGAGACCCGCGACGCCGGTGCCGAGGCCATCGAGGCCGCCGGGGCAGCCGGCACTCCGTTTGTGCTGGTCTACCCGACCGTGGAGGGCAACACCGCGACCTTCCGGATGCACGGCCCAGGAGCCCTCGCGCAGACCCTCGGTGAGGAGATCGGCCTGGAATCGGCCTGGCAGGACGAAGGGGATGAGGCCTTCGCGATCAGCCAGTCCGACATCGAGGGTCTGACCGCGCTCGAGGATGACACGATCCTCTACTGGTGGACCGCCGAGACCGAGCCCGAGGATCCGTTCTCCGCGCTCGAGGACAACTCGGTCTGGACCTCACTGGGCTTCGTCGAGAATGAGGCCACCCACCCGGTGGAGGAGATCTGGATCTATGGCGGCCCCGCCTCGGCCGGTCAGTGGATCGACTACCTGGCCGATACCGCAGCCGAGACCGCCGGAGAGTAGTGACTGAACTGAAGAGTGCCGCCGAGGCGCCAAGGACGCTTCCCCGAGGCCCCGCCGGGTCCCCGGCGAAGGCGCGCGCCACCGCCCTGGGTGCGCTGGTCATCGGCGCCGGGCTGCTGGGGCTGCTCTCGATGATCCACCTGACCCAGGGGACCTCGGCCACCTCTCCCTGGGACCTGCTGGCGGCACTCTTCAGCTCCGACGACGGCGCCTCCGCTGCCCAGCTGCGCGCACTCGCGCTGGATTCGCGGCTGCCACGACTGGTGGGAGGGCTCGTGGTGGGCGCCGCACTCGGCATCGCCGGGTGCGCGCTGCAGGCGATGACGCGGAATCCGCTGGCCTCCCCGGACACTCTGGCGGTCAACGCGGGGGCGCATCTGGCGCTCACAGCGGCCGCAGCTTTCGGGATCTCGCTGCCGCTGCTGAGCTCCGCGGCGCTGGCCTTCCTCGGCGGAGGCGTGGCGGCCGGCGTCGTGCTGCTGCTCGCCGGGTTCTCCGAACATGCCCCGATCCGGCTGGTGCTCGCCGGGACCGTGGTGGCTATGGGGCTGGCCTCGGTGACCGCGGCGCTGCTGATGCTCTACGCCCAGTCCACCCAGGGGCTGTTCCTCTGGGGCGCCGGCACGTTGAACCTGGCCGGGCTCTCCGGGCTGCTGCCGCTGCTGCCGGTGGTGATCGCCGCGACCATCGGACTGGTGCTGCTCGCGCGCAGCACCGATGTGCTCTCCCTGGGTGCAGACGCCGCGCAGTCCATGGGCGTCAATGTGGCGCTCCTGCGCGCGGGCCTGCTGCTCTGCGCGGTGGCGCTCTCGGCGGCCGCGGTGACCATGGTGGGCCCGCTGGGCTTCGTGGGCCTCTGTGCCCCGGCGATCGTGCGGCTTCTCGCGACGCGGGTCAGCCGGCTGGGCCGCTTCACCTGGGCATTGAGCGCCTCCGCTCTGCTGGGTGCGCTCATCGTGATCGGCGCCGACGTCGCGGTCCGCGCCCTGGTCTTCGCCGTGGCCGGTCCGAACCTGGCCGTGGCCATCCCCACCGGCGTGGTCACCTCGCTGGTGGGTGCGGTGTTCCTGGTGGTCCTGGCGCTGCGGATGCGCAGCGCCGGCGGCAATCAGGAGATCTCCGCGATGCCGCTGCCCCATGGGATCACCCTGAGCCGCCGGGTCACGCTCACGATCGGCGCCGCGGTGCTGCTGATGGTGCTCGCCGGGGTCGGCATGCTGCTGGGGGACTGGTGGCTGCGCCTCGGTGACGTCCAGCTGTGGCTCTCCGGGGAGGCCGCTCGTGCCATCGAGGTCACCCTAGACTTCCGCAGTCCCCGCGTCGCTGCAGCCGTGTTGGCCGGTGCGGTGCTCGCGATCGCCGGCGCGCTGGTGCAGACCGTGACCCGGAACCCGCTGGCGGACCCTGGCATCCTCGGCGTGGCCGCCTCCGGAGGCGCCGGCGCGGTGGTCGCGCTGATCCTGTTCAACACCTCCGCCTGGACCATGTCTGCCGGAGCGGCGGTGGGCGCGGTGCTCGCCGGGCTGGTGGTCTTCCTGCTCGCGGGGTCCCGAGGGAGCTCCCCGGAGAAGGTGGTGCTGGTCGGAATCGGAGTCATGACCGCCGCGCAGGCGATCACTCAGCTGCTGATCTCCTCCACGAACCCCTATAACCAGGCGATGGCGATCTCGTTCCTGGGCGGCTCCACCTTTGGGACCACCTGGAGCGATCTCACCCCGATCCTGCTGATGCTGCTGCTCTCCATCCCGGTGCTGATCTTTCTGCGCCGGGAGCTGGATCTGATCAGCATCGATGACCTGACCCCGCGGATCCTCGGGGTGCGACTCCCCGGTGTGCGCGCCACCGCGCTGATCATCGCGGTGCTGCTCTCTGCGGTGGCAGTGGTCGGCGTGGGCGTGATCAGCTTCGTGGGCCTGGCCGCCCCACATATGGCGCGGATGCTGGTGGGCCGGGAGCACCGCTGGTTCCTGCCGGTTGCCGCACTGTTGGGCGCGGTGCTGGTCTCAGTCTCGGACACGTTCGGTCGCACCGTGATCGCCCCGGACCAGCTGCCCGCCGGACTGGTGGTCGCGGTGCTGGGCCCGCCGTACCTGCTGTGGCTGCTGAAGCGCTCCACTCGGAGTTGACTGAGCTGCTTCACCCGCAGCTGAGCCCGGCAGCAGGTGCCGAGCTCAGCTGATGGTCGTGCGATCAGATCAGCTCTGCGTGACCAGTTCCAGGACCTCGTCGCGCACGGCTTCCATCTGCTCGGAGCTGTGCGCCTCCCCGTTGAACCGCAGGAACGGTTCGGTGTTGGAGGGGCGGAGGTTGAACCACCAGGTGCCATCGACGGCCCGGACGGTGAGTCCGTCCATGTGCGAGATCTCCGCGTCACGGTCGGTGAAAGCCGCCTCGACCCGCTCGGCGGCACCGGCCTTGTCCTCGACCTCGGAGTTGATCTCTCCGGAGGCCGAGTAGGGGTTGAACTCCGCGGCCAGCTCGCTCAAGGGCCGCTCCTGGCCACCCAGGGAGGCGAGCACGTGCATGGCGGCGAGCATGCCGGTGTCGGCGTTGAAAAACTCGCGGAAGTAATAGTGCGCGGAGTGCTCACCGCCGAAGATCGCCTGCTCCTCGGCCATGACGGCCTTGATGTAGGAGTGGCCCACGCGGGTCTCCACGGCGCGACCGCCGGCCTGTTCCACGACCTCGGGCACGCGCGGGAAGTGATCAGGTTATGGATGACGACGGGGGTTTCTTCACCCTCGGCCTGGGCGCGGGTGATCTCGCGGCGGGCCACCAGGGCGGTCACCGCGGAGGGAGAGACGGGCTCGCCCAGCTCATCGATCACGAAGCAGCGGTCTGCGTCGCCGTCGAAGGCCAGACCGATGTCAGCGCCGGTATCGCGGACCTTGGCCTGCAGGTCGCGCAGGTTCTCCGACTCCAGCGGATTGGCCGGGTGGTTGGGGAAGCTGCCGTCGAGCTCGAAGAACAGCGGGGTGATCTCCAGCGGCAGAGCTGCCAGCAGGTCATCGCCGAGCACCGCGCCCGTGGTCAGCCCGGACATGCCGTTGGCGGCGTCGACGACGACCTTCAGCGGCCTGATCCCGGAGAGGTCCACCAGGGAGCGCAGGTACTCGGAGTACTGGGCCAGGATGTTGATCAGCTTCACCGAGCCGGGCTCGTCGACGGCGGGGATCTCCTCGGCGTCGAGGTAGGCCTGGGCGGCGTCGCGGATCTCTTCGAGCCCGGTCTCCGCGGAGAGCGGCACTGCTCCGGCCTTGGTCATCTTCATCCCGTTGTACTGCGCCGGGTTATGACTCGCGGTGAAGACCACGCCGGGGGCCTCCATGGTGCCTGAGGCGAAGTAGAGCATGTCCGTGGAGACCAGCCCCAATTGCGTCACATTCGCTCCGCGGGAATTGGCCCCCTGGGTGAAGGCCGCGGCGAAGTCAGCGGAGGAGGCCCGCATGTCACCGCCGACCAGCACGGTCTGTCCGGCGAGTCCGAGGACGTCGACGAAGGCGGCACCCACGGCTCGCACGGACTCTTCGGTGATGGTCTCGTCCACAAGTCCGCGGACGTCATATGCCTTGAATGAGGCTGAAAGATCAATAGTCACGTGGATTATCGTACGTGAGCAGGGTTCATCTAGCCCGCGCCCAGGAGAACCGACGTAGACTAGCAGTGTGGAAATACTGGTGGTCCTTGCAATCGGCGTCGTGCTGTTCCTGGGTATTCGCATGCTCATGCAGCGGCAGGCCCAGAAGCTCAACGATGGCATCAAGGTGGCTGTGACCCCGGAGAACGCGCGCAAAGCGGCGCTGGCGCTCTCGGACGAGCAACACCGCGAGCTCTACCGCGCCATCGGCGCAGAGGATGGCCGGCGTGCGCTGGCGATCTTCAAGCAGTCCACCGGCGCGCCGGTCAAAGACTGCATCATCGCGGTCCAGGCGTTGCATGCCTACCCCCAGCAGGCGCCCTCAGAGCTGCGCGTCGAAGACGAGATGACCGGCTCCGACGGCGGCGCGAGCGCCAACCCTGCGGAGCGCCGCGATCGCCCCGCAGCCGAGGATGAGGTCCTCGACGGGGAGCTGGTGGAGGACGCCATCGATGGAGTCCGCGAGGACGCAGACTCCTCCGAGCGTGACGCGTCCACCCAGGATCCAGCCAAGCCCATCGGCGAGGCCGATCCGCATACCGGCGAGATCCTCGGCGAGAACTCACAGCAGATCCCGAACGTCCCCGGTGGCGACAAGCCCCACCGCGACGCCGACGCCCCTCACGACGTGGATGCCCGGGCCAAGCGACTGATGCAAGAGTCCGGGTTCAATCCCGAGGACGAGCTGACCATCCCGGAGGACTGGGATACCGAGGAAGAAGAGATGGCCGGCTTCCACCTCGAGGTCCAGCGCGGCGAGGAGAAGATCACGCTCTCCCACGACGATCTCGAGCCTTGGGTCCACGATCAGCTCTACGCGCTGCTGCGCGATGACCGGGTGGACCAGGCGGCAGAGCTGCTCTCGGCGCACTCCCCGCTGACCAAAGAGGAAGCCCGCAAGTTCCTCGTGGTCTTCAAGAACCAGACCTGATCTCAGGCGGTTCCTGCCCGATCAGCTCGTTTGGTTAAAATTTTCGGAAAGATTCCACACCTGATTTGTGAATCCCTATAGGCTCGAGTGAATTCTCGCGTACGAAGGGGTATTCGAATGGTTCCGAAGACTTGGCATGAAGCCCGCCTGATTCCCACCTCTGGCATCGGCAGTCCGATCGAGCAGGAACGACGAGCTACTTCCGCCCTGCTTGCAGTCATCAGCGCTGTCGACGAGTTCGGCCGTGCATTGTTGAAGCCCTGTGGCGCTCCTGCCGGCCACGTCGAGACCTACGTGGAAGTCCCATTTGACCTCGGGAAGAAGTCCCTGCGCCCGGATGGGGTGATACGAGTGTCCCGGGGCAAGCGAGAATGGACCGCACTCGTCGAGGTGAAGACCTCGTCCAACCACCTCGAAGTGGACCAGGTCGAGAACTACCTCGACCTGGCCAAGGACAACGGCTACGACGCCGTCATCACCATCTCCAACGAGATTCCGCCCGTGATGGGAAGCCACCCGCTGGTGCTCGACAAGCGCAAGGTCAAGAGCGTGCCGGTGTACCACTTTTTCATGGGTGCGGATTGTCTCCATCGCCTTGATGCAGAAAGAAGTTCACGGAGTCCAAGACCCGGATCAAGCCTGGATTCTCGGTGAGCTCATTCGGTACTTGGAACATGATAATTCTGGAGCGCTGGCGTTCACTGACATGGGTTCGTCGTGGACCAAGGTTCGGGAAGACGCGAGAAAAGGTGTGCTGCGCAAGTCTGATCCTGACGTGGTGGATGTGGCCACGAAGTTTGATGCGCTCATTCGGTACACCTGTCTCAGGCTGGGGCAGAAGTTGGGCACAGAGGTCTTCCCGCAGCTTCCCCGGCGACAGTTGCAGAACCCCAAGGAGCGGACGGCAGAACTCGTCGAAGAGCTGGTGGCGGACAGCTGCCTGGCCGCGAAGATTCGCATCCCGGACACGGTGGCCGACCTCGAGGTGAAATGTGATCTTCGAGGTCAACAGATTCACATCTCGGTGACCGTGCCCGCTTCAGGTCACGCGCGCAGTGAGACCCGAGTGCGGTGGCTCATGCGGCAGCTCTCCGATGACCTGGAGAACGTCGTTATCGAGGCGAGTGGTCGAGGTAGAAAACTGGCCGCTCCCATCAGTGAGATTCGTGCGGATGAGAAGGTGTTGGCCCCGGAAACCGACAAAGAGATCAGCCGCTTCAAGATCACGCATATCTACCCAATGGGTGTCGCAAAGTCCACACGGGCGAAGTCATCGTTCATCGATTCCGTGGGTACCTCGATTGATGACTTCTACGGACGAGTGCTTCAACGGTTGAAGCCGTGGACGCCGCCGGCACCGAAGCTCCGCGCCAAGCCAGAAGAGCGGATGCAGGATGACCAGTACGCCTCCACGGACCTCTCCTCGATGGATTCCAGCGAACCCGTGACGGCATCAGTGGCGCCCGCGATGGAGACCTGACGTGCCGGAGGGAGATACCGTGTTCCGGCAGGCGGCCGCGCTGCACGCCGCCCTCGCCGGCAAGGTGCTGACGGCCAGCGACTTCCGGGTTCCGAAGCATGCCACGGCCGATCTCTCCGGCCGGACCGTGGAGCAGGTGATCGCCCGGGGCAAGCACCTGGTGATGCGGTTCGGTGATCTCACCGTGCACTCCCACCTGAAGATGGAGGGGACATGGCACGTCTATCCCCGCGATGCCGCAGGAGCGCGACCTCGTTGGCGTCGTCCGGCCCATACGGCGCGCTGTGTGCTGCGCACCCAGGACCAGGAGGCTGTGGGCTTCTCACTGGGAGAGCTGAACATCCTCTCTGCGGCCGAGGAGCAGGAGAAGCTCGCCCACCTGGGCCCTGATCTCCTCGGACCAGACTGGGACCCCGCCGAGGCGACCCGTCGGCTGCTGTCGGTGCCACAACGCAGCATCGGAGTGGCCCTGCTGGATCAGAGCAACCTGGCCGGCGTGGGCAACGTCTTCCGCAGCGAGATCTGCTTCCTGGCAGGGATCCTACCCAGTCGTCCCGTGGCGGAGGTGGCGAACCTCGCGCGGGTGATCGAGCTCAGCGAGAAGCTGCTGACGGTGAATCGGCTGCGGATCCGGCGATGCACCACCGCCAACCCCACCTCGGGGCCGCCGTATTGGGTCTACGGGCGCGGCGGCAAGCCCTGCATGCGCTGTGGGACCCGGTTGCGCAAGAGTGAGCTCGGCGAGGCCGAGCTGCGCAAAGCCGCCGTGGAAGATCGCGTGATCTACTTCTGCCCGTCCTGTCAGAGATGATCGCGCTGGGACCCGCGTGTCCCAGAACGCCGGCTCCCTAGAACCCGACAGCCCCAGATTCAGGACTGCGCGGAATCGGCATTCGGCACAGTCGCGAACGCGATGTCCAGAGCTTCGAGCATCTCGATATCACCCTCGTGCTCGGCCCAGTGCGAGAACGCGGTGTCGAAGCAGGTCAGCGCGGTGTAGACCAGCACCCGCGCGCGCAGATCGCGCCAGGCCGCCTGCCCCTGAATCGCCGGGGCCAGCGTCGGGATCAGGGACTGAGCCAGGTTCATCTGTTGTTCGAGGTGCCCGGCGCGCAGCGAGTCACTGGTGTTGACCACGCGCAGCAGTCGGGACCAGCGGCCGCGCTCGGTGCGGATGTTCTCCGCGACGTGGCGCAGCGTCTGGTGCAGCGATTCCCAGGGGCCCAGTCGGGTGAGGTGGTCCTGAAGCAGCGCGGGCAGGTCGCCGCTGGTCGGCGGCAGGTCCCCGAAGAGCACCTCCTCCTTGGTGCCGAAGTAGCGATAGAACGTCCGAGGTGAGATGCCCGCGGCGGAGGCGATGTCATCGACCGGAGTCTCGTCGTAGCCGCGCTCCTCGAAGAGTCGCAGGGCGACATCCGCCAGCTCTCCGCGCAGGGCCCCGCGCGCCCGCTCCCTGATACCGATCGATTCACCCATGTGGCCAGTCTAACTGTCGGTTCTGGCAGACTCTGCCACGATAGTCATATAGTGTCTCTCCGTGGGGCTTCCCCTCTCCGCGCCGGTCCATCGCGTGGTTTTCTTCCAAGGAGTTCAACAGTGTCTCTCAGCACCGCGGCCGAAACGCGGCCAGAAACGATCGATCCTCGAGGCATGCGAGTCATCTGGCTGCTGCTGATCTCTGCATTCGTCGCAATCCTCAACGAAACGACCATGGGGATCGCGATCCCGCAGCTCAACGTGGAACTGGGGATCGATCCCTCGCTGGGGCAATGGCTGACCAGCGCGTTCATGCTGACCATGGCGGTCGTCATCCCGATCACCGGCCTGGTCCTGCAGCGATTCAGCACCCGCGGCGTCTACCTGACCGCGATGACCCTGTTCACCCTTGGGACGCTGATATGCCTTTTCGCCCCCGGATTCAGCGTGCTGCTGGTGGGACGGATCGTGCAGGCCTCGGGCACGGCGATCATGATGCCGCTGCTGATGACCACCGTGATGAACGTGGTCCCCGAGCATTCGCGCGGTCGGATCATGGGCCGGGCCGGCATCGTGATGGCGCTGGCCCCCGCCATCGGTCCCACCGTCTCGGGTCTGATCCTGGACTCGCTGAGCTGGCGCTGGATCTTCGGGCTGATCCTGCCGATCGCAGTGATCGCGCTGCTGATCGGCGCGAAGTGGATGCTGAACCTGGGGGAGTCACAGTACAAGCGCATCGACGTGGCCTCGGTCATTCTCTCCGCACTGGGCTTCGGGGGTGCGGTCTTCGCGCTGAGCCAGCTCGGCAGCGCGCACGGCACCGAGTCCGCAGACACCCCGACCAGCGTGATCGCGCTGATGCTCGGCGCTGCCGTGGTGTCCCTGGCGCTGTTCGTGTGGCGCCAGCTTCGGCTGCAGCGCCGCGAGCAGGCGCTGCTGGACCTGCGGGTATTCCGCTCGGTGAACTTCACGATGGCGGTCGTGGTGATGACGATCCTCGCGCTGGCGATGTTCGGCAGCCTCACGCTGCTGCCGCTCTACCTGCAGAACGTCGTCGGACTCTCGGCCACCCAGGCGGGACTGATCGTTCTGCCGGGCTCCGTGGTGATGGGCATCCTGGGCCCCATTGTGGGACGCATCTACGACGCCCGCGGCCCACGTCCGCTGCTGATCCCGGGCACCATGCTGGTCTCGGCCGGGCTCTGGTCCTACAGCCTGGTGGGTGAGAACACCCCGGTCGCGCTGCTGGCCAGCATCCAGATCGCGATGTCCATCGGCCTGGCGATGTCCTTCACCCCGCTGTTCTCAGCCTCGCTGAGCTCGCTGCGGCCGAACCTGTACTCCCACGGCTCCGCGGTGCTGAACACTCTGCAACAGGTGGGCGGCGCCGTCGGCGTGGCAGTGCTGATCACCACGATGTCGCGGGTCGCGGCGAAGGAATCGGGCTCGCTCGGGGAGATCGCGGCGCAGGCCTCCGGGGCGCAGTCGGCGTTCATGATCGCCGGAATCGTGTCATTGGCGGCCGTGGTCGGTGCGTTCTTCGTGCGGTCTCCGTCGCGTATCGCGCAGCAGCAGCGCTGATACAGGCGCGGCGTCACGGTCAGCGTTTATCCAGCGCCTTCTCATGGTGCGCGGCCTCGGCGCCGGTCTTCTCGGACTCCACCAGGTAGACCGGGTCCTCTGCGGAGGCCCGGAAGGTCTGCCCCTGGAACTCCAGGTCCTTGCTGTGCTTGCTCGTCACGGTCCCGTGGGTCTTGCCTGCGGGGTGTTCCAGGAGACCTTATCGCCCTTGCTGAATGCCATGGTGGTGCCTGCTCTCTGCTGCGGTGGAGGATCAGTCGGCGTCGTCGAACTTCTCCCGGTTGGCCCAGGTCTCACCGGGGTCCCCACCCCAGGCGTCCCAGGCGACCCGGCCGGGGCTGGGGTAGCCGTCCTGTCCGTTGTGGAAGCCCTCGGCTTCGCGGTCCACGGTATGCCGGGCGAAGTACTGGCGCATCTTGTGGATGTGCTCCAGCGGCACCTCGGAGCGCTCGGCGAGCTCTTCGGCCCGGTGGCGTCCGGTGTCGGTGAAGCCCTTGCCGGCCTTGCCCTCGTCGATCCAGCTCAGGGCGCGCTGGGCGGCGTGCGCGACGTCCTGCGGGGGAGTGTGGCCGGTCATGGGGAACCTCCTGGGTAGGGTCTGTTCTGGTGTCACTGTACTGGTCTGGCGAACCTGCTCAACAACCTCCGGGTGCCCTGCCCCGAGAGCAGGTTCCCCGGTCAGGCGCTGCCAGGCCGACGGCGGCGGCTGACCAGGATCACGGCCAGCAGCGTGGAGAGCAGGTAGACCACTCCGACCGCCATCCAGCCCAGCGTGAAGCCGCCGCCGGAGCTGATCAGCAGACCCATGCCCAGCGGGCCGATCGCGAACCCGGCGAACATCCCGGCGGTGACCACCCCGGAGGAAGAAGCCATCTTCGCCGAGGGGATGCTGCGCAGCAGCACGCTCATCAGCACCACCGAGACCCCGAGCGCCGAGGCGCCGTGGAGCACCACCGCGGTCCAGAGCAGCGCAGCCCAGCCGGTGGCGTCGGCGCCGAGGAAGGCGCCCACGCCGGCCAACGCGGTCAGCGCCAGGATCAGCAGAAGCAGCGGCCCGGAGGTGCCTCGGGCCATCACCCGAGCCCAGCCGATCCGAGCGGTCACCCCGACCACGCCGGCGACGGCGGCCGTGGCGCCGCCGAGGATCAGTGAGAAATCGAGCTCGCGGACCGCGAAGAGCGGCAGATAGACGTTGGTGGCCTGCACGCCGATCCCGTTGAGGCAGCCGAACGCGGCCAGCGCCCAGACGGCGGCCGAGTGCCCGCGGGGTGCGGCGGGGGACTCTGCGTAGGTGTCGGAGCTGCCGGAGGTCGAGACCTCTGAGCTTGGCCTGGCTTCGCGGGTGGGGTGCAGCAGCGGGACGGTGCGCAGGATGCGCCAGGTGAGGAGCAGCAGCAGCAGCGGCAGCAGGGCCGTGAGCAGGGCTGTGCCGCGCCAGCCGACCAGCACCGCGAGCAGCGGAAAGCTCAGACTGGCCACCAGCTGGCTGACCTGGACTCCGGACTGCTTGACCCCGACCCAGCCGATGCGCTTGCTCGCCGGGACCCGTTCGAGCAGGATCCGGTTGGTGACCCCGTTGGTGAAGGACTGGGCGACACCGGAGAGGCCGGCGGCGATCAGGAGCACCAGATATCCGCCGGGGACCCCGGCGAGGCCCAGGGCAAGGGCGGCGATCAGAAAGACAGCTGTCATCAGCGTGAGATCGGAGCGCCGATCGGCGAGTCGGCCCAACGTGGCGTTGCCGACCGCGGCGCAGGCGAAACAGACGGTGGCCAGCAGCCCGAACTGCGCCTCGCTGATCCCGAGGTCGGTGATGATCGCTTCGCTGGTGGCGCTGAGCCCGTAGAGCAGCAGCGGGCCTGCAGCCACGGCGCCGAGCAGGATGCTCAGCAGTCCAGGCCCCGCCGATTCCTTGCGCATCCACACCTCCGCTTCACCACCGGTGTCCGCGTGGTCGGGGCGGAAGAAGACCGTTCTGAACTGCTGCAGCCACCCGCCACAGTGACCGATGTGGGGCCCCGGCTGCGGGACCCCACATCTCATAGAGCGGAGCGCGTGGGATTCGAACCCACGGTGCGGGGTTGCCGCACACTGGTTTTCAAGACCAGCTCCTTCGGCCGCTCGGACAGCGCTCCTGGGCTTTTCAACCGGCGTGGAGCTCTCCGGTGTTTCGTGGAAAACTCCAGACACAGACTATACGTGAGTCGCAGAGACGGATCGAGTTGAGGAGCGCGAGCATGAGAGCAGTGCACTACACCGAGGCCGGAGGACCAGAGGTCATCACCCTCGCGGACCAGGCAGACCCCACACCCGCAGAGGGGCAGGTGCTGATCGAGGTCGCCGCCGCAGGACTGAACCGTGCCGATGTGATGCAGCGCCTCGGGGCATATCCGCCGCCGAAGGGCGCCTCGCAGATTCCCGGGCTGGAAGTCTCAGGCCGAGTCCTCGCGGCAGGTCCCGGTGCGGACGTGGCCGTGCAGGAGCTGATCGGCAAGGAGGTCGTGGCGCTGCTGGCCGGAGGTGGCTACGCCGAGAGGGTGGTCGTCGATGCCCGCCACGTGCTGCCGATCCCGGCAGGGGTCAGCCTGACCGACGCCGCCGGTCTCATCGAGGTGGCGGCCACCGTGCATTCGAATCTGCGCGGGGAGGCTCAGGTACAGCCCGGGGACAGCGTGTTGGTCCATGGCGGCACCGGAGGCATCGGATCCTTCGCGCTGCAGTACCTGCACGGGCTCGGGGCCAAGGTGCTGACCACGGTCGGTTCCGCGCAGAAGGCGAGCCTCGCCGTCGAACTCGGGGCAGATCACGTGATCAACTACCGCGAGGAGGACCTCGGTGCGCGGGTCCAGGAGCTCACCGAGGGCCGCGGTGTGGACGTGATCTTCGACGTCGTCGGGGCGAAGCACCTCGAGACGAACCTGCGCTCACTGGCCACCGCCGGGCGGCTGGTGATCATCGGGCTGCAGGGCGGGCGTACCGCCGAGCTGGACCTGGGTCTGATGTTGGCCAAGCGGCTGCGCATCATCGCCACCACGCTGCGCGCCCGCGAGGCCGAAGCCAAGGCCGAGATCGTCCAAGCCGTGGGGGAGGAGATCTGGCCGCTGATCGAATCCGGTCAGATCACGATCCAGACGGACAAGACCTTCCCGCTGGAACAGGCCGCCGCAGCCCATGAGTACTTCGACTCCGGCACCCACACCGGCAAGATCCTGCTCACCATGAAGTGACCCCCCTGCGTTGAGGGGCGGAATCTCCGAGTAGTTGGGGGGTTTTCGGGCCCAACAAGTCGGAGAATCCGCCCCTCAAGATAGGGGGAGGGCGCGATTCGATAGACTTTTGCGCATCATGATGAAGCTCTTTCCCCGCCGCCGCCGCGCCCGTCGCCTCGACAAAGAGCTGGGCAAGGGACTGTGGCGTCAGGCCCATGACCGCTACGTCCGGGGTCTGGACCGGTATCACCAGGTCATCGACGGGGTGGCCGACGATGCGACCTACAGCCAGCTGGTGCTGATCGGCGACGAGCTGGCCGAGGCGCTGGACACCGTCTACGAGCTCTGCCGGAAGGCGCAGGTCAGCCACTTCAGCGATGGCCTCCAGGTGCCCGGCGGAGCCACCAAGCTGCATTCCTCGCTCTCCCGGGCGGCCAACCACCTGGCCACCACCGCCGAAGCCGCCGCGATGGTGCGGCTGGGCCACGGGGAGCTGGTGGCGGTCCGTCGCCGTGCCGACCAGGTCAGGGAGGCGCTCCGGGACGCCGCAGACGCGGCGGTCTGAGCGGGAGGTCGGATCAGCCGCGAGTCAGTGCGGTGGGACAGCGCGTGGGTCAGTGCGAGGCGCTGCTCAGCAGTCCCGCGAAGCGGCGGCCGACGTCGACCAGCGAGACCCGGTGCAGACCGTCGATCTCCGCGTGGCTGAACCAGCGCACGGCGTCGGTGGATCCGTCCGGCTCCACGGTCAGGGAGCCGCCGGTGACCCGCGCCCGGTAGATGATGCGCAGATTCTGCAGCGCGGTCCCGCGCTCGCTCTCGTGGATCCGACGATTCCCCGGGATGATGAAGTTATCGATGCCCAGCAGCTCCTGGACCTCGGCCTCGTAGCCTGATTCCTCGAAGACCTCTCGGACGACGCCGTCGGCCGGGTCCTCACCCGGGTCCAGCCCGCCACCGGGAAGAGTCCAGCCCTTGGCGGTGCCGCTGACATGCCAATGCGGCAGCAGCATCCGCCCATCGTGGTCCGTGATGACGGCATAGGCAGCTACTCGAAGGTCCATCTTGGCACTGTAACACCGGGCGATGTCCGCCCGCGGGGCTAGGCTGAGCCCGACTGAGAGGCAGGCAGATGCGACCGATTCAAGGCCCCAAACTCCGTTCGTTCCGAGGGGGTGACCTAGAGGCAGGCAGCGTCGAGGCGTTGGAGCGCACCGGGCAGGCGGACCGCATCCGCTTAGAGGATGCGGACCTCTCCGGGATGGATCTCTCCGGCGGCAGACTCACCGAATGCCTGCTGCGATCCGTGGCGCTCGCCGACACAGACTTCTCCGCGGCCTCGGTGTTGGAATCGAGCTGGGAGCGGGTGAACGCCCCACATCTGAAGGCCCCCCGATCCACCTGGCGGGACGTCTCGGTAGAGGGCAGCCGCTTCGGGGTCGCAGAACTCTACGATGCCGGGATCAGCGGGCTGGTGCTGCGCGGCTGCAAGCTGGACCTGGTGAATCTGCGCAATGCTGTCCTGGCGGATGTCTTGTTCGAACACTGCACCATCGCTGAGCTGGACATCTCCGGCGCCCGCGCCACTCGGGTGAAGTTCTCCGACTGCACCGTGGGTACGCTGGAGGTGCGAGACGCCCGACTGAAAGACGTCGACCTGCGCGGCGCCGCGCTGAGTCGGATCGTCGGGCTCGCCGGACTCAAGGGAGCGGTGATCAGTGAGGAACAGCTGGTGGAGCTGGCCCCCTCACTGGCGGATCACCTGGGCCTGGTGGTGTCCGACGCGCCCCGCTGACCCTCACGCCGCAGGCCTCAGGTGCCAGTGACAGCCCTGGCCGTGGCCTTGGCGAAGGGGCCCACCCCGACCAGGGTGGCCGACGCCGTGCCGGTCCAGTCCCCATAGCCCAGGAGGTAGAGCCGCGGGTCACCGATGACCTGGGTCTTGGAGGGTCCGCCGACCGGAACGTGGCCGTGGGCATCCCGCAGTCCAAGCGGCTGAAGGTGATGCAGCGCTGGGCGGAACCCGGTGCACCAGATGATGACGTCGGCATCCTGAGCGTCACCGTTCTCCCAGGCCACTCCGGAGGGGGTCAGGCGGGTGAACATCGGGCTGGCGCGCAGGGCGCCGCGGTCGCGCGCCTCGCGCACCGAGGGGATCATCACGATGTCGCCGAGTCCGGCCACCCCTGCGTGTTCCCGGCCCTGTTCCAGCGCCCGGATGCGGGCTGTGGCGGCGGCGAAGAGCGCCCGACCGTCGACGTCGTCGGGGAGAAACCTCGGCGGCCGGCTGCAGACCCACGTCGTCTCCGCCACGCTGGACACCTCGGCCAGTATCTGGGCGGCGGAGTTGCCTCCGCCGACGACGATCACTCGCCGGCCCTCGAAGTCCCGGGGGTGCACATAGTCCGCAGCGTGCAGCTGCCTCCCGGAGAAGCCCCGCATTCCGGGGTAGACCGGCCAGAAGGGCCGTTCCCAGGTCCCCGTCGTGGAGATCACGGTCTGCGCCGTCATCGAGAGATTCTCCCCGGTCAGGACCAGCCGTCCCTGGGGGTCCTGGTCCTGGGTCCGCACTGCGGTGACCCGCCGGGGACGGAAGACCTTGAGGTCGTAGCGCTGCTCGTATCGGGTGAGGTAGTCCACGACGTGGGCGCGTGGCGGGTATCCGTGCTCGGACTCGTCCCAGGACGGCATCATCCACCCGGGCAGAGAGGAGGACGAGGACGGCGAGAACGTGCGCAGCCCTTCCCACATGCGGGGCCAGGCGCCACCGGGGCTCTCGGCGGCATCGAGGATCGCGAAGTCTTCACCTGGTGTGAGGCCGGCTCGGCGGAGATAGAAACCCGTGGCGAGCCCGGACTGGCCCCCACCGATGATCGCGATCGGCACATGTGCGGGTGGTTCGGAGGTGGTGTCAGGGGATGGTTCAACCTGGTCAGTCACTGGGCTCCGTTCTGGGTCACGCCCCATTCTGTCCAATACATTGACAGTTGTCGATGCGTGACCGAGAGTGGGTGTATCGAGGTTCATCAATGTAAGGAGCAGTGAACCATGAATGGTCTCCCCGTCGTAGTCATCGGTGCCGGCCCCCAGGGGATGGCGGCCGCAGCCCACCTGCTCGAGCATGGCCTCGAACCGCTGGTGCTGGAATCCGGATCGAACCCAGCTGCCGCCGTGTCCGAATGGGGACATGTGCGCTTGTTCTCGGCATGGCCCGAGCTGATCGATCAGGCCTCGGCGCGACTGCTCGGGCCCACTGGATGGACCGCACCCCAGGCGGGATACCCCACCGGAGCCGAATGGGTGCAGGACTATCTCTCCCCGTTGGCAGAGGCGCTGGGTGACCGTGTCCGCTGCGACGCGCGGGTCACGGCGGTCTCGCGCAAGGGCCGAGACCGTCTGGTCGACGCGGACCGGGCGGGCCAGCCGTTCACCGTGCACATCATCGACTCCGCCGGTGTGGAGTCCCGCGTACAGGCGCGTGCGGTCATCGACGCATCCGGGAACTGGCGGGTCCCGAACCCGGCGGGCGCAGATGGTGTGCCCGCCCTGGGCGAACGCGCGGCCGCAGACCTGATCCGCTACCAGGTGCCTGATCGGGCGGAGCCCGCCCGGTACGCCGGTAAGCATGTGGTGGTCATCGGTTCCGGGGACTCCGCCTTCAATGCTCTCCACGAGCTGACCCAGATCGCCGAGAAGCATCCCGGCACCCGAATCACCTGGGCGATCCGCCGAGTCGTCAGCGAGGGAACCTTCGGAGGAGGCGCAGCCGATGAGCTCCCGCAGCGCGGGGCCCTGGGCCAGCGCGCACAGCGGGCGGTGGAATCCGGTGCCGTGCAGCTGGTCACCGGCTTCCGGACCGCCGAGGTTCGACGCAGCGGCGAACAGGTGGTGCTGATCGATGAGGATGGCCGGGAACTGCCCGCTGCAGACGCGGTGGTGGCGCTCACCGGCTTCCGGCCGGACCTGTCCTTCCTCGCCGAGATGCGTCTCGATCTCGATCCGATTCTGGAGGCGCCGCGTCGTGTGGCGGCGGAGATCGACCCCAACGTGCACTCCTGTGGATCCGTGCAGGCCACCGGGGCCGCCGATCTGGCCCAGCCGGAATCGGATCTGTACCTCGTGGGTATGAAGTCCTATGGCCGAGCCCCGACCTTCCTGGCCCTCACCGGCTACGAGCAGGTGCGCAGCGTGGTCGCCGAGCTTGCCGGGGACCACGCTGCCGCGGCCCGGGTCGAGCTGGAGCTGCCCGACACCGGCGTCTGCGGCGGCGCAGGCGATTTCGACGCCCCTGAGAGCAGCGGTGGAGGCTGCTGCACTCCGGCGCCCGCCAAGGAGCCGCAGCTCATCTCGATCGGCCGAACCGCTGCCGGCACCTGAGCTTCAGGCGCGGCGGGCCAGGGACGGGTAGTCGATCACCAGGCCATGGGAGTCTACGGTCAGGTCAGCGCTGAAGTCGCCGCGCAGGCTGCTATACCTGACGAGCCTGCGCTCACCTTCCCACTGCGAGGCGTAGACCTGCTCACTGCGCAGCACGCGCAACGACGGCATCTCCACCCACGCGGTGGCCAGCTGTGTTGCGGGCACGTCCCGGTCCAGGAGTCCGAGCCGGCGGATCGGCATCGTGTTGGTGACCGGACACAGGCCGAGATCACAGTCGATCGCGTCGTCCAGGGTCGCCGGCTCGTCCAGACCGGGTGGCGGCAGCTTGGTGTCGCCCTGTGCCCCAGCTTCGGCAGACCACCGACCTGACTCTGATCGGGTGAGCTCCAACCAGCGGGACGAGCCGAACCCGCGTGTGCTCACGCGCAGCGCCTGCGTCATCCACCCGCTGGCGACGTCGAGCTCCCAGGCCGAGCTGAAATGTCGGGTCTGGGTGCTGCCGATGGCGTGCATGGAGGACTCGCTCAGTTCGATGCATGCGTGGTCGGAGCGGTCAGGGTCGTCGAGGCCGGACCAGGAGAGCAGATGACTCGTCATGGGATCAGTCTCGTCTCGCCGAGGCTCCGCGACAAGGTGCGCGCACCGAGGAGCTTCGGGTCCGGCATCGCCGATCAGGCTCGGCATGGTCGAATAGGTCATGCCAGCCATTCAACGAGCCGGAGGAGAGCAGATGATCACCGTCGCAGAACAGGTCGGCACCTACCTCGCCCGCCTCGGTGTCGGCCACGCCTTCGGCGTCGTGGGCAGCGGAAACTTCATCGTGACCAATGCCCTGCGCGCAGCGAGAGTGCCCTTCATCGCCTCCAGGCACGAGGGCGGCGCGGCGACCATGGCGGATGCCTACTCTCGGATGAGTGGGGAGGTCAGCGTGCTGAGCCTGCACCAGGGGTGCGGCCTGACCAACGCCGGCACCGGAATCACCGAAGCCGCGAAGTCCCGCACCCCGATGATCGTGCTGGCCGCGGAGAGTGCGGCTCACCAGGTCCATTCCAACTTCGCCATGGACCAGACAGGCTTCGCCCGCGCGCTCTCGGCACAGCCGGAACGCGTCCACTCCGCGGCATCTGCGCTCACAGACACCTTCAGGGCCTATCGCACGGCAGTCCGGGACCGCCGCACCGTGGTGTTGAATCTTCCTCTGGACGTCCAGGCCGCGGAGGCTCTCGGAGAGATCCCGCAGCTCGGCGTCGAGCCGCGACCCGAGATCACGCCGTCCCAGGGCGAGCTCGAGCCACTGATCGAGGCGTTGGCTCGCAGCGAGCGGCCGGTGTTCCTGGCGGGGCGTGGTGGGCGCGGAGCGAAGCATGAAATCGCAGCGCTGGCGCAGGCGACCGGGGCCCTGCTGGCGACCAGCGCCGTGGCGAAGGGACTGTTCCACAGCAACGACTTCGACCTGGGCATCTCCGGCGGCTTCTCCTCGCCCCTGAGCGCAGAGCTGATCAGCGACGCCGACCTGGTCGTGGCCTTCGGCTGCGGCCTGAACATGTGGACCACCCGCCACGGCAGGCTCATCGGTCCCGACACCGTGGTCGCCCAGGTCGACGTCGAGGATTCCGCACTCGGTGCCCATCGCGGCGTCGACCTCCCGATCCTCGGCGGTTCACGCGGCGTCGCCCAGGCACTCCTGGGGGCTTTCGATGGCCGGGAGCGCACCGGCTACCGCACACCTGGGGTGCAAGAGCGCATTGCGACCCAGTCGCGCTGGGACCAGACCCCGACCGAGGACCTGGGCACTCCCGGAGAGAACATCGATCCGCGTGAGCTCTCCAAGGAGATCAACCGGATCCTTCCGGCCGAGCGGATCGTCAGTGTCGACTCCGGCAACTTCATGGGTTACCCCAGCCAGTACTTCGACGTGCCCGATGAGTTCGGCTTCTGCTTCACCCAGGCGTTCCAATCGATCGGGCTGGGCCTGTACACCGCCATCGGGTCGGCCCTGGCGCAGCCCCGTCGGATGCCGGTGCTGGGAACCGGTGACGGCGGGTTCCTGATGGCCGTTCAGGAACTGGAGACCGCGGTGCGCCTGGAGCTGCCCTTGGTCGTGGTGGTCTACAACGACGCCGCCTACTCGGCCGAAGTCCACCACTTCGGTGAGGGGCATGACCTGGCAACGGTGAGGTTCCCCGACACGGATATCGCCGCGATCGCTCGAGGATTCGGTGCCGACGGCATCACCGTGCGCTCCACCGAGGACCTTGCACCGCTGCGGGAATGGGTCGGGTCAGACCCCAGGCGTCCCCTGGTGATCGATGCGAAGGTCGCCGACGACGGAGGCTCCTGGTGGCTGGCGGAGGCTTTCAAGGGGCACTGAAACTCCGATAGCCTCAGCTGAGATCCATCTCGAGAAGAGGGTGTCACCACATGACCGCAGTGAATGCATTGCTCGCCGGCCTGGCCGACAGCTCCGTGCGCATCGTCGATCTCACGAATCCGCTGTCCGCCTCAACACCGACCTTGAAGCTGCCCGAGCCCTTCGCCAACCTGATCGATTTCAGCCTGGACAAGGTCTCGGAGTATGACGAACCGGGGCCGTTCTGGAAGCACCACAACATCCACACCGGTGAGCACGTCGGTACCCACATCGATGCTCCGGTGCACTGGGTATCAGGCCGAGAGGGCCATGACGTGGCCTCCATCCCGCCCGAGCGACTCATCGGCCCGGCCGCGGTGCTGGATGTCAGGGAGCAGGTGGAAAAGGATCCTGACTTCCTGCTGCAGATCGAGGACATCCGTGCCTGGGAGACCGCGAACGGTCCCTTGCCCGAGAACGGCTGGCTGCTCCTGCGCACCGGATGGGACCGGTTCTCCCAGGACCAGGAGTCGTTCCTCAACGCCGACGACACCGGCTCACACACCCCCGGCATCTCGGCAGAGGCGGCCCTGTGGATCGCGGAGCAGACCTCGCTCTCGGGCATCGGGGTGGAGACGGTTGGGATCGACGCCGGCCGCGGCGCCGAACTGGACCCGCCGTTCCCGGTGCACTATCACCTGCTGGGCAATGACAAGTACGGGATCACCTCGCTGCAGAACTTGGACAAGCTCCCCAGCGTGGGGGCGATGCTGGTGGTGGCTCCGCTGCCCATCGTGGATGGGACCGCGAGCCCGTCCCGGGTCTACGCGCTGGTCCAGGACCCGGCCTAGCTGCGGCTGGCCCGGTCTGAGAACCCGGCTGCTCCTGCGGTGCCGCTCTGGTGTCCTGAGACGAGAAAAACCCTCCACCCTGAATATGCATCGGGTCTGCCGCACCAATAGGTGACAGGTGTAGTCACGCCGCGAGAGCGACGCCGGTGTTCATGATTGCTTCGTACTCAACTGGGGTCAACCCCAATAGCCGTTTCTGCCTGCGGCGGCGGTGATAGGTCCGCTCGATCCATGTCACGATCGCGATCCGCAGCTGATCGCGGGTCTGCCATGAGCGGCGATCCAGGACGTTCTTCTGAAGCAGCGCAAAGAAGCTCTCCATCGCCGCATTGTCTCCCGCGGCCCCGACTCTGCCCATCGATCCGACCAGGTCATGTCGACCCAGAGCACGCACCAGTTTCCGTGCTCGAAACTGCGATCCGCGGTCGGTGTGGAACACGCACCCGGCCACGTCACCGCGCCGAGCCACGGCGTTGTTGACTGCATCCACGGCCAGGCGGGCCTTCATCCGGTCACTGATCGAATAYCCCACGATCCGGTTGGAAWAGACGTCCTTGACCGCGCAGAGATAGARCTTTCCTTCAGCGGTCTTGTGTTCGGTGATGTCGCTGAGCCAGAGCTGATTGGGAGCATCAGCGGCGAAGTCGCGTTGGACCCGGTCGTCGTGGACTGGTGGGCCGGGCCGGCGGCCCTTGCCGCCCTTCTTCTTCCCGAACGCGCTCCACCAGCCGTTGTCTCGACAGATCCGCCACGCCGTACGGCCTGCCATCGGCTCACCAGCATCACGGGCTTCATCCAAGAGGAATCGGTAGCCGAATTCGGGGTCATCACGGTGGGCATTGAAGAGCGCGTTCGCTCGATGGGCCTGGACCCGCTCAGCGTCAGTGACAGGATCAGCCAGCCACCGGTAGTAGGGCTGACGAGCAAGCTTCAAGACCCGGCACGCCACCGCGATGGGGATCCCATCGACGGCGAGCTCACTCACGAGCGGGTAGAGCCTTTTCCCGGCAGGTTCGCCTGCGAGAGATAGGSTCTGCCGCMSCARTACCTCGACCTCCTGTTCCAAGAGCCGGACCCGCTTGCGGGCTTCGCGCAGCTCGGCTGACTCGGTGCGGGTCTGACCGGGCTTGGCCCCGTCATCGATCTGAGCCCGGCGCAGCCATTTCTGCAGCGTCATGGAGTGGACACCGAAGTCTTTGGCGATCTGTTCGATCGTGACTCCGGGTTCACGCTTCCTGGCCACGCGGACAACATCGTCGCGGAACTCTGAGGGATAGGGCTTGGGCACAAGGACATCCTTCCAGGCCGCCCGCAGGCAAGCCAGAGTAGATGTCACCTACCGGTGCAGCAGACCCTCTCTAGACCGGGGGAGTGTTGCTTATGGGTATGTCTCAGAGGTGCGTGTGCAGCGTGTGAGTAGCTACCGTTCACGGAACTGGTGCGCGTGGGGGTGGATGCAGTGCCGTCCACCTCTGGACTTCCGAACACGATCCGAATAGTATGGTCGTATGACGCTCGCCATTGATAATTCCGTCGCCACGAGGCGCTCTTCGGACCTGAGCAAGCACTCGGCTGAGGTCTTCGCTGAGGCCGAGGACCACCCTGTGACGGTGACCCGGCGTGATGGGGAGTCGCTGGTGCTCATGTCCCAACGGGAAGCCGATGCTCGTACGGAGCTGTTGAAGCTCGCCGCTGAGCTGGTCACCGTGACCCTTGAGGACGGTCCTTTAGAGGTGCGGATGGCGAACCGATTTCCCTGGATGCTCGCGCTCTCGCCCCGAGGAGCGCGCCACGTGCGCGCGGGCCCTCGTTGATGCTTCTCGCGCGTCGTTTTCTACGGGACAGCCGCACCTTGCTCTTGCTGAACTGACGTCATGGCGTGAGACGGCGACGGCGATCGCTGCGGGTCTGGGAGTGCAGCCGGTCGAGTGGCTCGATGAAGACGAACCAGTCGAGCGGCCCTGAGCGTGGCGAAGAAGAACTTAGTATCGCGGCCCTCGAAGAAGTCCGAGTACGAGATTTACTTTTCCTCGACTGGCGCGCAGAAGGGCTGGATCGATCTCGTCGCGACGATCCGTAACCCCATGGTGGATACGTGGGGCTTCCTGACCGCCACACCGACGGCGAGGACGTCGACGAACTACCCGCTGCGTGGCGAACTTGCTACGGTCCGCCGTGATGGCCGTGAATTTGAGCGCTGGCAGCACAAGCCAACCCAGAAGGGCGCGGCCCGCATTTGGTTCTATGTTGACGGTGGCACGGTTTACCTGGAGCAGGTGCACACCAGCCACCCGAACCAGACCAAGTGAACGGACACGGAATCGGCCTAGGAAGCTTGCAGGGCCCGTGTCGATTATGGACGGAGTAATGCAGTCGCTCCTGCAGTTGGGTCGTTTCGAAAACCATTAGGTTAATGAGACATAAAGACCCTTTGCCTCGTCGCTCGTTGATTCACCGTAGTTGTCAGTCAGTGCCGGTCAGGATGAGCTCTACCGCCTCGTGCGGCGCGTCCCATTGGGGGAAGTGTCCGCACCGGGAGAACCAGTGCAGGGTCGCATCGGGGAACGCCGCCACGGCGCGATGCGCCTGCCGCGGAACGGTGACGAGGTCGCGACGTCCCCACCCGATGGTGACGCGACCGGGGACCGTCCCGAGCGGAGCGCCCTGCTGCTTGGGCCCCTTCGTGAGCGCGTCCATCGCTGCATCCGTCGTTGGAGCATCGGCCAACCCGAGCAGATCGGGTAGCACAGTCTGCTGCGTCAGTGACCACGGATGGGCAGAGAACTGGGCGAGCAGCGCGGTCCGGCTCACGCGATTGTTCAACAGTGTCGGCAGTACACCGCGCAGAGCACGGACCAGGCCGATCGAGAGCCGAAGTGTAGAGCTGAAGACCGTCAGCTCGCGCTCGTTCCAGAAACCCCCAGGGTCCAGCGCAACGGTGTCACCACCGACCCCGCGTCTGGCGAGCTCAAGCACGATCCGCCCACCCATCGACTGCCCGGCAGTGGCAACGCCGTGAAGGCCCTGCTCGTCGATGAATTGTGAGACCGAATCGGCGAGTGTGGCGATCGATACCTCGCCAGATAGCGGCGGGGTCTGGCCGAATCCGGGTAGGTCGACCGCGATGACCTCCCGGTGCGCGGCCAACGCGTCGATGATCGGATCCCAGGAGCGCAGACCCGCCCCGAGGCCGTGCACCAGCAGCAGGGGGCTTCCGGCGCCTTTCTGGACATGATGGAGGCTCATCACGCCATTGTAGGGCGGGGTTAGGCGTCGAACCGTCGCAGTGATCGATCGGCCTGCGGGGGCCAGTCGTGTCAGATCGCGGGCAGCACCATCTGCGACGGAAGCCATACCGATCTCGGGCACACCTGCAGCCAGTCCCAGTTCCTTGGTTGTGGGACATGCCCCGCCTTCAGTCGTTCGACGGCGCAACCATGGGCCTGCCGCACCGATACGTAACCGTCGCCCAGGGAGCCACGTCTCTGACGGGCTTTTCCCGTGTTGACGGAGTTGACGCCGAGTCATAGTGTTGACAGTGTTGACAAGGTTGACGAGGAGGTAGCGATGTCACCGCAGATGGCTGAATTAAATAGACGCGCAATAGTTCGCGACGTTGAGAAGCGGCTTGGCGAAATGCCGGACGAACGCATTGAAGCGGTAACTGACTTGTCTGCAGTAGGCGAGCGTATGGCGCGGATGGTTCCGACTCCGCCAGGAGAGTTTGGCAAGCAGATCGGTCCGGTCTATTCGACGAGAGCTTTGACAGAACTTTGGAGTATGACTCGAGCGGGCGTCAGTAAAAGGGCAAAGGAAGGTCGTCTTCTTGCCCTGAAGGTTGAGGGTGAGAATTTGTTCCCCTTGTTCCAGTTCGACGGCGCGGAAGTTAGAAGAGACGTGATGGAGCTTGTGCAGACGCTCCGCGAAGCTGTGGATCCATTCACCATCGCGCAGTGGCTGTGCACTCCTCAGGTGGACGATGACAAGAAACGTACGCCAGTAGAACTTCTGGACGAAGGCGAGAAAGAGGTTGCCCTTCGTGCAGCGAGACGTGCGTCCAACCGGTGGTCCGCTTGAATGGGTTCGACTCCGAGAGAAATGCCGAAGCAACAGTCGCCCGCTGAAGGTCTCGACTTGAAGAGTTTTCCAAGGCGAGTAGTCCGAGCAGAAACTGTGTGGGAACGGGCTCATAAGGTCGAGAATGAACCTTGGTATTTCGCGTCTAGTGGCGCGGGAAGGTTCGATCTTACGGAACCCCTGGGGACCTGCTACCTCGCGAATACCGCTGAGACAGCCGCTCGCGAGGTAGTAG
This sequence comes from Nesterenkonia sp. AN1, assembly GCF_000582475.1. NCBI lineage: Bacteria > Bacillati > Actinomycetota > Actinomycetes > Micrococcales > Micrococcaceae > Nesterenkonia > Nesterenkonia sp. AN1. The sequence goes on from NZ_JEMO01000003.1 coordinate 51,924, forward strand.
GGCCCGATTTCGTGGCCTCTGGCTTAGTCCCGGATACGTTCCTGGAAGAACGTGTCATATCGAGCGTGGAGCTACCAACCGGAGTTTCTGCTGCGAAGCTGACGAGTAGTGAGGTATTCGCGTACCGCATATCGAATGAGTTGTGCTCGATATCGGATTATGGAGTTTCCCAGGACTGGGCAGGCGCTTTCCACGAAGCCGGGTTCACGGGAATTTGGTATCAGCCGAGATTTGCCGCAGGTAAGGGACGTGCGTTGGGTATTTTTGGCGCTTCTGGCTCGGGTGACTGCAAAGTGCAGGGCCGAAAACGTTTATGCGACGTTGTCCGCGAGACCCTGGACATCCGGGCGGCATCTACGAAGTCACTTGATGAGTACGAGATTGTTGACACCCCCCACACCTAGAGCGAATCGCTTAGAAGTATCGGAGGAGCAATCCGTTGGCTTGTGCAACGTTAGTGGATTGCAGTGCCCCAAAAAGCATTGGTGGTCTCAACCGGTCAACGCACCACTACTTGGGCAGGATGAGTGGTGGAGGTGCGTGTGGAGTTCACGATGGAGCAGCAGCAGGCGATTTGGGAGGGGTGGCGGGACGGTGAATCGTTCCGCCTGGTCGGTGAACGGGTAGGGCAACCGGCTCACGCGATCCAGTACTTCCTCCGGGGCCATGGAGGCATCAAGCCGAACATTCCTCGACGGAATCACCGGCACCTGACTCAGCTGGAGCGCGAGGAAATCTCCCGCGGTGTTGCAGCAGGGTTGTCTCAGCGCGGAATCGCAGCCGCCCTGGGAAGGTCTCACTCGAGTATCTCGAGGGAGCTCGCACGCAACGGCGGACGAGGCGCCTACCGGGCAACGGCCGCCGAACAGGCAGCCCGTATGCGCACGAAGCGACCGAAGCTGACCCGGCTCAAGCAAAGACCAGCGCTGCTGCACGTCGTGAAGGCAAAGCTGATTCTGGGCTGGTCACCCGAGCAGATCGCAGCATGGTTGAAGCTGGCCTACCCCGGAGACCCGGCCATGCGCCTGTCCCACGAGGGGATCTACCGGTCGATCTACTACGTCTACCGCCGTGAGCTTGACCGAGGCATGTCCCAGCATCTGCGCTATAGGTGCACCACCCGTCGGCCCCGCAAGAAAAAGCAAGCATCAGGTCGAGGTCGGTTGAAGAACATGGTGCCCATCACGGCTCGACCGGCGTCGATCGAGGACCGTCTTGAAGCAGGCCACTGGGAAGGAGACCTCGTTATGGGGGAAGAGGCCTTCCGCGGTAGCGACGCTGGTCGAGCGCACGACCCGGGCCGTGAAAGTCGTCCACCTCCCGGACGGATACAAGGCAGACGCCGTACGCATTGCCTTGACCAACGCGTTCAAGGACATCCCAGAGCCGTTGCGCCGGCCCTTGACCTGGGATCGTGGTCGGGAAATGGCAGAGCATCAGCAGCTCTCCACGGACCTGAGGATGAACGTCTACTTCTGCGCCCCAGGAAGCCCCTGGCAACGCGGATCGAACGAGAACACGAACAGGATCCTTCGCCAATACCTCACGGAAGGCTCCGACCTTCGACGATTCACAGCCAAAGACCTCGACGACATCGCGAATCTCATCAACGATCGTCCTTGGCAGGTCCTGGAATGGGCCAGCTCAAACGACCTCTACCAAGCCCACCTCACCACCGCGAACCAGCCCGCGATACTCTCAGAATCACAGGTGGTGCGTTGACCGGTTGAGACCGCCTGTCGTAATCCTCAGATATGGGTCACCGCCAGCGGCCTGGTGCGCCTGGTGCGCCGCGAAGGACCGGGTATTGAAGTTCAGCGGGTTGGGGTGAGGTGTAGGACCCGGTCGAGCCGTTGCAGGGTCTCGCTTCGGTGTGAGGCCACGAGTACTGTGCCTTCATAATCCGCGATGACGTCAGAAATGATGCGTTCGGTCTCCGAGTCCAAGCTGGCAGTCACCTCGTCAATAAGAAGGATCTTTGGTTTCCGGATCAGGGCGCGGGCAAGGCAGAGCCGGGCTTGTTGTCCCCCGGAGAGCCGCAGACCGTTTTGACCGATATGGTCCTCGAGAGTGACCCACTCCAAGGCCTTCACCCTGTCCAGTACAGCCAGGAGTTCGGTGTCGCGTATCGGATCGGCACCTCGCAACAGGTTCTCCCGCACCGTTCCGTGGAACAGGGTGGCATCCTGGTCGACAACGGCGATGGCTTTTCGAAGGCAGGGTCTTCGATGTTCTCAGTAGAGAT
>NZ_JEMO01000004.1:0-217087 GCF_000582475.1 Nesterenkonia sp. AN1
CGTGGATCAGCGCGATCACGCAGCCGCCGAAGCCGCCGCCCACCTGCCGGGCGCCCAGCGCGGGCGCCACGTCGCCCGAGGCCGGCAGCCTGAGCAGCGTCTCCACCATCGTGTCGGTCTCCTCCACGGTGATCTCGAAATCGTCCCGCGCGGAGGCGTGGGCGGCGGAGAGGATCTCGCCGAGCTGGGCGTAGGCCCCGGTGCGCAGCGCCTCCCGGGCCGCGAGCACCCGCGCGTTCTCGGTGAGCACGTGCCGGACCCGACGCAGGGTGACCTCATCGGTGAGCCGTGCCGGCAGATCCTCGGGCGCGACGTCGTCGTCGGTGAGCTCGCGCAGACTCGTGACCCCCAGCATTCTTGAGCCGGCCTCGCACTGGGCTCGGCGGGCGGCGTACTCCCCGTCCACCAGTCGGTGCTCGGCGCGGGAGTCCAGGACCAGCAGCGCCAGATCGTCCTGGGCCAGGGTGAACGGGACCTGTTCCGTGCTCATGCTCCGGGTGTCCAGCAGCAGCGCATGCTCGGCCTCGGCCGCGACCGCCGTCATCTGGTCCATGATCCCGCAGGGCATGCCCACGAAGTCGTTCTCCGCGTGCTGAGCCAGCCGGGCCAGCTCTGCGGCGGGCAGCACGACGCCGGCGATCTCGGTGGCGGCCAGCGCCACCGAGCATTCCAGGGCGGCGGAGGAGGAGAGTCCGGCGCCCACGGGGACGTTGGAGTCGACGAGCAGATCCATGCCGGGAAGCCGGTGCCCGGCCTGCTCCAGGGACCAGAGCACCCCGGCGGCATAGCTGGCCCAGCCTTCGACGACGCCCGGAGCCAGTCCGTCCAGGCTGAACTCTGCGGTCTCACCGTTGAGCAGCGAGCGCACATGGACCATGCGGTCCTCACGGGCCGCGGCGGCCACCTCGCTGACCTGGGGCAGCGCGAAGGGCAGCACGTAGCCACCGTTGTAGTCGGTGTGCTCCCCGATCAGGTTGACTCGGCCGGGGGCAGCCCAGATCCCGGCGGCGGGCCTGCCATAGACGGCGTGGAAACGCTCGGCGAGCCCTTCGAGCGCATCGCGCCCCTCGCGCCCATCGCGCCCGGGGCTCATGCCGGGTCTCCTGAGGCCTGGGGACGGGTACTCGGGTTCGGGGTCCTGACCTCGTGTCCCAGTGCGGCCCAGGCGTCGGCGACCATATCGCGGACATCTCTGGTGGGGCTCCAGCCCAGACGTTTCAGCGCGCGGGCGCCGGAGGCGACCAGCACCGCCGGGTCTCCGGCGCGGCGGGGCTCCTCCACCGCAGGGACCTCCGCGCCGGTGACCTCGCGGACGGCGTCGATCACCTGGCGCACCGAGGTGCCGGTGCCGGTGCCGAGGTTGTAGATCTCATGGGCCCCCGGCTCTGCGGCCGCCAACGCCCGCAGGTGCGCCTCGGCGAGGTCGAGCACGTGGATGTAGTCACGCACCGCGGTGCCGTCCTCGGTGGGATAGTCGGTGCCGAAGATGCTGGCCGACTCCTTCTCCCCGGCGGCGACCTTGAGCAGGTTCGGGATCAGGTGGGTCTCCGGGTCGTGGCGCTCGCGCAGGTCTCCCGAGGCCCCGGCCACGTTGAAGTAGCGCAGGCTGATCGCGGCCAGGCCGTGGGCACGGGCCTCGGCGGTGAGCATGTGATCGATGGCCAGCTTCGAGGCGCCGTAGGGGTTGGTCGGCATCGTCGGATCGGATTCGGCGATGCTGGCCCCTGCCGGCTCGCCGTAGACCGCGGCGGTGGAGGAGAACACCAGTCGGCGGACCCCTGCGGAGCGCATCGCGTCGAGCAGCGCCAGGGTGGCCACGATGTTGCCGTGCCAGTAGCGCTCCGGGTGGCTCACCGACTCCCCCACCAGGGAACGCGCGGCCAGGTGGACCACGCCGTCGAAGCTGGCGTCCAGGATCTGACCGACCTCGAGCAGCTCGGCCTGGTGCCAGCGCGCCCCGTCCAGGACCGAGTCGGCGTGGCCCGTGCTGAGGTTGTCCAGGACCTCCACGGTGTGGCCCTCGGCGAGCAGCCGCTGGACCACCACGGATCCGATATACCCGGCACCGCCGGTGACCAGCAGCTTCATCGTGTCTCCTCTGTGTCTGTGGGTGTTGCCGACCCTGATTCTGCCGTCTGCGGCCCGATCGCCACCAGTCGGCGTGCCGTCTCTTCCGGGGCGATGTCATTGATGAACACGCCCATGCCGGATTCGGAGCCTGCCAGGTACTTCAACTTGTTCTGCGCCCGGCGGATCGAGAACAGCTGCAGGTGCAGCCGCATCAGTCCTGGTTCGGCCGAGGCCGGAGCCTGCTGCCAGCCGGAGATATAGGGCAGGGGCCCGTCGAAGAGTGCATCGCCGCGGCGCAGCAGGTCCAGGTAGAGCGCGGCGAAATCGTCGCGTTCGGCGTCGGTGAGCTCGGGCAGCCGCTGGACCGCGCGGTGCGGGTAGATGTGAAGCTCCACCGGCCAGCGCGCCCAGGCTGGGACGAACGCGGTCCAGTGTTCGGTGCGCGCCACGATCCGGCGACCGTCGGCGACCTCGCCGGCCAGGATCTCGGTGAAGAGATCGGCGCCCCGGCGAGCGCGGAAGTCCGCGGCGGAGTCCAGCAGGGTGCGGGTGCGCGGGGTGATGAAGGGGTAGCCGTAGATCTGCCCGTGCGGGTGGTTCAGCGTCACCCCGATCTCCTCGCCGCGGTTCTCGAAGCAGTAGACCTGTTCGACGCCGGGCTCGGCGAGCATCGCGGCGGTGCGGTCCGCCCAGGCGTCCAGCACCGTGCGCATCCGCCTGAGGCTGACCTGTGCCAGCGCGGAGCTGTGCTGATCGGTGAAGCAGACCACCTCGCACCGGCCGGAGCCGGGCTGGCGCAGCCCGGCGGTCTCCTGCGCCGCCGTCGTCGTGCTCAGCAGGTCCTCCGGGATCGGGATGTCGCCGCGGAAGGAGGGGAACCGGTTCTCGAAGACCACGACGTCGTACTGGTCCTGTGGGACCTCGGTGGCGCGCTCCGGGGTGGAGGGGCACAGCGGACATTCCTCGGTGGCGGGCAGGTGGGTGCGGTGCTGCCGGGCGGCGGCGATGGCCACCCATTCACGCAGCAGCGGGTCATAGCGCATCTCGTTTCCGCCCACCGGACGGGAGATCTCGCGACGGTCCTGGACGGTGCGTCGGCGGGGCGCATCGTCGAAGAAGAAGATCTCCCGGCCGTCGGCGAGCTGGGCGCGGGTGCGCTGCGCCGCCGGCATGCCGGGGGCGGCAGCCGGCACCTCGCAGGAGGGTCGCTGCGCTGCGCTGTCGGTGGTGGTCATCGGGGACTCCTGGTCTCGGTGGGCTCAGCGAGGATCAGCGACTCGAGCCGCTCGCGCAGCGCCTCGGCCGCGGCATCCTCGAGCCCGGTATCGGTGATCAGCGTGGGGATCTGCTCCAGCTCGGCGAAGGTGCCCAGCGCGGTGGTGTTCCATTTGCTGTGATCGGCCAGCGCGACGGCGCGCGGTGCGGTCCCCAGCCAGGTGCGGTTGGTCTCAGCCTCCTCCAGATTCGGCGTGGTGTATCCGGCATCCAGCGCGAAGCCGTGGGCGCCGAGGAAGACCAGGTCCAGGTGCAGGGATCGCAGCGCCTGGTTCGCGATCGGGCCGACCAGAGCATCCGAGGGCGTGCGCACGCCCCCGGTGAGGATGACCGTCTGGTCTGTGGCCGCCCCGTCGACCAGCGCCTGATCGGCGCGGCGGTGGAAGATCTCCGCGATGCGCGGGGAGTTGGTGACCACGGTGAGCTCGGCGATCCCGCGCAGCTGGTGGGCAAGCGCCCAGGTGGTCGTGCCGGCGGAGAGGCCGATGGACATCCCCGGCTGCACCAGAAGCGCGGCGGCCGCGGCGATGGCCTGCTTCTCGGCCCGGGACTGGGCGGACTTCGCTTGAAAACCCGGCTCTTCGGTGCGTCGCGCGGAGAAGCCGGTGGAGGACCCGTCCGGGGTCACGGCCCCGCCGTGGACCTTGGCGATCAGTCCGTGGGCGGCAAGGTGGTCCAGGTCCCGGCGGATGGTCATGTCCGAGACCTCGAAGCGTGCGGCGAGTTCACTGACGCTCACCGCCCCCGAGGCGTCGAGCAGTGAGACGATCCCGGTGCGGCGCTGGGCTGCCAGCATGGACTTCCCCCTGTCGCGTCGACCTGTCACTCATATTCAAACACAAGTACACACTTTCCAACACTCCCGGACCCGCCTCGGAGCAGGACACCGGGTCCGGCGGGGTGAGCGATAGGCTGGGCAGATGAGCACAGCAGAGATTCGAGTCGCCGTCCTCGGCGCAGGCGGACGCATGGGCACCGAGGCCGTTCAGGCCGTGCAGAACGCGCCGGACATGGAGCTGGTCGCCGCGCTGGGCCGTGAGGCCGAGCTGCCAGAGCTGCTCTCCGCAGGCGCCACCCATGTGGTGGACCTGACCGTTCCGGAGTCCACCGAGGCCAATGTGCGCTTCGCCGTGGAGCATGGCCTCCACGCCGTGGTCGGCACCACCGGGTGGGACGCCGCGAAGCTGCAGTCGCTGGAGCAGCTGCTGGCCCAGCACACCTCCGTCGGGGTGTTGATCGCCCCGAACTTCGCACTGGGCTCGGTGCTGGCCACCGCCTTCGCCGCCAAGGCCGCGCAGTACTTCGACTCCGCAGAGATCATCGAGCTGCACCACCCGAAGAAGGTCGACGCCCCCTCCGGCACCGCGGTGCGCACCGCGGAGCTGATGGGCCAGGCGCGGGAGGCCGCCGACGTCGGCCCCTCCCCCGATGCCACCGAGACCGCTCTGGACGGTGCCCGCGGCGCAGAGGTCGCCGGGATCCACGTGCATTCGGTGCGGCTGCGCGGGCTCGTCGCGCACCAGGAGGTGCTGCTGGGCTCCACCGGTGAGCAGCTGAGCATCCGCCACGACTCCTTCGACCGGGCCTCCTTCATGCCCGGCGTGCTGCTGGGACTGCGCACCGTGGGCTCACGCCCCGGGCTGACCCACGGGCTCGACGGCTACCTGGATCTGGGGCTGTAAACCGGATGAAGACGAAGTTCTGGACCGGACTGGTCATCGTCCTGCTCAGCATCATGTTGGTCGGCGCTGGGGCCTCCGCCTGGCGGTTCCTGCGGGTCGATGACCTCGCCGCGCAGCTCATCGGCGGCGGCGCGATGCTGATCGTGATCCTCGGGGTCTGGGTGCTGGCCCGCGAGCTGCTCTTCGGCATCGGCACCGAGCGGCTGGGCCGGAAGCTGGAGACCGAGGGTGGACTGCCCGAGGACACCGTGGAGCGCTCCGCCGGAGGCCGGGCGAACCGCGCCCAGGCCGATGAGCAGTTCAAGATCTACGCCGCCGAGGCCGAGGCCGCCCCGGAAGACTGGCGCTCCTGGTTCCGGCTCTCCATCGCCTATGACATCGCCGGGGATCGCACCCGGGCCCGGAAGAACATGCGCAAGGCCATCGCGATGGAGAAGTCCGACCGCGCAGGCCGGTAGGTGCCGACTCGGCTCCTCCACGGCGAGGGCGCGGCCGGTGACTCTGTGCCCCGGGCCGCGCCTCGGATCCGCTACACCGGCACCGGCTCCTTGGCCTCGGTGGAGATCTTCCTGCCCCGGTGCGCCTTATAGAGGCTGAACCCGATCGATCCCACCGCGAGGATCAGGAACGTAAGCGAGATCGGCCGGGTGACGAAGGTGCTCAGCGAGTCGCTGAGCTGCAGAGCGCGCAACAGCTCTTCTTCCAGGGTCGCCCCGAGGATCAGTCCCAGGATCATCGGACCCAGCGGCACGCTCAGCTTCACCAGCAGGAATCCGATGATCCCGAAGCCGACGACGACCCAGATGTCGAAGATCCGGTTGTTCATCGCGAAGGACCCGACCGCGGTGAGCACCAGGATGCAGGGCACCAGGATCGCCTTGGGCACCAGAGTGACCCGGGCGAGGAACGGCAGCAGCAGGGTCTGCACCACCAGCACGCACAGCGCTGCGATCACGATCGAGAGGTAGATCGAGTTCACCAGCACCGGTTGGCGCTCGAAGAGCCCCGGACCGGGCGCGATGCCGTGCAGGATCAGGGCTCCCATCATCACGGCCTGCGCCACGTCCCCGGGGATGCCCAGGGTGATGGTCGGGATGAACGCACCGCCGGCCACTGCGTTGTTCGAGGACTCCGAGGCGACGATCCCGCCCGGGTGTCCCTTGCCGTAGTTCTCCGGGTCGCGCTTCTCTGCCTTCTTGGCGCGGTCGTAGCTGATGAAGTTCGCCGACTCCGCTCCGGCGGCCGGGAGGGTGCCGATGAACGTGCCCACCATGGAGGACCGCACCACGTTGCGCTTCTCCCGCCACATATCTCCGATGACCTGGGCGTAGGGAACCCGGATCTTCGGCGCCCCGGTGCCCGCGGCGGGACGGGTGTCCAACCGGGACTCCTCGACGTTGACCAGCAGCTGGGAGACCGCGAAGAGACCGATCAGCACCGGGATCGCGCTGAGTCCCCCGGAGAGCTGGGGATTGTCGAAGTTGAACCGCATCTGTCCGGCAGGGGCAACGCCGATCGTGCTGATCAGCAGGCCCAGGCAGGCCGCTATCAGGCCCTTGACCAGGTGTTTGCCGCTGAGACCGGCCACCAGCGTCAGCGCGAAGAGCACCAGCGAGAAGACCTCCCAGGGCCCGAAGTTCAACGTGAAGCGCCCGATGATCGGTCCCACCAGGAACAGCACGGCGGCGCCGATCAGCGTGCCGATCACCGAGGAGGCGATGCCGATCCCCAGCGCCCGAGCTGGCTCCCCCGCCTTGGCCATGGGGTACCCGTCATAGATGGTCACCACCGAGGACGGGGTTCCGGGGATGCCGAGCAGGATGCCGGCGATCAGACCTCCGGAGAGCCCACCGATGTAGATGCCGATCATCAGGCAAGGCCCTGGACCGGTCCCATGGCGAAGGTGAACGGGAACGCCAGCACCAGAGCCATGGTGAAGGTGAAGCCGGGGATCGCTCCGGCGATGATCCCGACGAAGACGCCGATCAGGATCGTGAGCAGGGTCAGCGGCGCGGCGACCTCGCCGGCGGCGGCGAGCAGACCTAGTTCCATCATGTGAGTGAGTCCTGTTCCCCTACGGCAGCACAGTGCGCAGGACGTTTTCGAACACCCAGTTGAGGGTGAAGGGCAACAGCGTGGCCAGCGCCAGGCTGGCGATGAGGACCGGTTTGGAGTACTCCCGGATCAGCAGGGCGAACCCGCCGAGCAGAAAGATCGTCGAGCTGAGCACGAAGCCGGTGAGCCCCAGCAGTCCCACGTAACCGGCGAGCATCGCCACCATGGCGGGGACCCGCCAGTGCACCTTGAGGAAGCGTCCGAAGCCCGCGAAGCTCACGGCCTGTTCCGCGGCCACGAAGCTGCGGACCAGCAGGATTGCGGTGAGTCCGAAGATCAGTCCGAGGATCACCCGCGGGAAGAAGGCCGGGCCGAGGGCTGCGCCGCCGGTGGGGCCGGGCAGCTCCGTGGTCTGGGACCAGAAGGCGCCGACGAGCACCACCAGGGCCAGGCAGAAGAGACGGTCAGCCATGCGAGCTCCTCTGCAGAGCGCGAGGCCTCATGCTCAGAATTCCTGCATCTGATCGGCCAGCTGTTCCATCGAGGAGTCCAGCTCGTCGATGTGGGACTGGTAGTCCTCAGAGTCCATGAAGTTCGGGTAGGACCCGAGCTCCTCGACACGCTCCTGGAACTCCTCCTCCGCGAAGGCCGCCTCGAAGGCGTCCTGCAGGACCTCGATGTGCTCGGCAGGCGTGCCTCCGGGGCGAGGAAGCCGCGGTCCACGGTGAGGGTGAAGTCGATGCCCTGCTCCGAGACGGTGGGCACATCCGGCAGCTGCGGGTCTCGGTCCTCGTTGACCACGCCCAGCGGGATCAGCGATCCGTCTTCGATGTAGCCCTCGCCGGAGGCGTAGTCTCCGGTCATGCCATCGACCTCGCCGGCGATCAGCGCCGCGTACTGCGGGCCGGTGCCGTTGTAGTTCACGTAGTTCAGCGAGGTGGGGTCGATCCCCGCGGCGTCGAGGATGGCGGCGACCGTGTAGTGGTCTTCTGAGCCAGTGGTGAAGGCCCAGGTCACCTCGCCCGGGTTCGCTTCGACGTGGTCGAGGAAGCCCTGGAGGTCCTCGATGCCGTGCTCCTGCGCGAAGTCGGCGCTCACCGAGGGCAGGTGCGGGGTCGCGGTGCCCAGGGCGATCGGCTCGAAGGCGTCGAAGCCGTAGTCCACGATGTTGGTGTGGAACGCGGCGGCGGTCACCTGGTGGGTGCCCAGGATCGTGTAGCCGTCGGCGGTGGAGTCTTTGACCTGGCGTGAGCCCACGGTGGCCGAGGCGCCCTCGACGTTGATCGGGACGATGTTCTCTCCCAGGTGCTCCTCGGCGTATTCGGCCATGAGCCGGAAGAGCACGTCGGAGCCGCCGCCGGGCGGGTAGGGAATGACCATCTCGACCGGGGCGCTGGGGAACCCCTCTTCGGCGGCGCCCGCCTCGGCGGTGTCGCCGCAGGAGCTCAGCGCCAGGGTGCCGATGGCCAGAGTGCCGATGATCAGGTGCGGGTTCTTCTTCACGGGGTTCTCCTCAGGTGGGTGGTGGGGTGCGAGTCAGCAGGTCCGTGCAGGTGGTGCGGCGGAGCGGGGGATCTCAGCGGTGCAGGTCGGTGAGCGTGGTCAACGGTCAGGCCCAGTGGGCGACGGTGTCGGTGGGGGCGGTTCCGGCGAATCCGTGGGCGGGCTTCTTGTGCAGGGCACGGGCCAGAGCCGCGTGACGGGAGCTGGTGATGTGCTCAGTCATGGCGGTCTCTGCGTCGTGATATTTCTGCAGTTTGAGCAGATCGAGGATCTGTAGGTGCTGCTCCGCGGCGAGGGCCAGGCGGTCGGAGGCCATGTAGCCGTACATGCGCAGGGCGCGGATGCGGTCGTTGACGTGGACCAGGACCGAGACGAGCGCCGGTTCTCCGGCGGCCTCGAGCACGCTGCAGTGGAACGCCTCGTCCAGGGCGACCATCTGGGGTGCAGGCTCGGGCAGGTCGGCGCGCAGCTGCTGCCATTGGGTCGAGAGCGCGGCGAGCAGGTCGGTGTCGTATTCCGCCGGGCCGTGGGCGACTCGTCGGATGCCCTGCAGCTCCAGGGCGAGGCGAGCCTCGTAGAGGCCTCCGAGGGCATCGGGGGTCGGCAGCACGAGCCCGAAGCCGTTGCTGTGCCGCTGCAGCAGCCCCTCGGCCACGAGCCGGGCGATGCTCTCGCGCACGGGGGTTCGGGAGACGGCGAATTCCGAGGCCACGGATTTCTCGGTCAGTCGGTCCCAGGGTGAGACCTGACCGGCTCGGATCGCCGTGCGCAGCGCCGCGTAGACCCGGTCCGCCGCGGGCAGCGCGTTGGCCTCCGTATTCGGGTCTGTCGACACGTCTGTATACATGCTGACAACGCTAGGAGGGTCGTGTTTCCCTCGGGTTGCCCGGGGTTACGCGACGATTACTGCGGTGATGCGTTTGGATGACCGTCTCCGCACAGCGCTAGAGACCGACCCATTCCTTGCTGCCGTCGGCGAAGAACTGCTCTTTCCAGATCGGGACCTGCTGCTTGGTCGCTTCGACCAGCTCCGCGCAGGCCTGGAACGCCTCGGCGCGGTGGGCGGAGGCCACAGCGGCGACCAGTGCATGGTCCCCGATGCCCAGCTCACCGACCCGGTGCGCCACCCAGACCCGCACGGTGGGGAACCGGGCGGCGACATCCACCGCGACCTGGGCGATCGCCTCGGCGGCGGAGGGGTGCGCGGTGTAGCTGAGCCGGTGCACCGGCTGGCCCTGGTCGTGGTTGCGCACGATCCCGGAGAAGCCGACGACGGCGCCGGCCCGCTCCGCCCAGACCTCTGCCTCCGCCTCGGCGGGACTCAGCGGCTCATCGCTGAGCCGGGCCAGGATCACCCGCTCCTGGGGAAACTCGAAGGGCTCCTCGGCGGCGAAGCCTGCCTGGTTGAGCTCCTGGGGTGTCTCGGAACTCATTCCTCGCCGCCCCAGGCCTCGTGGTCGCGGATGTCGGCGACCTGGTCGCACAGGTGGGGCAGCAGCTCGATGAGCACCTCCATGCCTTCTCGCACGGCTTTTGGAGAGCCGGGCAGATTCACGATGACAGTCTTGCCGGTGACCCCGGCGACGCCGCGGCTGAGCGAGGCCCGCGGGTTCTTGGTCCGGCCGTGGGCGCGCACGGCCTCCATCACGCCGGGAATCTCTTTGTCCAGCAGCGGCTTGGTGAACTCGGGGGTCATGTCATCGGGGGTGAGCCCGGTGCCTCCAGAGGTGATGATCACTGCGGGCTCGATCTGCACCAGCAGCTCGGAGAGTGCCGCGAGGACCCCCTCCCCGTCGGGGATCAGCACCGGGGGGCGGGCGAAGAAGCCGATCTTGCGCGCGAACTCCGCGATCACTGGCGCGGAGCGGTCCTCGGTGACCCCGGTGGCCGCCCGGGTGGAGACGATCACCGGAGCAATCATGCGGGCGGTCTCGGCGTCGGAGTAGTCGGTCTCGCCGAGGTCTGGCAGCTCAGCGCCGGAGGCGTCCTCGGTGTGGCTCTGCTCGGGCGGGGTGGCGTGCGGGGTGTCGGTCATCGAGTCTCCGTCTCAGTCCTGGACCATGCTCCGCTGGCGCCGCCGGTCTTGAACAGCACCATCTGATTTGTGATCACGGCGCCTTTGTCCACGGCTTTGATCATGTCGTACAGAGTCAACGCCGCCACGGTGGCCGCCGTCAATGCTTCGATCTCCACGCCGGTGCGTGAGGTGGTCTTGACCTCAGTGGTGATCCGCACCGAACCAGGGGCCGGGGAATCGACATCGAGGTCCACGGTGACCTTCGCGACCGGCAGCGGGTGGCACAGCGGGATCAGCTCAGGCGTCTTCTTCGCGGCCATGATTCCGGCGATCCGTGCGGTGGCCAGCGCGTCACCCTTGGGCAGCCCGTCCCTGGCCAGCAGCGCGGTGACTTCGGCGGTGGTGTTGACCACGGCTTGCGCCCGGGCCACCCGCTGGGTGACCTCCTTGCCGGAGACGTCGACCATATGCGCGCTGCCGTCGCCGCGGACGTGGGTCAGTCGGCGCCCCGCGCTCTGGCCGGGCTGCTCCGTGTCCCGCGTGGGCTGATCGCTCATCGGGTCCCGACCCCGCGACCGGTGATCAGCACAGCCTGCCGCTCGGAGCCGGCCGGGATCTCGACATCGTCCTCCGGCAGCTCCAGCAGTGCATCGGCCCGTGCCAGGTGGCCCAGCAGGTGTGAACCGGGACCGCCCTCGAGCGCCACGGTGGGCACCGCGCCGGCCTCGGCGGCGGCGTCCTCGAGGATCCGCACCCGGCGGAACTGCCGGACGCCCGGCGGAGAGCTGATGTCTTCGGTGGTGCGCACGGTGATCCGACGCGGCGGAGCACAGTTGGGGTCCACCGCGGCCAGCGCCGGGCGGACCAGGGTCTCCATGCTCACGGCGGAGGAGACCGGGTTGCCCGGCAGCGCGATGACCGCGATCGGTGCCCGGGCGTCGTCGCTCTGGGCGCGCCAGTGCAGCAGCCCACGGCCTTCGAGGTCCCCTTCCAGCCGGCCCCAGCCCTGCGGACCACCTGGCTGCTGCGCGACGACGCCGAAGGAGATCCCGCGTCGCCCGAGACCTTGGCGGACCACCTCGTAGGCGCCCTTGCTGATGCCCCCGGCGGTGATGATCAGGTGCGGGTGATGCACGGCGACCAGCGCATCCAGCGCCTCGAGGAACCAGGCCGGATCATCGGTGCCGATCCGGGAGGTCTCCACCCGATGCCCGAAGGTCTCCAGCACCGCGCCGAGCAGCGGAGTGTCGGCGTCGTAGAGCTGGCCGGGGCGCAGCTCGGAGCCGGGGCGGCGGATCTCATCACCGGTGGAGACCACCAGGGTGCGGATCGGCTCCAGCACGCTGATCTCGGAGAAGCCGCAGGCTGCGAGCACCGCGAGCTGGGCGGGGCTGATCACGTCACCGGGTTCGGCCAGGAGGGCGCCGGCTTCGATGTCGGAGCCCACCGCCCGGATGTAGCGGCCGCGGACCACGTCAGCCTCGGTGAGCCCGGTGAACCGAACCTCTTTGGCACCGAAGCCCTGGGTGAACTCGACAGGGATGATCAGATCGGCCCCTGCCGGGACCGGGGCTCCGGTCATCACCTCGAAGGCGGCGCCCAGGGGCAGCAGTCCGGGCTCCTGGCCGGCGGCGGTGGTGCCGGCCACCGGCAGGGTGGCTGCGCCGTCGCGCACGGTGAGGTCGGCGGCGCGCAGCGCGAAGCCGTCCATCTGGGAGTTGTCGAAACCGGGCAGGGGAACCTCGGAGACGAGTCGCTCCGCGACGATCCGGCCGGCGACTCCCCCGGAAGAGACCTCTACGGTCTCGGCGGCACGGGCGCCAGCGCGGCGCCGAGCACCTCTTTGAGTCGGCTGATGTGCTCTTCGACGGGTACGCGGGGGGTGGTCTCTGACATGGCTCCCAGTCTACGCAGTGGCTCTGACATCTCCTTATGACAGGCCGCGGGGCTACGATGGCCAGATGCAGCAGTTTTCAGCTGACCACTCCCCCGCACGAGGTGACTCGAGCAGCGACCCGCTGCGCGCGGGTGCCTCCACCCCGGTCTCGCTGGGCATGCCCGGCCTGCCTTCGCAGCAGAAAACCTCCGGTCTGCGCGCTCCGGGTCCTGACGGCTCGCCCGGAGGGGCTTCCGCGGACACCAGCGGCGCCGATCCGGCCCGCGGGCTGACGGACTCCTTCGGCCGACGCGCCACGGACCTGCGAATCTCGTTGATCGACAAGTGCAATCTGCGCTGCACCTACTGCATGCCCGCCGAGGGGCTCCCCTGGCTGAGCAAGGATCAGCTCCTCTCGGCCGAGGAGATCCGCCGGCTGGTGCACATCGGGGTCAACACCCTCGGTGTCCGCGAACTCCGGCTCACCGGCGGCGAGCCACTGGTCCGGGCCGATCTGGTCGACATCATCGCGGCGCTGCGCGCGGACCATCCGGAGCTGCCCATCGCGATGACCACCAACGCCATCGGGCTCGAGCGCAAGGCCGCGGCCCTGGCAGAGGCCGGGCTGACCCGGGTGAACATCTCACTGGATTCGGTGCACCGGGAGACCTTCGCCCAGCTGACCCGCCGAGACTCCCTGGACAAGGTGCTGATCGGGGTCGAGGCCGCCGCCGCGGCCGGACTGACCCCGCTGAAGATCAATGCCGTGCTGATGCGCGGGATCAACGACGTCCACGCCGCAGACCTGCTGGCCTGGTCGATCGAGCGCGGCTTCGAGCTGCGCTTCATCGAACAGATGCCGTTGGACGGGGACCAGCAGTGGAACAAGGAAGGCACCATCTCCGCTGCAGAGACCCGGGAGCTGCTCTCGGCGCGGTTCGTGCTGACCCCCACACCGGAGAACCGCGACGGGGCACCGGCGGAACGCTTCGACGTCTACCCGCTGGGCACCAGCGCGGAGGCGATCCTGGGCGGGCTGGCCGGCGAGCCGCTGGGCCGGGTCGGCGTGATCGCCTCGGTGACCGAGCCGTTCTGCGCGGACTGCCGACGCACCCGACTCACCGCCGAGGGCCGGGTGATGAGCTGCCTGTTCTCCAACGAGGAGTTCGACCTGATGCACCTGCTGCGGAACCCGGCCACCACTGACTCCGAGATCGCCCAGGCCTGGGCCGAAGCGATGTGGCTCAAGCCCGCGGCCCACGGCACCGACCGGCCCGGCTTCGATCTGGCCAGCTTCCACCGCCCTGACCGCTCCATGTCCGCCATCGGAGGCTGAACCAGATGCCCGAGATCTCCGCCGCGCCGACCCCTGCGCCGATCCATGTCCGGTTCTTCGCCGCCGCCGCCGAAGCGGCCGGGGCGCAGGAGCTGAGGCTGCCGGTCCCGGCAGAAGGAATAGCCGTCATGGAGCTGCTGGCGGACCTGCCGCGGATGGTCCGGGAGCAGGGCTCAAGCCCCGGCCCTGCTGCCGACTCCGCCGCCGGTGACGCCGATCGCAACCCTGACGAGCGCCCCGAGCGCCACTCCGACCACAACTCCGACGACGGCGCGGCGACGCTCAGCCTGGAGCGGGTCTGCGCGCGCAGCTCGGTCCTGATCAATGGGGTCAGGGCCCGGACGGAGACCTCCCGAGTGCGTCCCGGAGATCAGCTCGACGTGCTTCCGCCCTTCGCCGGCGGCTGACCGAAGCATCTGGGGCCGCGAGCCGCTGACATGCCACAGGACCGTCGAGTAGATTCCGGGGCATGATCAGGACGCCGATGGAGACGGTTCTGGCGCAGTTCGCGGCCTACCGAGTCGGAGACCGACGGGCAGCCCGAATGCTGCTCAGCGATGACATGACCTTCACCTCGCCGCAGGATGACCACGTGGACAAGTCCACCTTCCTCGACACCTGCTTCCCCACCGCAGAGCGGTTCCTGCGTCAGGAGATCACGACGGTGCTGGAGATCGAACCCGGCACGGTGATGCTGCGCTACATCGCGCAGCTGCGGAACCAGCAGCCCTTCAGCAACGTGGAGATCATGAAGGTGGTCGACGGACAGATCACTGAGATCGAGGTCTACTTCGGCGGGCTCGAAGCAATTGGGGCTGCGCAGAGCCGGATCTGGTCCGGGCCGCACTGAACGCGCGGACCACAGGGGATCAGGCGCGGGCCAGCGGGTCAGCGGGTCAGCGCACGAGCAGGTCAGCGGGTCAGCTCGACCTCGGTCAGCGGCACGACCTCACGCTCGCCCAGCGGCTCGTCGAGCTCGATGACCAGTGCGACGTAGCGGGCCTCCTGGGTGCAGGCGGAGTCGATCGCATCGGGCAGCGTGCCTGAGATGGTGGCCACCCGAACCTGGGTATCGGTCTCTTCCACCACCGAGCGCACGCCATAGCAGGCGGGGTTGCCGCTGTAGAAGGCCACCTGCAGCTCAGCCTCTGAGGCGCTGCTATATTCCTGCCAGCTGGAGAGGTGCTCGGACACCAGCTCCGAGGTCTCATGCACCGGAGTGGGGTTCATCTCGGGGCCGTCACCGCCATCGCCGTCGAGACCTTCCTCCGGGGAGGTCGCCGCAGGACCGCTGGTGGACCGATCACCAGGACTCTCGGACCCGATAGGACCTGAGTCTCCGGCGCAGGCCGTCAGGAGCACCAGGCCGAGCATCACGACCACGGCGCCGGCGCGTCGGGCCTCACCGTGGCTATGCCTGCCGTGCATGAGGCCCCCTCGGTCTGGACTGCAGCATCACCCTCCGGTTCAGGCGGGCCCGACCACCGTGACAGCTCGCGGTGAGTCGGCCAGCCTGGCGGCGACCTTGCGCACGTCCTCGGCGGTGATCGCGTCGATCTGGTGCAGCGTGTCCGAGATGTCGACGAACTCCCCGCGCACCAGCTCCGCGCGGCCCAGCCGAGACATCCGCGAGGAGGTCTCCTCCATGCCCAGCACGGTGCCGCCGCGCAGCTGACCCTTGGCGCGGGTCAGCTCCTCGGCACTGACATGGTCGGTGGCGATCCGGTCGAGCTCAGCGGCCATGACCTCGGTGACCTTGGCGACCTTGTTCGGCAGGCAGCCGGCGTAGAGCCCGAAATAGCCGGCGTCGGTCATCGCCGAGGAGAAGGAGTATGTGGAATAGGCCAGCCCGCGGCGCTCCCGGACCTCTTGGAAGAGCCGGGAGGACATGCCGCCGCCGAGCACCGCGTGCATCACCGAGAGCGCGAAGCGGTCCTCGTCCGAGGCGGCCATGCCGCGTCCGCCGAGGATCACCTGGGACTGCTCCACCGGTTTGATGATGGTCTCGGTGCCGGCACGGACCGGGATCTCGGTCTCTTGTCCGACCCTGCGCTGCGCCGGCGAGCCGGGGACGCTCATGTCCCAGGAGGACTTCTCCAGCGCCTCGGCGATGAGGGAGACCACGTGGTCGTGGTCGAGGCCACCGGCGGCGGTAATGACCAGCTCATCGGGGCGGTACCAGCGCTGGTAGTGGTTGAAGACATCCTCGCGGCTGGCGGCGTTGATCTCTGCGGGGGTGCCGCCAATGGGGCGGCCCAGCGGGTGGCCGTCGAGGACCTGGGAGCCGAACCGCTCGTGGACCACATCCTCGGGATCATCCTCGGCCATGGCGAGCTCTTCGAGGATCACCCCGCGCTCGATCTCCATCTCGGCCGGGTCCAGCAACGCGGAGGTGACGATGTCGGTGAGCACATCAACGGCCATGGGCAGATCGGTGTCCAGCACCCGGGCGTAGTAGCAGGTGTGCTCCTTGCCGGTCAGCGCGTTGGACTCACCGCCCACGCTGTCGAAGGCCGAGGCGATCTCCAGCGAGGAACGGGTCTTGGTGCCCTTGAAAAGCAGGTGCTCCAGGAAGTGGGTGGAACCGTGCTGATGGGCGGCCTCGTCGCGGGAGCCCACCCCGATCCAGAACCCCAGGGTGACCGAGCGCTGGCCCGGCATCTCCTCGGTGAGCACCCGCACCCCGGCGGGGAGCACGGAGCGGCGGACGGTGGAGCCAGCGTCGTTGTTCAGGACGCCTTCGGTGTGAGGATCAATGGTGACGCGCATAGGCCCCCAGGTTACCCGGCGAGTTGAAGAATCCGGCACCTACGTAGCCGCCGGATAACTCAACTGCCCGGGAGGGACGGCGGGAGCACAACGAAGGCGGCGCCGGTTCGGCTCCCAGCGCGCGGCGACCGCACGATCCCCGCACAGGCTCCGGCTCTCAGCGGACCACCGAGCTCAGAAGCAGGCTGGTCTCGCTGTTGACCACGCCTTTGATCCCGCGCACCCGGCGCAGCACCTCGTCGAAGTCGCGCAGATGCTCGCAGGAGATCTCCGCAACCAGGTCCCAGCCGCCGTTGGTGGTGTGCAGCGCCATGATCTCGGGGAAGCCGCGCAGCTCGGCGATCACGTGATCGGTGGTGCGTCCGACCACTTCGATGAAGGAGATCGCGCGGACCTCGCCGGTCTCGTTGTGATCGTGGACCCGCACGCTGAAGCCCACGATCACCCCCTGGGCTTTGAGCTTCTCGATCCTGCTGGTCACTGTGGCGCGGGCGACTCCGAGCTGTTCGGCGAGCGCCGCCACCGGGGCGCGGCCGTCCTTGCGCAGCGCGGAGATCAGGCGGCGGTCGAGATCGGTGAGTCGCGGCATGTACATCATGCTAACTGCACCCTGACAAACTGCCACCTGATCGCCCCGAATTTCAACACAAATGCTCTTACATGTGCACATCGAGATCTCTAGTCTGAGACTCATCAACCTGGCACGATTCACGCACCACCCCTGAAGGAGCTTCTGATGACGCAGTTCGTCGACGTCGGCAACATGGCCCGCTGGATCCAGCGCGAGGGTGTCGAGCACCTGATGACCGAGATGATCGCTTACCTCGAGGATGACTTCCGCCGCTGGGAGAGCTTCGACAAGATCCCGCGCATCGCCAGCCACACCCCGTTCGGCGTGATCGAGCTGATGCCGACCTCGGACCTGGAGACCTACGCCTTCAAGTACGTCAACGGACATCCCCTGAACCCGTCTCGCGGCTTCCAGACCGTGACCGCCTTCGGCATGCTCGCCGACGTGGACAACGGCTACCCCACGTTCCTCGCCGAGATGACGCTGCTGACCGCGCTGCGCACCGCCGCGACCTCGGCGATGACCGCGAAGGCCTTGGCCCGTCCGGACTCGGAACGGATGGCGCTGATCGGCGCGGGCTCCCAGGCCGAGTTCCAGGCGCTGGCGATCCGTTCCGCGCTGGGCATCGAGGACCTGCAGGTCTTCGACGTGGATCCGGCCGCGATGGAGAAGCTGCGCCGGAACCTGGAGCCGCTCGGCTTCCGGGTCACCCTGGCATCATCCACCAGCGAGGCCGTCGCGGGCGCCGACATCATCACCACCTGCACCGCGGACAAGGCGCAGAACACCATCCTGGGCTCTGCGCAGATCTCCCCCGGCGTGCACATCAACGCCGTGGGCGGAGACTGCCCGGGCAAGACCGAGCTCGACGCCGAGATCCTGCGCCGCGGCCGGGTCTTCGTGGAGTACCCGGAACAGACCCGGATCGAGGGTGAGATCCAGCAGATGGAGCCTGATTTCCCAGTGGTCGAGTTCTGGCAGGTGCTCACCGGGGCCGAGGCCGGGCGGCAGTCCGCCGAGCAGATCACGATCTTCGACTCGGTGGGTTTCGCGATTGCTGACCTCTCGGCGCTGCGCTTCGTCCGTGATGCCACTGCCGGCACCGATCTGCAGACCTCGCTGGACCTGGTCGCAGATCCCGAGGACCCGAAGGACCTGTTCTCCCTGGTCAGCTCGATGAAGCCGGTGGGGTGATCCTCCATGACTGAAGTGCTTGAGGCCCCAGCGGGGCGACTCAACATGGGACCGCGCAGGGAGGCGGGTGCTTCGGCCGCCGGTTTGGTGACCGAGCAGGCCCCCTCTCGGGTGGTGTTGGTCCGACCGCACCACTTCACACCGAATCCCGAGACGGCGGCGGACAACAGCTTCCAGCAGCGCATCCTCCACGCGCTGTTGCCCTCAGCCGCCCGGGATGCCTCCCGTGCAGTAGCTGCCGCGGCCTATGCCGAGGTCACCGAGCTCGGGCGCACCCTGGGAAGTCTGGGCATCGGAGTGGACCTCTTCGATGACTCCTCCGCAGAGACGCCGGACAGCGTGTTCCCGAACAACTGGTTCAGCACCCATCCCGATGGCACGGTCACGCTGTACCCGATGTACGCGGAGAACCGCCGGGCCGAGCGGCGCGAGGACATTCTTGCGCACCTACAGGAGACCCACCGAGTCCGCCGGGTGGTGGACTACTCCTCGGCGGAACGCTTCGGGGAGTACCTCGAGGGCACCGGTTCGATGGTGCTGGATCACCGCGAGCGCCTGGCCTACGCCTGCCGCTCCCGGCGGCTCTCCGGTGGACTCTTCGCTGAGTTCTGCCGGGACTTCGGCTATACCCCGGTGCTCTTCGACGCCACCGACGGCGACGGGGTGCCGGTGTACCACACCAACGTCATGATGTCCGTGGGCACCGACCTCGCCCTGATCAGCAGCGCGATGATCCGCGACGTCTCCCAGCGCGAGCACGTGCTCGAGGTGCTGCGTGATTCCGGCCGGACCGTGGTGGGGCTCAGCGAATCCCAGGTCAACCGTTTCGCCGGAAACTGCCTGGAACTTGCCGGGCCCGGCGGACGCTACCTGGTGCTCTCCACCACGGCCGAGGCGAGCCTGACGGATGAGCAGCGGGAGACGATCTCGGCACACTGCACGTTGGTGCCGGTGGAGGTCTCCACCCTTGAAGCCGCCGGCGGGTCGGTGCGCTGCATGATCGCCGGCAACCACCTCCCCCTCCGCTGACCCTCCCGGGCAGTTGAATTCTCCGATCGCTGCGTATGGAGCGGCGAACTCAACTGCCAGGGAAGGTCGTGCGCCGAGGGCCGATGCCGCCGCGGCGCCTGGACTCAGTCCCCCAGCCAGTTGCCGTTGGCGTCGTACTGGTCGGCGAAGATCTTCGGTGGAGTGTCACCGGGTTCAAGGGTGACTGGGCCGTTGCAGCCCCAGTCGACGGCATTGCGGCAGGAGCCGGAGACGTTGCGTGCGGCGACTCGCCAAATATCCGCCTGCCCCGGTGAGGCCTGGACATCTACCGAGCCCGGGATCACGATCCAGGGTCCGCCGCCGACTCGATACTCCCCGACGAACGTCGTGGCCAGACTGACCGGGAAGCGCCCGGTCTCGGTGTAGACGTGACTCGTGAGAGTTTCCTGGTTGGTCTTCACCACAGTCTCGCCCTGCCAGCTCTCGGGCATTGGTTCTCCGGGCTCGTATGTGGCGCGACTGGCACCATCGCCGTAGTTCCATTGGAAGCTCTGCGGATTCACGCGGATCTCCACGGGGATGCCGAGAAGCGTCTGGTTCAGGGTCTGCGTCTCGACGTCCGCGAACATATGCGTGTGCCGGTTCCGGTAGCCGAAACCGAGGAGATCAGGTTCAAATTCGACGGAGCCCCCGGCGATGGGGAGGGTTACGAAAGCTTCTTCTACAGCACCGGGTAAGAGGGCCATCATGTCGACGGCCTCCTCCTCCTCGTTTTCGACTTCTTCAGGCAGCGCCTCAACCACAGCTTCGCTTACTTCGGCTTCTGGAAGGCAAGCGAACCCTTGCCCTCCCGTTTCCGCGTCAGGCAGTGCGGTCAGTTGGCCCTCACCCTCCGCGATACAAGTGCGATCGAGACGCTCTCGACAGTCGATCCTTTCCACGCCAGACGTCCCGGAACACCAAACTGGTATCGGCGGAGCCTGGTCGAAAGCCGAACTCGTTCCGCCACCACCTTGGCCACTGCCGCCGCCACTGCCTGTGTCATTTTCGCTCGGTGTGAATGGCTGATCGTCCTCCACTCGGGACGGGTTTCTGACAGGTCCTTGAATAGGCGCACACGACGATCCACCGACGGTTGCGCTGGGCGGCCCGCCTTGACCCGAGCGATCCCCCCACATGCCAGTGATGCCAGCGCAGGAGCTACTACTCGAGGCTTCGGCCATAGGGGGTGACCTCATCGTGAGAGGCAGGAACGCCAGGGCGAGGATCGCGATCAACACGCTTACCCGCCGGAAGGAAGCCATTATTAGTCGCTCTCGTCGGGGAAAAACGCGACCTCGTCGACCTGCCACGAGTCGCTCCCAAACACGAGGCTCGCTTCTGCCTCTAGATCATCACCTGGGTGGTCCAGCACCTGTTCACCAGACGACTCATATACCTGGGCAGGACTCTCTGAAAGTATGAATAACACGCCAATCTCTCGGTCGTTGGTGATTGAGGATGCGATGGGATCCTGAACCACACTTCTTCCCGCCACGTGCCAAGCGCCCACCGAACTGTAAACCTCTTCAAACTGCTCCGTCGTCCGACCGCAGACGACGCAGTCAGAACTGGACATCGAGTCGAATGGACCAGGGTCCCCCGTGAGCTGCAAGTAAGTGGCCGTGTCGAACCAATACTGCAACGCCGCCAACGCCCCCTCCTCGGTCTCCTCATAGATCTCAGCCGGAATCTCAGGCTCGGGCCAGTTCTGCGCGGGGCCATCCGAGGACGCAGGTACCGGCGTCGGGGCCGGTTCAGGGTCCCCGGTCTCATCCCCGTCACCACCCGGCTGCTCCGGCTCCGAAGCTCCACCCTCCGGTGAGGCCTCCTCCGTGCTCGGCTCAGCATTGGACCCACCGAGTTCAGGTCCGGCATCGTTGCCGCCGCAGGAACTCAGGAGGCACCCGAGAAACAGCACAGCACTCACCACACCAAGCCGACCCGCTGAAGTGTTCATGAACCTGTCCCGTCCATCGCGTCACTGCTGCTGAAGCACACACTAGACAGAACCGCCCCGGCGCAACAGGGCCGGGGCGGTTCTGTGGACGAGCGAAGAATCAGAACAATTGGCGGAAATTCGTCTTCGCGAGGTCGACGAGCTCATCGCCACGGCCGCTGAGCACCGTTCGCACCGCGTAAAGCGTGAAGCCTTTTGCCTGCTCAGCGGTCACGCTTGGTGGCATCGAGAGTTCCTGACGCTCGGTGACGACATCGAGCAGCGCAGGGCCATCGTGCGCGAGAAACTCCTCCACGGCCGCAGGAAGATCCTCAGATTTCTCGACTCGGATCCCCTTGATATCCATCGCCTCGGCCACCTTCGCGAAATTGGGGTTCTTCAGCTCGGTGCCGAAATTGACGATGCCGGCGGCCTTCATCTCCACCTCGACAAAGTTCAGCGAGGAGTTGTTGTAGACCACGGTTTTGACCGGCAGCTCGTTCTGCGTGATGGTCAGGAGCTCACCCATCAGCATCGCCAGCCCACCGTCACCGGCGAGCGCGATCACCTGCTTCTCCGGCTCGGCCATCTGCACCCCGATCCCCTGCGAGATCGCATTCGCCATGGACCCGTGGCTGAACGAGCCGAGCAGCCGACGTCGGCCGTTCATCGTCAGATACCGGCAGGCCCAGACCACCGGGGAACCGACGTCGGGCAAGAAGATCGCGTCGTCGTCGGCGGCGTCGTTGATCAGCTTGGTCAGGTACTGCGGATGGATCGTCCGCTTGGACGGGGTGGCCAGCGCGTCAAGGTCCTTGCGGGTCTTGGCGTAGTGCTTCGTCGCCCCATCGAGGTGTCGGGAGTCCTGATGCACGTCGAGTCTCGGCAGCAGCGCCTCCACGGTGTCCTTGACCGAGCCGACCAGCCCGACATCGACCGGTGTGCGCCGGCCAATCTGGGAGCCGCGGATGTCGACCTGCACGACCTTCGCATGCTCGGGATAGAACTGCTGATACGGCAGATCCGAACCGAGCACCAGCAGGGTCTCGCAGGCGGCCATCGCCCGGTACCCGGAGGAGAACCCGAGCAGCCCGGTCATTCCGACGTCGTAAGGGTTGTCCCACTCCACGTGCTCCTTGCCGCGCAGCGCATGCACGATCGGCGCCTGCAGCCGCTCAGCGATCGCGAGCAGCTCGGAGTGAGCCCCGGCGGTGCCGGCCCCGGCCAGGATCGTCACGCGCTCGCAGGTGTTCAGCGCCTCGGCCGCACGGTCGAGATCCGTCTCGGCCGGGATGACCCGGGAGAGCATCGGCCGGATGCTCTCCGCCTCGGCCTGGACATCGGCGAGCGCCACATCACCGGGGATCACCAGCACGGCGACCCCACGCTTCTCGATGGCCTCGCGCATGGCGATGCGAAGCAGCCGCGGCATCTGGTCTGCGTGGGCGACATGCTCCACATAGACGCTGCACTCGCGGAAGAGCTCCTGCGGGTGGGTCTCCTGGAAATAGGTAGACCCGATCTCCTCACTGGGGATGTGCGCCGCGATCGCGAGCACCGGAGTCCGCGAGCGCTGCGCGTCGAAGAGACCGTTGATCAGGTGCAGGTTGCCCGGTCCGCAGCTGCCCGCGCAGACGGCAAGCTCGCCGGTGACCTGGGATTCGGCGCTGGCGGCGAAGGCGGCGGCCTCCTCGTGCCGGGTGGGCACCCACTCGATGGTCCCCGCCGCACGCAGCGCATCGGTCAGGCCGTTGAGCGAATCCCCGGAGATCCCGTAGATCCGCTCGACTCCGCTGGCGTGCAAGGTATCAACGATGTTCCGTGCAACTGTCGGCATGACGTCCTTCCCGAATGAGTCGCCGCCACCTGTGCACAGGCCACGGCGCGTATCTCCGCAGTCTAGAACTCCAGGACGTATGCGCCTATGGGACATGTCACGCAGGGAACGACGACGGCGGCTCGGCCCCTCGGCCGGTGCGCCCGCGACAGCCCCACGTAGGCTGGCCCCATGCCGATCCACGACTCCCCCGCCGAGCACCCCATCCTCGAGGCCAAGTCGCTGCAGTCGACCCCGATCTATGACCTGGTCGAAGAGACCTTCAGCTTCGGGCGGGCCGGGGAGACCCTGACCCGCGCGTTCCTCAAGCACCTCAGTGCCGTGGCCGTGCTTGCGATCGACGAGCAGGACCGAGTGCTGCTGATCCGGCAGTATCGCCACCCGCTGCGCCAGAACATGTGGGAGATTCCGGCCGGACTGCTCGACGCCGAGGGGGAGCCGATGCTCGACGCCGCAGCCCGAGAGCTCCATGAGGAAGCCGATATCAGCGCCGCCACCTGGCACACCCTGGCGGACTTTCACACGAGCCCCGGCGCCTCCAACGAAGCCATCCGGATCTACCTCGCCTCAGGGATCACGGAGACCCCAGAACATGAGCAGCACGCACGGGAGGGCGAGGAGGCCGAGATTCAGAAGGCGTGGGTCCCGCTGACCGAGGCCGTGCAGGCGGTGCTCACCGGTCAGATCCGCAACCCCAGCGCGGTGACCGGCATCCTGGCGCTGCATGCAGTCAGGACCGGCGCCGGAGAGCTCCGCGAGTCGCGCGCACCCTGGACTGACCACCCCCGCGGTATCAAGCCCTAGCCCTTTACCCGCAGCGCGCCGAGTGGAACGAACGCCTCGATCGGCTCGAGGGTTACATCACGATGGAGTGATCACCGGTTCAGGCTCCAGGCGCCCATCGCGCATGCTGATGGACCGGTCTGTCAGCGCTGCCAGCTCAGCGTCGTGGGTGACGACGAGCGTTGCAGTGTGGAAGTCTCGCGTAGTGGCCAGCAGCAGCTCCATGATGGAGAGCGCCCGTTCGTGGTCCAGAGCGGAAGTCGGTTCGTCCACCAGCAGCACCGCAGGGTCACCCATCAGGGCCCGAGCGATATTGACCCGCTGGCGTTGACCGCCGGAGAGCTGGTGGGGACGCCGGTTCCCCTCTGAACCCAATCCCACCAAGTCCAGAAGCTCCGCAGACCGTGTTGCTGCGGCCTTCAGCCGCTTGCCCCGACTCCCCCGCAGATGCGCCGTGAGCACGAGCTGTTCCAGCGCGGTGAGACTGGGCAGCAGGTTCGGCTGTTGGAAGATGGTCCCGATCCGGTCCCGGCGCAGTGCCGCGAGCTCCCGTTCGGGCAGCCCGGTCAGTTCCCGACCAGCGATATGAACAGACCCGGAGGTGGGTCGGCTGAGGCCTGCGGCGACGGCGAGCAGTGACGATTTCCCGGAACCTGAGGGGCCGACCAGGCCCGTGATGGTTCCAGCCTCGGCACAGAAGCTGACTGAATCGAGAGCCTTCAGGGCACGAGTCGTGCCGTCCTGATCGACTCCGTCCGGGTACGTCAGGGTCACGGAGTCGAGCTGCAGGGCCATGGGGCCACCCGGAACCTGAGTCATCGGGGCGAATGAGGTGTGGATCGAAGTCATGGTCAGTTCCCTCCAAGGGCGAGCAGCGGATCGACGCGGGCGACGCGCCGGGTGGTCAGCACGGCACCTGCCACGCCGAGAGCGAAGACACCAACAACAGGGGTGGCGACCGTCAGGGGTGTCAGCACGAATGGCACCGCGCCGCCGATGAGCAGTCCTGCCGCCCAGGCGGCGAGCCCGCCGGCGAGAGCACCGAGCGAGACCACGATGGCGGCCTGGGTGAGTGCGTCGCGGACCAGATAACCGCGGGAGGATCCCAGTGCGCGCAGCACCGCGAGATCACGGGTGCGCTGAATGGTCCATACGGTGAGAAAAGACACGACCACCAGCGCGGATATTCCATAGAGGAAAGCCTGCATCATCAACAATGAGCCACGCTCTGACTGATAGGCCGGCAGGGCGTTGAAGGCTCCCCGCGTATCGGTGGAGACTGTGCCAGCCTGGTCGTTGACCCTGTCAAAGGTCTCGGGGGAGAGATCGTGGGCGGGGGAGAGATCGTCCGCTGCGGTGCGTCCGGATGCCTCGGGAGTGGCGGCAGCCGGCACCGCGAGAACTGTCGCCACCGTGTCCTCGCTGAGATGAGCGATGCTCCCGAAGTCGTGGACTGCGGCCCAGACCACCGGGACGTGACTGTAGAACGCGTCATCGACCACCCCGGCAACGGTGAACTCACCGGAGGACAGACGGACGCTGTCCCCCGGCGCCACGCCCAGGTCCTCCGCGATCACGGAGCTGAGGATGACCTCGCCTTCACGTGGGTGCGGCTGACCTTGGATCACGTCCAGCTCACGGGCCAGCGCGGTGTCCTCTTCCACGCCGAAGACCGCGACCGACGTCGCCGTGGGGGTCGAGGCGTTCTCCGCGGCAGCGCTGCTGGTCTCAGCTCGGGTCTGCGTCACACCCAGCCGCTCCACGGCACCTCCACCCAGAGCCTCCTGCCAGATGTCCAGCTCCGCGGCGGTGATGCCCGATTCGGTGAAGGAGGGATCACCATCTGGGGCCGCGGGCGTGCTGAAGATGACGTGTGCAGCGTCCAGTCTCTCCAGGGCGGAGGTGTTCTGCTGGCCGAGACCGTTGGTCAGGCCTGTCAGCAACACCAACAACATGGTGATCAGGCCGACGACTCCGCCGATCAGCGCGAAACGCCCCTTGGCGAAGATGATGTCCCGGCGGGATAGATACATTGCGACTCCAGAGAGCAGGTGGTGGGAGATGATCGTGCTTTCAACGATCCTGGAATCGGTGCCCTCAGGGATGGTGGGAACGGCTGATCCAGCAGGTCCGTTCGGTGGAGGTCAGGCTCAACCGAATGGTTGGTCCGGCAAGGAATCCCGCTCGGTACGATGAGAGAAGTGGAGAGCCACGGCCCACGAGCGTCGTCCATTGTCGTGGAGCAGCCAAGGAGGGCATCGTTGGTGGGAGAGGTCTCCACGCCCGATATTCTGCGGGGTCTGAGAATCAGCCTGCACGTCAGTTTCGCCGCCCTGCTGCTCATCGGAGTGCTGCGCGTCGTCGTCGGCATCCGTTCTGCCTATGGGGGCGAAGGACTCATCGTCTCGCTCAGCATTCTTCTGGCGGGCATCTACCTGCTGGGAACCAGCTGGGAAAGCAGCTTCTCCCAGGGCCGGACGACCCGCAGTCCCCGGCGCTTCGTGCTGCCGTGGTTGGGCGCGGTCACCCTGGTGTGGGCGGGGCTGACGCTGGCCAGTCCCGATTTCTCCTGGGTGGCGTTTCCGCTCTTCTTCATCTACCTGGTCATCCTGCCGACCAGGCCCGCGATAGTGAGCATCGCGGGGCTCACCGCGGTGGTGATCGTGGCCCAGTTCTTGCACGCACCCTCCGGGGATATCCATCTGGCCATGGTGATCGGGCCATCCCTGGGCGCTGCCTTTGCGGTGGTCATGGGCTTCGCCTACCGGGCCCTGTACCGGGACAGCGAACGTCATCTGCGGACCATCCGTCAGCTGGAAGCGGCTCGCCTGGAGCTTGCGGAGCAGGAACAAGAGGTGGGGCGCGCAGGCGAACGCGAGCGCCTGGCCCGCGAGATCCACGACACTCTCGCGCAGGGACTGTCATCGATCGTGCTGATGAGCCGCGCCGTGCGTAAGGCGTGGGAGCAGCACGACCCGGCCAGGGCCGGTGAACGCCTCGCCGTGATTGAACAGACGGCGGCAGAGAACCTTGCTGAAGCCCGACGTTTCGTGCGGGATCTGAGCTCCCCTGTCCTGGACTCCGACCTCCCCACCGCCCTCCGCGAGGTGGCCGCCCGGACTGCCGATCGGGCGCACGCAGAGGGACAAGACCTGCAGTGCAGTTTCCGAAGCGAGGGCGAGCTGCCTGATCTGCCGCTGAACCACCGTGCGGTGTTGCTGCGGGCAGCCCAGTCGCTGTTGGGCAACGTGGTCGCCCACGCGCGTGCCCGCACGGCGGTGGTCACCCTGCAGGTCTGGCCCGATGCGGTCTCGCTGGACGTGGTCGACGACGGTATCGGCTTCGTCGACGACGACGCCCGGGCCGGACCACAAGACGCCCACAGCTACGGACTGGAAAAACTCGCAGCCCGCGCTCAGGAGCTCCGCGGCGCACTGACCATCGAGTCGACTCGGGGCAGCGGCACTGCGGTGAACATCCGACTTCCCCTGGAGGGGCCATGACACCCGGATCGCTGGCACCTGATGCACGGACACCGGAACCGATGACACAGGTTCGCGTCCTGCTCGTAGACGACCACCCCGTGGTCAGGGCAGGGGTGAAGGCGCTGCTGGAGAGCTCAGGCAGGCTGCGCCTCACCGCCGAGGCTGGCACCGGCGAGGCGGCGCTGGAGATCCTCGCGGCATCCGCACGGGAGGTGGACGTGGTGGTGATGGACCTGCAGATGGGGGCAGGCATGAACGGAGTCGAAGCCACCCGGAGGATCACCCAGGAGCATGACCTCCCGGTGCTGATACTGACGACCTTCGACACTCAGGCGGACATCGTGGCCGCCATGGCTGCCGGCGCGATCGGCTACCTGCTCAAGGATGCGCCCTCGGAGACCGTGCAGCATGCGGTGCTGGATGCCGCTGCGCGGAAACCGGTGCTGTCACCCTCCGTCACCGCACGGATGATGAAGCGTATCGCCTCTCCTTCGACGGCACTGACGCCGCGTGAGATCGAGATCCTGCAGCAGCTCGCCACCGGAGCCACCAATCGAGATCTGGCCCGGGTCCTCTTCATCTCGGAGGCCACTGTCAAGACGCATCTGGTCCACATCTACGAGAAGCTCGGCGTGGAGAACCGCACGCAGGCCGTCGATCAGGCCCGCGCGCAGCGCATCATCTGACGTGGCCCTTGCTAAGCTGGCTCCGCTTTGACGCGATCAGCAGCCCTCTCCTCGGGTCTACCTCACATCTGAAAGGGCTTCAACGCCGTGCGTACGGAACAACAGGCGCTCAAGGTCTCCCTGCTGGGAGTCCTGATCGTCTCTGCGCTGGGGATCGGATTCGGCGTCGTCTCCGGATCGTTCGCCATCCTCTTCGATGGTGTCTTCTCGCTGGTCGATGCGGTGATGTCGGTCGTCTCGATCACCCTTGCGGGGCTCATCGCGAAGTCAGCATCTAATGCGCTCTCGAAAAGAACACATGATCGATTCACCATGGGTTTCTGGCATTTCGAGCCGATCGTCTTAGCGGTGAACGCCCTGCTGATGATGTCGGTGGCCTCCTACGCACTTTTCCAGGCGATATCGGCTCTGCTGACGGGTGGCCGTGATGTCGAGTTCGGTCCCGCCGTGGTCTACGCCGTCGTCGTCGTTGTGTTGACCATCGCCATCGGGTCCATCGAGCATCGCGCGAACAAGAAGATCGGCTCAGCTCTGGTGGCGATGGATGTGAAGGGTTGGCTCATGGCCGGAGGGGTGACCGGCGCTCTGCTTGTGGCCTTCTTGATCGGCATGCTGATCGAGGACACCGACGCGGAATGGGCGATGCCTTATGTCGATCCAGCGGTACTGGCAATCGTGGCTCTGATCCTGCTTCCACTGCCGTTCTCCACATTGCGCAGGGCCCTGGCCGAGATCTCCCTGGTGACTCCACCCGAGCTCAAGAAACAGGCCGAGGGAGCGGCCCAGGATGTCACCGAGACAGAAGGCTTCACCGACTATCGGGTCTACGCCTCGCAGCAGGGACGCGCTCGCACGATCGACGTCGTCTTCTACGTACCCACAGAGATGGGGATGCGCTCCCTGGAGGACTGGGATCGGATCCGTGACTCGACTCGCGCGCAGCTGGACGGGGAGGATCCGCATAGTTGGATCACGGTCTCCTTCACGACGAAGACACCACCTCCGCAGCCGCAGCCCTGAAAACGCCCTCCCGCGCTGCCTGATCGAGCCAGACGCGGTGAAGCGCAAGACACGAGCGGAACGGCCCGGGGAGATCCCTAGAGGAAGCCTGGCACGAGGACCGCCACCAGGACGTTGCCGGTGGCGAGGATGCCCGCGGCGTGGGTCAGCTTCTGGCTGGCAACCTGATTGTCTCGACGCGACTTGCCTGCGGCGATCTCCAAGGTCGCGACCACTGCGAGTGAGACGAGCAGCTTGATTCCGATCTTGAGGTGGTTCACATCGCCGCCGCCCCAGATATCGGCAGCCTCGCCCAAGGCGACGATCAGCAGGCCGCTGAGCAGCAGGATGCGGGCACCCCAGACCATGACCGGCCAGGGTCGTGGCTTGCGGAGGACCACGAAGTATCCTCCGATGACTGTCGCCATCGCGAACAGGTGGGCCAGGACGCTGAGGTCGTAGATGATATCCATGCCTCTAGCCTAGGTAGTGCTCCGGAAGCTCAGACCCGCCAAGTGTCAACCGTATGGTTGATTTTCACGGCGGTGACTCTCCGGATCCCGCTCAGCTCGCCTTCTTCTCGCTGGACCCACCGCTGGAGGATGAACTCTTCGCGGATCCACCCTTGGAGGACCCCTTCGAAGCCCCGCCCTTCGCGGAATTCTTCGATCCCGAGCCCTTGGCTGCCTTCTCCTTCGTGCCGCCGGACTCCCCCGACCCCTTTCCGGAGCTCTTGCGCCGGGAATCCACGGACTGCTTCAGCGCTTCCATGAGGACGATGACGTTGCCGTCGCCGTCGTCCTCATCCTCGAGGTTGCCGAAGGTCGCCTCGGTGTCGATGTTCTCACCGTGGGCGAGCTTCTCCTCCACCAGGGTGTGCAGCTGGTCCTGGTACTCGTCCTTGAACCGCTCCGGATCGAAGTCCTCGGCGTAGGAGTCCACCAGCGAGCTGGCCATCTCTTGTTCCTTCTTGGTCAGCCGCGACTTGGGGATCTCGAACTCAGGTTCGCGCAGCTCATCGGCCCAGCGCAGCCCCTGCAGCACGATCACGTCATCGCGCACCCGCAGCACCCCGAGCCGGGTCTTCGAGCGCAGCGTGAACGTCACGATGGCCACCCGCGAGGACTCCTCCAGGGTCCGGCGCAGCAGCACATAGGCTTTCGCGGACTTCCCCGAAGGCTCCAGGTAGTAGGACTTGTCCAGCACCATGGAGTCGATCTGCTCCTCGGGCACGAACTGCTCCACCGCGATCTCCTTAGAGTCATCCGCAGGCAGCTCGCCAAGCTCCTCCTTGGTCAGGATCACCGAGGACTCCCCGGAGTCATAGGCCTTGTCGATGTCCTTATAGTCGACCTTCTCGCCGCAGACCTCGCAGTGCCGCTCGTAGCGGATCCGACCGCCGTCGTCCTCATGGACCTGATGCAGAGACAGATCATGGCTCCGGGTGGCCGAATACAGCTTGATCGGCACCGTCACCAGCCCGAAAGACACGTCGCCAGACCAGATCGCCCGCATGGGTCACTCCTGTCGTTGTTCCTGAGGGTCATTCCTCATTGCCGTTGTCTCATGACATCACAGCCACCTGAGTCAACCTCCATGACGTTGGCCGCGTGCTCCGGATCAGGCCTCGAAGATCTCCCCATTGCGGGGCATGGACCGGATCGCGTTCGGCTCGGGCTCCTTCGCGATGTCTTCGAGGGACGGTTCGATCTCGCCGGCCCGCTGGATGTTCTCCCAGGTCAGGGTCAGCCCGGCCGCCACATTGGGGTTCATGCGGTCCATCAGATGCACGTGGAGGTGCGGCTCTGAGGAGTTCCCGGTGTTGCCGACCTCCCCGAGCTGCTCCCCCGCGCTCACCCGCTGCCCGACCTCCAGGAGCACACTCCCCTGCCGCAAGTGGGCATAGACCGCTGCGGTGCCGTCGTCGTGCGCAACGATCACGTGATTGCCGAGGATCGCACCCCGCCCGGCGACCGACCGGAGCATGCCCTCGAGGGCCATCATGTAGATCAGGCCCTGCCAGGTGTTCCTGGCCCGGTGATCGCGCACACGAGACAGTGTCCCGGCGACGACGCCGGGCGCCATCGAATACACCTGCGCCCCGAAGCACGGATACTCCTCTGGGCGCGAGTTCCGCCAGGCCTTCCGGACCTTGGCCGGTGTCTCGGGGGTGCTCGGCTGCAGGAGATCGATAGCGGCGTACTGCCCGAGGAACCTGGATCCATGGCTCGGCAGCTGCTGACCTGGCGAATTCAGGGCGGCCCAACGACCACGGACCGGCGCGGCCATCACATGGGGTTCATGCTCCGCCGCCTTCGGGTGAACAGCCATGAGCACCACGCCCAGGGCGATCGCCGCGATCACCACCAGAGACGGGACGGCTTCGATGAAGCTCGGCACGGCGCCGAAGAGTGAGAGGACACCCAGCGTCGCACCGAAGAAGACCGGCACCAGCCAGAGCGGCTTCAGGCGTGAGATGGTCCTCCGCATCAGCGATCCACTCCCAGCAGGATGACCAGCAGCGGGACGATCCGCGCCGGCGGCACCTCGTAGCGCCCGGAACCCAGGGCGGTGACCCATCCGGCGGCGACCAGCTGGCGCAGGTGGTGGTAAACCTGCCCGGTGGTGCCGAAGTCCCCGGCATCACGGATCTCTTCGACGGTGGAAGCGTCCGTGAGCAGCCGCTGGATCAGCTGCAGCCGAACCGGGTGCGCCACTGCTGAGAGCCGCTCTGCTCGCGAGGCGAAGTCGGTGGCAAACATCTCCTGCACCGAGCCCTGAATCTGCCACTGCGCGTGATGCCCCTTCGGCACCGTGACCGCGCCGGTCATCAGCACGGCGCCGGCTGCATCCTGCATGCGCTGCTTGAGTCCGTCCAGCGCCCAGAAGACCTCGTCCTGGTCAGCGGCCGACGGCGGAGGCGTGGGTGACTGCGGAGGCGTGGGTGACTCGAGGGCGGCAAGCCGCAGCTCGACCTCCGCGAGGCGGTCGTTCAGTTCCCGGAAGGCGTGGTCATCGGTCATGATCACAGGCTAACGGAATCACGTTATTACGTAAACACCCACAGAGCATGTAAATCCGTGATGCGGTCTCTATTCGACACTCGCTGGATGGGCAGTCTGCAGAGTTCTGGCCACGTCATTCAGAGGTCACTCCGAACCAAGTCGCTCAATCCATGGATTGAGGCGCGGTCAGCGCCTGTTCTGCCGAGGCGTTTCGAGGCGAGTCAAAGGTCATCCACACAGAGCGGGGTGCCGCCGATGATCGGCAGCACCCCGCTCAGGAAACCTCAGATTCAGCGCTTCTTGCCCTTGTTCTCATACTGCGAGAGCGCAAGGCCCAGCCCGAAGAAGGTGGGGGCCCAGTGGCCCACGAAGATGCCCCAGCGGTCGGCCTGTGGCTTGGAATCATCCTTCTTGAAGCGGGACGCGGTCCAGCTTCCGAAGGACAGGGCTACAGAGGCCAATGCGGCGTTGTAGGCGTACTCTGAACGAAAACCGAGATTATGCAGTGTGGCCAGCATGTGACTCCTCACATCGAATCATTGTCAGTACCCGAAAGAATGTGGCACCTGACTAGAACCTATGGGTGGCGCCTGGTGATTCCATGGTGATTGCCTGCGCAGGGGCTCCGTGCTCCCCGCCGTTCAGCGAGCTCAGGGCACACGAGCCACTCTGCGCAGGACCAGGATTGTCGGTGTCAGCGGTGGAATCTCTCTACTCGGGCTCGGTCCGCAGACTCAGGCCACCGACGTCGTCGATCTCGATCACGGCGTCGAGATCCAGCTGCGCCAGGAACCCAACGTCGTGGCTCACGACGAGCAGCGCCCCGCGATAGGCGCCCAACGCCTCGGCCAGTTGTTCCACGCTGGCGATATCGAGGTTGTTCGTGGGCTCATCGAGGATCAGCAGCTGCGCCGGCGGTTCTGCCAGCAACAGCCCCGCGAGGCTGACTCGGAAGCGCTCTCCCCCGGACAGGCTGGAGACGGGGCGGTCCACCACGGAGCCGCGCAGCAGCAGTCGAGCCAGTTGATTGCGGATCTCGCCGGCCGGCAAGGACGGGGCCGCCAGTTGCACGTTCTCCAGCGCCGAGCCTGATTCATCAAGGTCATCCGAACGCTGCGGCAGGTATCCCACCCGGTCGGTCAACAGCTCACCGGTGATCCCACCCCCAGAAACTCCTGAATCAGATCCGCCGCGCACCAGGTGCTCGAGCAGGGTCGTCTTCCCCGAACCGTTGGGTCCGGTCAGCGCGACACGCTCCGGGCCCTGCAGGATGATGCTGCGGGACCCGTCCCGAAGCTCGGCGATCCGGCGGCTGCGCGGCACCGCAGGGTCCGGCAGCGTGAGGTGGATGTGCTCCTCGTCCCTGACCTTGGCATCCGAGGCGTCTACTGCAGCCTGGGCGGCCTGAACCTTGCCCTCGTGGGTGGCGCGCATGGCACCCGCCGAGACCTGTGCCTTGCTCGCGCGGTTCCCCGCCAGGATCTTCGGGATCCCCCCGCTGGCCTGGGTCCGCTTACCGGCCCGCTCCCGGCGGGCATTCTTGGTCTCCGCCTCGATGCGCTGCTTCTTCTCGGTCTTGAGCGCCTGCTGGGCGGTCCGCGCTGCTTGAACCGCCGCGGCCTGCTGCTGCGCGAGGTGCTCGCTGAACTGGCTGTAGGGGCCCCCGAAAACCTCGAGCCGGCCGGCGTGGAGCTCCGCGGTGGAGTCCATGTGCTCGAGCAGCTCGAGGTCGTGACTGATCACCACCAACGTGCCCGGCCAGTCGTCCACGAACTCAGCGAGCTGGGCTCGCGTGCGGCGATCCAGGTTGTTGGTCGGTTCGTCGAGCAGCGTGACCGGGGTCCTGCGCAGCCGCAGCCCGGTGACGGCGATGAGCATCGCTTCACCACCGGAGACCTCAGTGACCGGACGCTGCAGATCAGCCACGGAGAATCCGATCCGCTGGAGCGCCTCCTCGGCTCGGGACTCGATGTCCCAGTCATCGCCCACGTCCTCGAAGTGCCGGACGGCCGCGTCGCCCGCCTCTATCGCGTGCAGCGCCCTCAGGGTGGGCTCGATCCCGAGCAGCCCGGCCACGGTCCTGCCGTGACCGAGCGTGAGCGTCTGGGCAAGGTAGCCCACGTCGCCGATGGTGCTGATGTGACCCGCTGTTGGAGTCAGCTCTCCGGCGATGAGCCGAAACAACGTGGACTTGCCGGTGCCGTTGCGCCCGATCAGTCCGGTCCGACCGGTGGTCATGGTCCCGTTGAGCTGCTCCAGGACGGACGTGCCGTCGGGCCATTCGAAGGAGAGGTCGTGCAGGGTGATGGCTGAGGGTGCTGGCATGGGATGAAGTCCTTCGATCCTCGCCCGGGATGCGGGCGGATGCGGGCGGATGCGGGCGGATGCGGGCGGATGCGCTGAAAATGGTTCCTCCGGGCGCTGGAACTCGCTGCGGCGGAGGGCATAGTCCCGGACGTGCGGACCACTCACGAAGCGGTGCCGGAGAACGGCGATCGCAGAAGAATGAAGTGGGAAGCTGCCACCGGCGGCGCGGGAACGCGCTCTGGCCGGCGGCCACCGAACGTCAGGTGGCTAGGCGTTGTCGACTTCGGTATCCATGAGTTCAAGCTACCAGCCAGCTGCCGGTGAGCGCCTCCTGCTGACGCGGAATTCCGTGAGGGTCAGTTCCGGGTGGAAAGGTACGCCGCCAGGCCTAAAGTGCCCAGCACGGCCGAGACATCCCGTGGAGAGTGGGCACCAGCCGACGACGGCGGCAGGTGGGCCGCCACATGCACCCACTCCCCTGCCTGATTGGGCAGGGAGAGCACGGAGCTGTATCCGCGCTGCGCGCCGGCCGCGGTGAGCTCGAAGCCCGAGAGGGTCTGATGCCGGACCCGGCGGGGTCCGTAGCCGGGCAGGGCCGAGGCGAGACCGGCAGGTTCGAAGACCTTGCCCATCCAGCCGTGGAGCAGCTGCCGGGCCTCAGAGGAAGCTCCCCCAGCCACCGCTGGATCATCCTCTGGGTCCTCTGGGGTCCCGAGGGAGCGCAGCAGCTGACACGTTGAGGCGGCGGTGGCGGACCCCAGCAGGCCCTCACCCCAGGACTCACCGGATTCGAGCCCGGACAGCTGCACCGCATCGAGCCGGAGCGAGCTCGTGAGACTCCCGGCCTCGGAGAGCAGGTCGACGCCTTCGGCGGCCGCGAAGTCCAGCAGTGCGCGCACGCAGGCGCCGTCGCCGGTGGAGAGGACCAGGTTCACCGCGTCCTCCACGCTGAGCTGCAGCTCTCCGGACATCAGTCGCAGGGTGCCCGTGCGGGCTCCGGCGCGGTGGTCCTTGGAGACCGTGAGGGAACGTTCCAGGAACCCTTCGTCGCTCTGGCCCAGATGGGCCAGGGTGAGCCCGAGGAGGAGTTTTCCGATGCCGCCGAGGTCATGCGCCTCATCCGCCCGGGACCCTGCAGTCACCCCGGAAGGCCCGGCGTCACCGACCGCGAACTGCAGCTGCGGATACGCCGCCGCGCATTCCTCGAGAGTCAACATCCGCACCTCAGCGACCACGGGCCCACTCCTGAACGGCCAGTCCCAGCTCGGCGAACAGATCGAAGACCCCCACCCGTCCGGGGACACCGGAGGGCAGCTGCGTCGGGATGTTCTCGGCGTAGGCCGCGACCGCCGCCAGCGGAGCCCCGGTGTCGGCGAGCGCCAGTCCCACCTGGGAGAGGCTGCGCAGTCCTCGCCCGTTCTTCTCCGCGAACCGGATCTGCGTGCAGGCCACTCCCAGTGCAGGCGTGAAGAGTCCGAGCATGGCGTCCCGGGCGAACGCGCACAGCTCCACCGAGAGCATCAGCTGGGCGGCGGCGGTGTCATCCACGCAACCGCGTCCCAGCTTCTCCAGCAGTCGGGACTGATCCCGCGCCGTCGTCGTGGTGAGGGTGTCCAAAGAGTGACTCCAGGTCAGGTCGCCGGTGCGGGGGAAGATCTCGCGGTGCAAGGTGGCGTGCAGGCCCATCCAGGCGCAGTAGTCATTGACCCATTGCAGCGGGTCCGGGCGAACCGAGCCGATGGCGGCGAAGACCAGCTGGGTGCAGATGTTGTCCGAGGTGCTCATCATCTGGAGCAGGGAGTCGCGCAGGCTCAGCGAGATCCCGGCGGAGAGGTTGCGCATGATCCCGGCCTGGACGCCGTCCTTCATCTCCTCGGTGATCACCGAACGGTCCTCCAGGCTGAGCTCGCCGGTCTCGACCAATGCCAGGCAGGCCAGGAGCACGCTGACCTTGCGGGTGCTGAAGGACGCGACGGCACGGGTGGCGTCCTGACCGATCACCTCACCGGTGCCTACTGGACGGATCTCCCAGGAGAGCGCGAAGGGCTGATCTGCGGCCAGACGGGTGACCTCAGTCTCGAGGTGCTGCAAGGATTGCTTCACAAGACTCCTCGTCACCAGGCCGGTCGGACAGATCCAGCATAATCGCGGCTCCCGATTGCGAGGCGTGCCCGTCCGAAACGGGCGAGGCCTCGCACTGGTCGAGGAACAGAATCGGATGCGACTCCACGCCGGTGTGTCCAGGAGTGAGACGCTCCCCCACCTGGCCGCAGGTGAGGACGCCCCTTCATGGTCGATCCCAGGCGATGCGCCTCCTGCAGGAGGCCCTGCAAAAACAACTGCCAGCAACTACTCAGATGTCGTCCTCGTAGGCAGGTCCGCCCTCGCTCTCCCAGCGGCCCAGCTGGCGGGCCTTGGAGGAGTTGTACTTGCGCCGCACCCCATAGCCGCCCTGATCATCCTCGTCGAAGAAGACAGCACCGAACCCTTCCAGGGCAACACGCAGCTTCTTCTTGGCTTCGAGGTCCAGTCCGCATCCGCGGTGCTCGAAGTCGCGGACCCGTGCGGGTTCGAGGGTGGCCGCTTCACTCACCTCATCGACGGAGACCTGGGTGAGCGCACGTGCTGCCCGGGCCAGGTCGGGGGTCAGCGGGGCCAGGTATCGTTTCATCTTCCCAGTGTGTCAAACCCCACACTTTTCGGGAATGGTCGCCAGAACGGCATCTCAGTCACCCCTCAGAGATCGGAACGAACACCATGCAGAAGACCTCGCTGATCGCATTGTCACGGCATGAACTCGAGCAGGCCCGCGAAGCCTCTAGCGGCAGGAGCGCGAAGACGGTCTTCGGCGGACACGAGCATCAGCTGCGGCAGACCGTCATCGCACTGCGTGCAGGTGAGGAGCTCTCCGAGCACGAGAACCCGGGGGAAGCCACTCTGCAGGTGTTAGAAGGCCGGGTCTTGCTGAAGTCCGGGGAGGCGTCCTGGAACGGATCGCCGGGAGATCTCCTCACCATCCCCGACGGACTGCATTCGCTGGACGCGGTCGAGGACTCCGTCATCATGCTCACGGTGGTCAAGCTGCGCTGAGCGAAGCCGCCCCAAAGATCCCCCTGAACCGCCTAGGCGTCCGGCCGGTGGGGCATGCGGACCGCTGGGCGCATTAGGGTTGGAGCATGATCAACGAAGACGCACGACTGCCCCAGGACATCCTGCACGAACTGCCCGGCTCC
This sequence comes from Nesterenkonia sp. AN1, assembly GCF_000582475.1. Classification (NCBI taxonomy): domain Bacteria; kingdom Bacillati; phylum Actinomycetota; class Actinomycetes; order Micrococcales; family Micrococcaceae; genus Nesterenkonia; species Nesterenkonia sp. AN1. The sequence continues at coordinate 37,652 of NZ_JEMO01000004.1, forward strand.
AACGCGGTGATGAAGCACGGTGTCGCTGTCGACGCCGCCCGCTGGCGCGCCGAACTCTCCAAGCGCGGCCTTCCCGAACTGACCGGGATGCTCCGCAGCCTGGATAAGGTCTCGCTGACCCGCCGCGACGTGTTCGAGATCGGTGACCGCGAGCGCACGGCCGAGAACGCCTTCCAGCTCTTCTACTATTCGCTGTCCTGGGGTCTCGGACCCAAGGTTCCGCGTCTGCACCACCGCCTGGACAACTTCGCCTCCCACCGCGAGGAAGCCTCCGAGCTGCTTGTCTCCGCATGGAACGCAGCCCGCAGCGAAGAGTTCGCCAAGGATGCCTTCAGCATCCTGACCACCGAGGACGGCGCAGGCCGGATCCCGTGGTTCGGCCCCGCGTTCTCCACGAAGTTCCTCTACTTCGCCCAGGGCGCGGCCGCGCAGCCGAAGCTCCTCAGCCTGGATCGCGACATCGCCGCGAACCTCGCCCGCGACGCCTGGCCCGATGCCACCACCGACGTCTGGGTCCCCGAGGTCTACGAGCAGTACTGCACCCTGCTGACCGAATGGGCCGATGAGGCCTCCCAGGACTCCTCCGTGGACCGAACGGTCCGCGCCGATGAGATCGAACTGGCGATCACCCGCCGGGCATAAGACACTCCGCAGGAAACGCCACACGGCGGGCGCCATCCAGGCGCCCGCCGTGTGTGTCCTGGATCACAGAATTACCCGACAAGCCGTTCTAGATTGAGGTCATAGGTTCTCACCTCAAGAAAGGACGATCCGATGTCTGCTCCCACTGCAGCACACGGAACACCAAGCACCGCAAGGCCCACCAGCTCGATGGGACAGATGGTCTCTGCCGGGATCCTAGGCGGCCTTGCGGGCGGGCTCCTCTTCGGAGCCCTCATGGCCATGATGGGCATGTTGCCGATGATCGCGTCCCTGGTCGGAAGCAGCTCGGCTGGAGTGGGCTTCGGCGTACACCTCGTCATCTCGGTCGTCATCGCATTGGGCCTGGTGGTGCTTCTCGGTCACGCGTTCTCGAGCTACGGCCGCGGAGCACTCATCGGCCTGATCTACGGCGCTCTCTGGTGGGTCTTGGGCCCGCTGCTGATCATGCCCCTGATGATGGGGATGCCGGTATTCGTCCTCGACGCGACAGCGCTGTGGAGCCTGATGGGCCACCTCATCTACGGCCTCATCCTCGGCGTGGTCGTCGTCGCGGTCCTGAATCGGCGCAGGTAGAGGCCCGGCTCATCGGTACTCGGGGTTGGGATCCAGATCGGGGTCCCGCCCCGCGGCGCGCCACTGCTCCGGGACATTGCCCCAGGCAGGAATTCCACCCGCCCGGCGGAGCATCATAGCCATATGCATCAGGTTCCAGGCCATGAATGTGGTGTTGCGATTGGTGAAGTCGCTCTCCGGTCCACCGGACCCCTCGTCCAGATAGCTGGGGCCTGGGCCGATCGGACCGATCCACCCCGCGTCCGCAGCGGGCGGGATCGTCACCCCGATGTGTTGGAGGCTGTAGAGGATGTTCATGGCACAGTGCTTCACCCCATCCTCGTTGCCGGTCACCAGTGCTCCGCTGACCTTGCCGTAGTAGATGTACTGACCGGCGTCGTTGGTCAGTCCTGACATCGCGTAGAGGCGTTCGATCACCTGTTTGGTGACCGAGCTGTTGTCCCCGAGCCAGATGGGTCCGGCCACCACGATGATGTCGGCCGCCTTCACCCGTTCGAACAGCTCTGGCCATGCGTCGCGTTCCCACCCGTGCTCTGTCATATCTGGGTAGACCCCGGTGGCGATCGGATGGTCGATGGGGCGGATGATCTCCACCTGCACTCCCTGCCGGCGCATCAGGCCGGCGCTGAGCTCGACAAGTCCTGAGGTGTGACTCAGTTCGGGGCTGCGTTTGAGGGTGCAGTTGAAGAAGACCGCCTTCAATCCCGAGAATCCGCTGTCCCCGTCCGGGGCCTCCTGGTATCCGCTCATGGTGACCACTCCTCTTTCCTCCGGTTCAAGGCCTCGTGGATCAGCGCGGCTTGCTGCCCACGCGGACCTGTAGGTGCCCGCCCCGAGCCGAGGCGGAACGGACATCCGCGGAATCGCGTTCCAGCGCCTTCCACGGATGCGCATCGATGTCTGCTCCACCCAGCCAACAGGCGGTCCGCGCCAGAGGCGTCAGCAGTGCGCTGGGTCCCGTCGGTCGCTGCATGTCCAGCACCCCCAACCGGCCTCGCGTCACCGTCAGCTGCTGCATGGTCTCCCAGGCGTTCTCCCACTGCTGCATGAGCGAGAGCGCGTAGGTCGCCAGCGTGACCTCGGAGAACGGGCGCCCTCCGTCCCGTGTCACCTCGACGGAGATCTGCTCGGCACTGAACGCGGTGGCATCGGCCTGGATCAGGATCACGTTCTCCCAACCGTGGCGCACCGCCCTTCTTCGGGCCTGGGCGAGCATCTGGGCGCTGCGGTCCACGCCGACGATGATCCCGCCGGGACCCACCCGATCCTGCACGAGCGGAAAGTTCATCCCCGTGCCACACCCGATGTCGAGCACCTGGTCTCCCGTCCGGAACCCGAGCAGCTCGACCAGCCGTTCGCGGCCCGCACCGTAGACGGGGTACTCGGCGGAGAGCAGATCGTACAGGGGCGCGAAGGCCGTATATTTCTCGATGGTCGCGCTCCTTCCACACGGGCGATCTCCGGGCAGCTCCCCGTCGATCTCTTCTGACCTTACTCATCTCGAAGCTGGAGGAAAGTGTCTTGGTTTACAGATCGCCCAGTTCGACGCCCGTAGGCTGAGCTGGTCTCATCCGATCTGCACGAAGGACCCCTCCATGGATCAGCCCATCGACCTGTTGGTCCTCGGTGGCGGGACCGCAGGAATCGTGGGCGCCAAGACCGCCGCCCGGCTGGGCGCACGGACCGTGCTCGTCGAGGCGCACCGCACCGGAGGCGACTGCCTCTGGACCGGGTGCGTCCCCTCGAAGACCCTCCTCTCGGCCGCTGCGCAGGCATCCCGGGTGCGCACCAGCGGCGGCTCGGAACCTGATTTTCCACGGGTGCGGGAACGGATCAGCACGGCCATCGAGACCATCGAGCCGGAGGACTCACCGGAAGCTCTCGAGCGCTCCGGCGTGACCGTTCTGCACGGAAGCGCGCGGTTCACGGGACCGGGCGAGGCCGAGATCGACGGCCGGCTCCTCCGCTTCCGCCGAGCTCTCATCGCCACCGGCAGCTCTCCCGCCGTCCCGCAGATCCCTGGCCTGGGGCAGGCGCAGACCGTCACCTCGGACACCATCTGGGAGCTGACCGACCTGCCCGCCCGGCTCCTGGTCCTCGGTGGCGGGCCGATCGCCTGTGAGCTGGGGCAGGCCTTCGCCCGGCTCGGGTCTGAGGTGACGCTGCTGGCCCGTTCAGGGCTGCTGCCCAAAGAAGACCGGGACGCGGCAAGCCTGGTCCAGGCGAGTCTTCAACGTGACGGGGTGACCGTGTTCGACGACGACGAGGCGCGCCTGATCAGCCGGGGTGCGGCTGGTTCGCTGGTCACCACCACGGCAGGACGCGAGCTCGAGGCAGAGGTGATCCTGGTGGCCACCGGCAGGACCCCGCGCACCGCCTCCCTGGGCCTGGAGCACCTCGACGTGGAGCTGGACTCCTCCGGGCAGGTGCTCGTGGATGACACCATGCGCACCTCGAACAGCTCGATCTGGGCCGCCGGAGATGTCACCACGCACCCGAAGTTCACCCACCTGGCCGGGGCCTACGCCAGCACCGCCGCCTCCAACGCCGTCCTCGGACTTCGGCGACGGGTCAGCACCACCGTCCCGCGCATCACCTACACCTCCCCGGAGGTCGCCGCGGTCGGTCTCACAGACGCCGACGGCCCCGGGATTAACACCTCGACCGTCTTCCTTGAAAACACCGACCGCGCGGTGACCGAAGGAGAACGTGAGGGTTTCGTGCGTCTGGTGATCGGCCGGCGCGGCCGGATCCTCGGCGGGACCATCGTGGGCCCGCGGGCAGGCGAGTCCCTCGGCGAGCTGAGCCTCGCCGTCGCCAGTAAGCTGACCACCCGTCAGCTCGCCGGCGTCACCCACGCCTATCCCACCTACAACGATGCGCTGTGGAACGCGGCGGTCGCCCATGCGCGTCAGGGGCTGGACTCCCCCGTGGTCAAGACGCTCACCGGCACGCTGGCCGCCGTCACCCGATACCGGGACCAGAACCGGAGCCGGCGCTCCCGGGCTCAGCGCAGCGCGTGAAATCCCGCGACGATGCGCTGGGCCGCGCTCAGGCACACCAGCAGCGCCCACACCGCGGCGATATAGGCGGCCGCGGCGGGGAAGATCAGCCACAGGCTGTGCACCAGAACCGTCTCACCGCCCTCCGCCAGGCCGCCCAGGAAGGAGAGCGAGCGCCCGTCGTCGAGCGTTCTGCCCTGCTTCTCCGCGATGGAGGAGAACGACAGGAAAGCGCCGCCGTTGATGTAGTAGGCGAAGAGCACCATCAGAAACGGCAGCCAGGGTGCGTCGAAGGCCGCGTTCGCGCCGATCGCCACGCCGATCACCGTCGCCCCATAGACGATGAAGTCCGCGCAGATATCGAAGAAGCCGCCCTGCCCGGAGGCCGGCGATGACCCCAGCGCACGACGCCGCGCCAGCGGCCCATCCAGGCCGTCAGCCAGTCGGCAGAGCAGCCACATGAGCAGCGCCGGGATCCACAGCTGGGTCGCAGCCAGCGCCGCGCTGGCCAGGCCCGCCACCAGGTTCAATGCGGTGAGTCGGTTCGGGGTCACCGCGGGCACGTCGAGCCATCGCGCGGCCGCGTCCAGTGCGGGGCCAAGGCTGGAGCGCAGCCGTGCATCAAACATCTGCTCGGCCTCGTCTTCCGCGGGCCCGGACCATGTAGGCGATCGCTGCCAGGGTCAGCAGACCCAGCACCGCGAAGGCGACTTCGGCCTGCAGGCCCGGCTGGAAGCCATAGGCGCCCAGCGCGAGGTAGCTGGCAGTGCCGGGGATCATGCCCACCAGCGTGCCCAGCAGGTACGGCCACCAGCCCAGGGCGGTCAGCCCGGCCGAGTAGTTGATCGCGGTGAAGGGCAGCACGGGCACGAGCCTGACCCCAACCACGGCAAGGAAGCCGTGGCGCAGCAGGACCTCCTCGACCTTGGCGACGCGGGTCCCGGTGAAGCGTTCCACGGCTTCCCGGCCCAGGGCTCGGCCGAGCCAGAACGCCGCGGCGGCGCCCACCATGGCGGCGCTGTAGACGATCAGCAGCCCTGGTCCGAACCCGAAGAGCACGCCTGCCCCGATGGAGAGCACGTTCTTCGGCACCGGCGCCAACGTCAGGGCTGCGTAGGCGGCGCCGAAACCGAGGGGCCCCCACCAGCCTGCCTCCGCCACGCCTGCCCGCATCTGCTCCACACTCGGGATCGGCAGTGCCAGCGCGGCCACGGTGAAGAGCACCAAAGCGATCAGCAGGACCAGCGCCTTCAGCACGGCTTTCCTGTCTCGCCTTCCGGCCGCAGGAGGCTCCTCGCGTGGTTCAGGGACACCAGGCTCGGGGCCCTCACCCTGCATCCCCTGCGCCCCCATCTCATTCACCCCATGACCCTACGTGAACCCGTACCCCAGACCCGCCTATCCCAGACCCGCCTACCCCACACCCGCCTACCCCAGACCAGAAGGACCCGATGACCCGGCACAGACCCCGCACCCGGACACAGAAGCACCTGATGATCCTCCCGTCCCTGGCAGCTGGCGCCCTGCTGCTCTCGGCCTGCGCAGGAGGTTCCGTGGCCGCGCCCGAGGAGTTCACCGACTTCGACGCCGTGCTGGACGCGGCCCAGGGCCAGACGGTGGACCTGTGGATGTACGGCGGTGATGAGCAGGGCAACACCTATGTCGATGAGGAACTGGCCCCGGCGGCGGAGGAGCTGGGCATCACGCTGCGCCGAGTCCCGGTGACCGACACTGCGGACGCGCTGAATCGGGTGCTCAATGAGCGGCAGGCCGGACGCGAGGACGGCTCCGTGGACCTGGTCTGGGTCAACGGCCCCACGTTCAGCACCGGGCGCCAGGCCGAGGCGTGGCGCTGCGGCTGGACCGAGATGCTGCCCAATATGGAGCACACCGACCCTGCGGACCCGCTGCTGAGCGATGATTTCGGGACCCCCGTCAACGGGTGTGAGGCTCCCTGGCACAAGGCGCAGTTCACCTATTTCTATGACTCGGAGGCCGTGGCCGAACCACCGGAGTCGCTGCCGGAGCTGATCGACTGGGCCGAGGCGAACCCTGGGCGATTCACCTACCCCGGGCCCCCTGACTTCACCGGCAGCGTTTTTCTGCGCGAGGTGATGATCTCCCAGGCCGGCGGCGCCGGGGAGATCCCGCTGGAGTTCAGCGCGGACAGCTTCGCGGAGCACTCCCCCGCCGCGATCGAGACCCTGGAGGAGCTGGCACCTTCGATCTGGCGCGAGGGCGCCACCTACCCACGGGACGAGCAGGCGCTGAACGAGCTCTTCAACGACCGCCAGATCGACATCGGGATGACCTACGGCCCGGCCCGGCTGACCGAACTCGTCGACTCCGGGGCGCTGCCTGCCTCCACGCGGGTGATGCCCATGGAGGAGGGCACGGTGGGCAACGCGAGCTTCCTCGCGATCCCGGTCAACGCGCAGGACACCGCCGGGGCGATGGCCGTGGCGAACCTCGCGCTCTCCCCTGCCCAGCAGGCGCTCAAGGCCGACCCTGAGGTGTGGGGCCAGTTCACCGTGCTCGACGTCGAGGGGCTGGACCCGGCGGACCGGTCACGATTCGAGGAGCTGCCCAGCTCCCCGGTGGTGCCCTCCTACCAGGAGCTGTCACGCAACGCTCACGCGGAGCTGGGCTTCGACTGGGTGCCTGCCCTGGATGAGGCGTGGCGAGAGTCCGTGGCCAGGCGCTGATGAGCGTTCCCTCAGGGCAGCGATCAGCCTCTCGGCGGGCGCTGCTGACCGCGGCCCCTGCCGTGCTGCTCGTGGTCCTGGTGATCGGCGCCGCCCTGCTGACGGCGCTGCTGCAGAGCCTGGGGTTCCTGCCCGTCTTCGGAGAGGCCAGGTTCAGCACCGAGGCGTGGGCCGACGGGGCGTCTCTGCTCGAGTCGGCAGGCGTGTCCCTCTACCTCGCGACGGCGTCCACGGCCCTCGCGCTCGTGGTCGGTTTTCTGATCGCCGCGTATGCGCTCACCGCGGGTCGCGGCGGCCGACTGGTGGCGGCGCTGAGTGCGGCCACCATCCCGATCCCGCATCTGGTGGCCTCCGGGGCCATCGGGCTGCTGCTCGCCGATGCCGGCTTCCTGGCACGCGTGCTGAGCATGCCCGAGGGGTTTCCGCAGCTGGTGGGTGATTCCTGGTGGGCCGCGGTGATTCTGGAGTTCGCATGGAAGGAGTCTGCCTTCGTCGCGCTGGTGGTCCTCGGCGGGATCGGCCGATCGGTGGGTGAGCTGACCGAGACCGCGGCGACGCTGGGCGCCTCAGCACGGCAGCGGATGCTGCACGTGATCCTTCCGCTGGCCCGGGTCCCCTTGGGCGTGGCCGGGCTGGTGGTGTTCGTCTACACCCTCGGCTCCTATGAGGCGCCCTGGCTGCTGGGGCAGGTGGCCCCGGAGCCGCTCTCGGTGCGCGCCGTGCGGCTCTTCGGATCCGTGGACCTGAGCTCCCGCCCGGAGGCGATGGCCACCGCGCTGACCTCCGTGGCGGTCGCGCTCGCCGTGATCGGGCTGGGACTGCTGCTGACTCGCCGCTCGAGACGACGCTCGAGAGCCCAGTCAGGAGTCAGCTCATGACCACGGTGACGAAGCCGGTCCCGAGCAGCCGCGTCCCCGAACGCAGGCCTCAGCCCAGCGCACGGCGAGCATCGGCTTCCGGGCGGCGAAGAATCCTGCCCGTCGTCCTGGGTGCGGCGCTGCTGCTCTGGATCCTGCTGCCCCTGGCCCCGGTGCTGCTGTGGTCTGTGGCCGGTCAGTGGCGGGCGCCCGCACCGCTGCCCGGCTCATGGTCGTCCCAGGCGCTGGAATCACTGCTGAGTCCCGAGATCCTCCAGGCAGGTCTGCGGTCCCTCGCGCTGGGCATGAGCGTCGCCGTCGCTGCCACGGCGCTGGGGGCACTGGCCGCGTTCAGCCTGCACAGGCTCCCGCGCACCCTCTCCCGGATCGTGGGGTTCCTTCTGCTGACCCCGCTGGCGATTCCACCCTTCGCTCTGGTCATGGGCGCCAATGTGCTGCTGCTCTCCGCCCGGGTCCCCACGTTTGCCGCCGTGCTGATCGTGCTCACGGTGACGGCCCTGCCCTACACGACCTACATGTTCAGCGTCGGGCTGGCCTCCTATGACTGGCGGTTCGAGGAGGTGGCACGCACTCTGGGGGCGTCTCGGATGCGGGTGATCCGCACGGTGCGGATGGCACTTCTGGCACCGGCGATCGCCCGTGCCGGCTTCCTGGCATTTCTGGTGGGCTGGAGCGACTACATCACCACGGTGCTCATCGGAGGTGGTCAGTTCCGCACGCTTCCGATGCTGCTGGGCTCCTCCGCGTCGAGCACCGGTGGTGAACAGCTCACCGCCGCGCTGTCCCTGGCGATGATCCTCCCGCCCGTCATGCTGCTGGCCTTCTTGGCCCGCTGGGGCGCCCGTGGAAGGATCTCGCCATGAGTTCGAGCCTGACCTTTGATGCGGTCTCGCACCGTTTCGGTGCCGAGGAGGTGCTGCGAGACATCACGCTCTGCGTGCCGGAGAGCAGCTGTGTCGCTCTGCTGGGAGCCTCCGGGAGTGGAAAATCCACGCTGCTGCGCATCGCCGCAGGGCTACTGGCGCCCTCGGCGGGGCAGGTGCGCATCGACGGGGAGGACGTCACCGCGGTGGAGGCTGAGAAGCGCGAGACCGGCTGGTGTTTCAGCGGCCGCTGCTGTTCCCACATCTGAGCGTGGTGGACAACGTGGCCTTCGCCTCCCGCATGGCCGGAGGCTCCAAGGCGGAGTCGCGGCGTCAGGCGCGGGAGTATCTGGAGCTGGTCCAGCTGGCCGACTATGCCCAGCGCATGCCGGGCCAGCTCTCCGGCGGGCAGGAGCAGCGCGTGGCGCTGGCCCGCGCTCTGGCGCGCCGACCGCGCATCCTGCTGCTGGACGAGCCATTCAGCTCACTGGACCTTGGGCTGCGCGAAGACATGTACGAGCTCCTCGAGACCATCCGCGAGCAGCTTCGCCCCACCATCGTGCTGGTCACCCACGACCGGCGTGAGGCGTCGGTCCTGGCCGACACCATCGCGGTGCTCGAGCACGGCGAGATCCTCCAGCACGCCCCCGTCGCCCAGATCCATCACCAACCAGCCTCTCCGGCGGTCAATCGCATCCTGGGCGGGCTCAATGAGGTTCTCGGCGTCGTCCGCGCGGGGGTGCACCATTCTGCACTGGGCCGGATCACTGTCGCCCCAGACACTCCCGACGGCCCAGCCCTGCTGATGCCCCGACAGGAATCGCTGCAGCTGACCGGCGCCGGTGAGGCCCCCGCCCGAGGAACTGTCACCCAGATCAGACCCTCCGGTGCGCACACCCTGGTGCGCGTCACGCTGGACGCAGCTGCAGATCAGGAGCCGGTCGACGTGGCCGTCGAGGTCACCGGGACCCCGAGGCTGAGCCGCGGGGACACCACCGGGGTGGGCCTGCGCGGGACCGCGGGATGGGTGGTTCCGCTCTGAGCCGGTGGCCATCGTGCCTGTGCGCGAGTGTGGGCTGGATTGCAGACCTGCGCTCGACGACGCCCCTACGGTGGTCAGTGCAGCCGAGACACGGTGCCGCCGAAGTTGAAGGAGGGAGCAGGAGATGTCCATCATGGAGACACCCAGCGCATGCGTGCATCACCTCACCCATGCCTCAACATGCGGTGACCAACCATGGTCTCCGCAGCGACGGGAGAGAGACCCCTTGAGCTTCGCCACCGATGACTTCACCTGCCTGGAGGAGGTGGACCTGTTCGCTGACCTCAGCCCTGCCGAGATGGAGGGACTGGAACAGATGGTCCCGGAACGCCGTTTCGGCCCCGGGGAGCTGGTCTTCTCGCAGTCGGAACCAGTCAGTGCCCTGTTCGTGCTGAAATCCGGGCGTGTCCGGGTCTTCCGGGTCGCCGAGGACGGGAAGACGCTGACGCTGGCGATCCTGGAGCCGGGAGCGGTCTTCGGCGAGATGCTGCTGGTGGGTCAGCGGATGTATGAGAACTACGCCGAGGCCATCGAAGTCTCGGTCATCTGCCAGCTCACGGTGGAAGACGTGGAGCGGCACCTGATAGCGGACCCCCGCATCGCGCTGCGGATCGCGAAGCTCCTCGGTGACCAGGTGGCCCGCCTGGAAGAGCGGCTCACCGACCTGGCGCTGCGTCCCCTGGCGGCCCGTGCCGCCAAGACGCTGCTCACCCTGGCCGAGTCCGCCCCCACCACCGCGCTCAGCGCCCGACTGGGGCACGGCGGCACCATCCGCATCACGCATGAGCAGCTCGCCGGGCTGCTCGGAGCCACCCGTGAGGGGACCAGCAAGGTCCTCTCGGAGTTCGCCGCGCAGGGGTACATCCGGCAGGCCCGCGGACGCATCACCGTCAAGGATCCGCAGGGGCTGCGGTCCACCGCCAGAACGACCTCCTAGATTCTTCCGCCGCCCACACCTATCGGGTGGCGGGATCCGCACAAGAGAAAGGCATCACTTTGACACGAGCCGCTGTACAGACCGTCGAGACCGCACCCGAGAGCGTCCAGCCTGAGTTGAAGGACCTGGAGCAGAAGTTCGGCAAGGTCCTGAACATCCATGGGGCGATGGCGTCCTCACCGGTGGCGCTGCAGACCTACATCGCCATCCAGCAGGTCATCGCGGACTACGGAACGTTCGACGCACAGACCCGGGAAGCCATCGCGCTGGCCGTGGGCAATGTCAATGACTGCACCTACTGCCAGTCCGCCCACACCCAGGGCGCCAAGGGTGCCGGACTCAGCGAGGAGCAGACCGTGGCCATCCGTCGCGGCGAGGTCGACTTCGACCCGAAGCTGCATGCTCTGCTGGAGGTGGCCCGCGAGGCGACCGCGGAGAAGGGCAATGTCCAGGACGCCACCTGGCAGGCCGCGCTGGATGCCGGATGGAGCACCGAGGAGCTGACCGAGCTCTCCAGCCATGTGACGGTGAACCTGTACACCAACTACTTCAACCACATGGTGAAGACCGAGCTCGACGTCCCGGCCGCACCCTCGCTGTAGCCTGCGGCGGCGCAGCTTGCGGGAACGCAGCGCTGGACCGCTCGTAGCCTGAGGCTGACTGGTGGCGGGCGCCGCGAACTTCGGCGCCCGCCACTGGCGTGCTGTGGGCAGGGTCTGCGCCATCCGTCACCACGAAGCGCCCAGCCAACACTCAGCCTCCCCCACCAGGGTTGACCCATGGCGAGCAAGCAGCAGACTGTCACCGTGGGTGGCCACCAGCTGCGGCTCTCCAACCTGGACAAGGTCCTCTTCCCCGCCTCGGGCACCACCAAGGGCGAGGTCATCCACTACTTCCAGACCGTCGCGGACGCGATGCTCCCGCACACCAGGAACCGTCCGGCCACCCGGAAGCGCTGGCCCGACGGCGTGGGCACCGCGGACAAGCCCAGCGAGCCGTTCTTCCGCAAGAACTTGGAGGACTCCGCCCCGGCCTGGGTGCCGCGCCAGGAGCTGGAGCACTCCGATCACAGCAACATCTACCCGCTGGCGAATGAACCCGCCGTGCTGGCCTGGTTCGGACAGGTGGGCGCGCTGGAGATCCACGTGCCGCAGTGGCGCTTCGGCAAGAACGGCGAACCGCAGAACCCGGACCGTTTGGTGCTGGACCTGGACCCCGGACCAGGCGCGGACCTCAGCGCCTGCGCGCAGGTGGCCCGCTGGTGCCGCGAGATCCTTGATGAGATGAACCTGCCCTCGCTCCCGGTCACCTCCGGCTCCAAGGGCATCCACCTCTACGCCGCGCTGAACGGGACCTACACCTCGGAACAGGTCTCCCAGGTGGCCCATGAGCTGGCCAAGGCGCTGGAGACCGATCACCCGGATGCGGTGGTCAGCGATATGAAGAAGTCCCTGCGCCAGGGCAAGGTGCTCATCGACTGGTCGCAGAACAACCGGAACAAGACCACCATCGCCCCCTACTCGCTGCGCGGGCGACCCGGCTCACCGGAGGGTCCATATGTGGCCGCACCGCGGACCTGGGAGGAGCTCGACGACCCCAAGCTCACCCAGCTGGACATGCACCAGGTGACGCAGCGCCTGGCATCCGGCACCGATCCGCTGGCGAACTTCAGCTCCGACTACGACGCCCCGGACGGCCTGCCCTCCACGCACGACGCGCTGACCACCTACCGGTCCATGCGCGATGCGGCCAAGACCCCGGAACCTGTCCCCGCAGACTCCCCCGCGACGCGGGGAGATGCCCCGATCTTTGTGGTCCAGGAGCATCACGCCACCGCGCTGCACTATGACACCCGCCTGGAGCGCGACGGCATCCTGGTCTCCTGGGCGGTGCCCAAGGGCCCGCCACTTGACCCCAGTGAGCAGCACCTGGCGGTGATGACCGAGGACCATCCGATCGAATACGCCGTGTTCGAGGGCACCATCCCGAAGGGCGAGTACGGCGGCGGCGAGGTCACCATCTGGGACACCGGCACCGTGGAGATCGAGAAGTGGGAGGAGCGCAAGATCCGGTTCATCCTGCATGGTCAGCCCGACGGCGGCCTGGGCGGGGTGCCGCGGCGCTACGCCCTGGTCAACACCAGCAAGGGCAAGGACAACGGCAAGAACTGGCTGATTCGGCTCACCAAGAACCAGCCAAGTTCAACCAGGTCTGCGCGGCCCGAGGCCGAGAAGAAGCCGTCCGAATCCCCGTCGAAGCCTTCCACACCCAAGGCCGAGCGGAAGTCCGGGCGGAGGCCCAGCCCGATCCCTGATCCGCTCCCCTCTGCCATGTTGGCCAGTCCCGGGCAGCCTGCGAACATCCGCGGCTCCGGGTGGGTGTTCGAAGGCAAGTGGGACGGGTACCGCGCCATCGCCGCAGTCCACGACGACGGACGCGTGGAGATCCGCAGCCGCAACGGCAAGGACTTCAGCAAGACCTTCCCAGAACTCGAAGAACTCACCGACCTGGTCCCACCGGGCACCGTGGTCGACGGCGAGGTGGTCGCCCTGAACTCGGGCAGCAGGCCGGACTTCGGACTGCTCCAGCGCCGCGGAAAACTGACCAAGGCCAAGGAGATCGAGCAGACCGCAAAGCAGATCCCCGTGCACTTCATGGTCTTCGATGTGCTGCACACCGCGGAACAGGGCGACCTCGCCAAGAAGCCCTACCGGGAACGGCGGGAGCTCTTGGAGCATCTGGCGAAGAACGGCACGCACGTCCAGGTCCCTGGCGACCTCGGTGACTCGCTGGAGGAAGCGATCGAGGTCAGTTCGGAGCTCAAGCTCGAGGGCGTGGTGGCCAAGCGGAAAGACAGCGTCTACCGTCCCGGACGTCGCTCGGATGACTGGGTGAAGCTCAAGCATGAGAACCACGCCGATGTGGTGATCATCGGTTGGCGCCAGGGCAAGGGCGGCCGCGCGAAGACCTTCGGCTCGCTGCTGCTGGGTATGGAGGACGAGGAGGGCGAGCTGCACTACGCCGGGCGGGTCGGCACTGGCTTCAGCGACGTCGACCTCACCGACATCCGCGCCCAACTGGAGAAGATCACGCGCAAGTCTCCCCCGGTGGATGATGTCCCCCGTGAAGATGCCTCCGACGCCACCTGGGTCACTCCGAAGCTGTCTGCGGAGGTCCGGCATTCCGGTTTGACCAGGGACAACCGGCTGCGCCACCCCACGTGGCGAGGAGTGCGGATGAACAGCGGGCCCTGACTTAGCTCAGCGCTGAAGCGCTGTACAGAGGAACCACGATCCGTAGACTGCCTAACGAGAAGCTCATACCCAACACAGGAGAACGATATGACTGATATGACTGCCAACGAGCTCGTCAAGAAGCTCAACAGCATCGGCACCTGCATGTTCACCACGGTGGACCAAAACCACCGCATCGTCTCCCGCCCCATGGGCGTCACCGAGATCGACGACCAGCACAAGTTCTGGTTCTTCACCCCGCTGAACTCGGACAAGGTTGAGGACATCATCGGTGAGGGCGAGGTCAACCTCGGCTTCGTGGACAGTCACACCTGGGTCTCCATAGCGGGCAGCGCCCAGATCATCGACGATCTCGAGCGCAAGAAGGAGCTGTGGGACCTCGGTCCCAAGGCCTACTTTGAGGGTGGCCCCGAGGATCCCAACGCCGTGCTCATCGAGGTAACTCCCGAGACCGCCCAGTACTGGGAAGGCCCGGGGAAGGCTGCCGCCCTCGTGAAGATGGCGAAGGCTTCGCTATCCTCGGAGACCCCGAACATGGGCGACCAGGGGCGCGTGGAGCTGTAAGCAGCCACTAATGACTCGGGGCGGGGAACTTGGGTTTCTCGCCCCTTCTCATTCCCGAACCTCTTGCCGCTGCCGATCCCCCACGCCTGGAGCATCCGACGCGGATGGACCAATTGCCTTGCTAGGGGCTTTCCCAAGATCGGGTCTAGAGTTCCCCGGCCTGACTTGGGTGAAGTAGGGGGCGAGATACTCACGAAGGTCGGGATCACAGACGTACACGTACGTTCCCTTGATTCCTCGGGTGAGCAGTACCCCGTAGATGTTTATGACGTACTCAAGTAAGTCTTCATCGTTGAACTCAAGGCCAAGGCGGGGGTTATTCTCTTTCCCCTTCTTGTCGAAGTAGTTGGACCGATCGAAGACGATCCGTTGTTGCTCGGTATCGAACCTCAGGTCGGAGCCGATGATGACTCCCGCATAGTTCAGGTCGTATCCCTGAACCGTGTGGATCGATCCCACTTCATCGAGCGATGTACTCGAATTGATCCAATCCTTGGTGGTCCGATTCCACTGAAGTCCGTAGCCATCGAGCACGATGTCAGGAAGGCTCTTGTCCTTCTTGCTTCTCCATTCCCACGCGTAGCCGGCGACCAGACGAGCGAGTCCGTGCTCAGCATCCCGTTCCCGAATCCGATCGTGCATCACTTGAAGCTCATAGAACATCTCGATCTCGTAGTCGGCGAACTCATCCGATCCCGGCGCTTCGGATCGCAGTATGGCGCGAACGTAGTCGATGTAGCCGCGTCCAGCTTGGACTCGCATCTGCGAGTGAAGCTCATGGTGCCTGTCCGCTGACTTGGCAACTTCCAGCAGCGACTCCCACGAAGAGCGAGGGATATCTGCAGGCCTCACACTCTGTGCACCATCCAGGAACAAGATCTGATGATCACTCTTCTGCTTGATCCAATCCAGCTGCGTGTAGTGACTCTCGTCGTGTCCGAAGAGCTTCTGATTGATCTCGGTGAAGCGCGTGTTCTGGCTTGCGGATGGCTGGTTGGCCCGCTGGTTCAACCGGTGCGCTTCGTCAACGACCAGGACATCGAAGTGCTTCTCGGACTCCCCTACCGCAAATGGGTCAAGCACCATCGAACGCTCCAAGTAAGGCGTGTGCTTGAAAACCTCAGCCACCGAGGCTCGAAGGGACTGCTGTGGAACGACGAAACCGATCGAGAGCGCACTCAAGCGTTCTCGATTGCCTTCTGTGAAAAACTCTGCGAATCGCGAGTCCGAGTCATCGATAGTCGTGTCCAGCTCGGCATCTTCTGCAGTTCCGATATCAGCCAGGAGCTTCATCAAGTAGATGGCCACGACGGTCTTGCCTGTACCTGGATCCCCCTGCACGACGATAGGGACATCGTGCCCTTGACCAGGTACCCGTCCCAGAAGGTCTCGCAGGATGTCCTCGACGGCCACGGCTTGCTCCGGAGTGAGGGCCTTGAATGGAGACAGCTTGAAGAGGTCGTCGTTCTGGATCTCTGGCAGTGACCGCTCGAAGATACCTTTGCTCCGGAGGTCCTCGAAGATCTCCTGGAAGGTCTCGCGATATTTGGCTCGATCGAAGTAGTCTCCGTTAACTATGCCCTTGTTTCGATTGAGCAAGACATAGCGATCGTCACCGCCGAGGTATTCGATCAGGAAAGCTTCGAGGTCCAGCGCGGCGGACTTGTTGAAGGTGTCATCGAGGATGATCTGGACGTGCTGCATTGCGTCCTTCGCGCCTGACGCGAGGTGTTGGCGGATCCGGGAGGCGACGTTCCGTGACTCACCGACGTAGATCGATCGCTCATTCCGAAGCGTGTAGACGGCAGGCCAGTTCCCATACCTCTCGTCAGCGTCAGAGAGGATCGAGACCGCGCCTTTCGCGAAAGGGTAGGACCGAATCTCAAAGCTGGTCATACTTGGTGCTCTTCCCTCGCGACTTCTCCACCGGGTACTTGTCTCGGGTCAATCGAAGCTTATCGAGGACCACCTCATCAGGATCCCAACCCATTCGATCCGCCAACAGGTACGCATAAGTGAGCACGTCAGCGAGCTCAGTCCGAACCAGATCAGGGTCCACCTTGTTGTTCCACTGCACGCATTCCAGAAGTTCGCCAGATTCGATGGCGATGCTTTTGATCAAATTTTCTGGACTATGGAACTGGGCCCATTCGCGTTCGGCAACAAGAATCCTGAGTTCACCCTTGACATCTGACAACGACATATCGCCACGCTACCTCTTCGTGTGGATGAAGCGATGATTGTCCAACCGAAGATACGCCCTGGGTACATTCCATGCTCAGAATGAGGGCAACCCTTGGCCTAATCAGCGGCCGCGCGGCGTGTGAGCGGTCATCGTCTGCAGTGAGTTCAGCAGCTCCTGGGTGTACGGGTGCGCCGGTGCGTGGAAGATCTGCTCAGCGTTCCCGTACTCCACTGCTTCCCCGTCCTTCATCACCAGGATGTGGTCACTCATGTGGTGGATCACGCCCAGGTCATGGGAGATAAACACGTAGGTGGTCCCCAGCCGTTCCTGCAACTCGGTGAGCAGATCCAGCACCTGGGCCTGGACCGAGACGTCCAACGCTGACACGGCCTCATCCAGCACCACCACATCGGGCTCCGGCGCCAGTGCACGGGCGATGGACAACCGCTGGCGCTGCCCGCCGGAGAGCTGCAGCGGGTGTTTGGCGAGATGTTGCGGGTCCAGCCCGACCAGACCCACCAGTTCCTCGGCCCGATCCCGCAGCTGGGCACGCTGCCGGCGGCGAGCGCCGAAGGCGATGCCGTCCGTGGCAGGTTCCAGCGCATCGGTGAGGATCTGTTCGGCGCTCCACCGCGGATCGAAGGAGCTCAGCGGGTCCTGATAGACCACGGTCACGTCGCGCCGGCGGCTGCGCCGCCCGGACACTCCCAACTCGCTCCATGGCTTCCCGTTCAGCAACACGGACCCGGAATCAGGCTGGAGGAAGCCCAGGGCGATGGATGCGGTGGTGGATTTTCCCGAGCCGGACTCCCCCACAATCCCCAGGGTCTGACCCGCTCGGACGTCGAAGGAGACGTCCTTGACCACAGTGCGAGTGACGCCATCGGGACCGCGGAAAGACTTGGTCAGACCCGTGGCCTCCAGCACCGGGGGTGCGTCCGCCACTTCGTGGGTTCGCACCGGGGAGGTATTGAGGGCTACCGAGGCATGCTCACGCTTGGCCGAGGTCAGGTACTCACCCTTGGTGACGCCGGAGGGGACGGCGTCCAACAGCTGCCTGGTGTACTCATGCTGCGGGTGGTTGAGCACGTCCTCCGCGGTGCCCTGCTCGACGATGTGCCCGCCCTGCATCACCAGGACTCGATCGGCGAGGCGTCCGACCACGGAGAAGTCGTGGCTGATCAACAAGATGGCGGTCCCGGAAGCCTTGCGCTGCGCCAGGAGGTCCAGCACCTGGGCCTGCACGGTCACGTCCAGGGCGGTGGTGGGTTCGTCGGCCACCAACAGCGGAGGATCATTGGCGATCGCTGAAGCAATCAGGGCCCGCTGGCGCAGACCTCCGGAGAGCTCTCCGGAGCGCTGCCTGGCCCTCATCTCGGGTTCCGGCACGCCCACCGCCTCGAGGAGCTCGATCACCCGTTCCCTGCGCTGAGCCGCCTTGCCGACTCCGTGCAGCCGCAGCGACTCGCCGATCTCGGCGCCGATGGTGCGCAACGGGTCCAGGGAGACGAGCGCATCTTGGAGGATGAAACCGATCTGCGCCCCGCGGATCCTGCGCCACTGCGCGTCGGTAGTGCGCTGGATGTCGCGTCCGTCCACGCTGGCACGGGTGGCTTGGATATGCGAGTTGGGCCCGGTCAGACCGATGAGGGTGCGGGCAGTCACGGATTTGCCGGACCCAGATTCCCCGATCACCGCCACGCATTCACCTGGGTTGATATCCAGTGAGAGGTCGTGCACCACGTGGTGAGCCGCGCCGGCAGCATCGGTGAACCAGACGTTGAGATCCTCCAGCGTCACCAGCGACGCCTCTGCGGGGGCAACGTCTGGCGCGGTGTCGGGGCGGATGCGGGAAGTGGTCTCGATATCGGGGTTGATGACAGTCGTGGTCATGTCTGTGATCCTTCCAAGGCGGATTCGAGGTGCTTGCCCAGAATCGTGGCGGTCAGTGCAGTGGCGAGCACGGCCAGGCCGGGCAGGATTTCCAGCCACCAGGCCTCGGTGATGTAGGGGCGGCCAGCTTCGAGCAGCGCACCCCATTCCGGCGACGGCGGGGCCACGCCGAAGCCGAGGAAGGCCAGTCCGGAGGCCCAGACGATCGATTGGCCGATGCCCAGGGTCAAGATCGCCAGCAGCGGACGAAGCGCATTGGGCAGGATGTGTCGGTTCAGGATCCGCCAGGGTGAATGTCCCAGCGCCTCGGCGGCCTGCACGTATCCCGAGTGGCGCACGGCGAGGATCTGTCCGCGCACCATCCGGGTGTAGCCGGGAGCGGTCCCCAGCCCAACCGCAAGGATCAGCGTGGGTGCCGAGGGCCCATAGACGGTGATGAACACCATGGCCAGCAGCAGCGTCGGGAACGCGAAGAAGACATCGAGGCCACGGCCGATGAAGGCGTCCGCCCATCGCCCGCCCAATCCGGCCCAGGCGCCGAATATCACGGCAAGACCGACCCCGATCCCAGTGGCGCCCAGGCCGATCAGCAGCGACTGTCCCGCCCCGTGAACCATCCGGGAGTACAGGTCACGCCCGGACTGATCGGTGCCGAACCAGTGCTCCCAGTTCGGTGACGCCAAGGGTGCCTCGAGCCTGATGGCACGGGGATCGTGGGTGGCCAACAGCGACGGCGCGAGGCTGGCGATCAACAAGACCAGCGCGAAGACCGCGGCGATCCAGACGGTGAGCGGGACCTGACGGAGCCGGCTCTTGGGTCTGCGGGACTGCAGCGAGGAGTACAGCTGGGAGGCCACCGTCGTCGGCTTCTGGGTTGTCGAATGCTGGGTCGGTGACCGCTGGTCTGCGGGACCGTTGAGTGTGGTGGTCATTGGTTACTCCAGTTCTGACTCAGTGAGTCAGTTTCAGGCGCGGATCAACAAGGACGTAGGCGGTGTCCACCACCAGGTTTGCGATGACGTAGATGAGCGCCACGAGCATCACGACGCCGCAGACCACCGGCAGGTCACGCCCGTTGACGGCATCGACCAGCACTCCCCCAAGGCCTGGCCGGGAGAAGACGTTCTCCGCGATCACCGCCCCCGAGAAGAGAGAGCCGATGGCCCAGCCGGTCAGAGTCAGACCAGGCAGCAGCGCGTGGCGCAGCACGTGCCTGATCCGCACCCCGGTGTCGCTCATCCCGCGAGCCCGGGCGGTGAGGACGAAGGGTTCGTCCAGCGTGCGTTCGAACTCGGCGCGCATGGTCTGGCCTAGGAAGCCGGCCAACGGGAGGCCCAGGGTCAGGGCGGGAAGGACCAGTCCGAGGGGTCCCTCTCCCCCGACCACCGGGAAGAGTCCCAGGCCGAGGGCGAAGACCACCAGCAGGATGATGCCCAGCCAGTACTGGGGCAGCGCAGCGGCGGCGGCTTCGAGGCCGGAGAACAACCGGGACACCCAACCCACCCGGCGAGCCGTCAGCACCAGCAGCACCAGCGCGATGACCCAGGCGACCACCAGGGAGGAGAAGGTCAGGATGACGGTCGGCGCGATCTGGTCCCCGATGACCGTGGTGACCGGCTGCAGCAGCTGGTAGGAGACGCCGAGATCTCCACGGAGCAGACCGCCCAGGAAGCTCAGGTACTGGACGAGAAGCGGGTCTGTGAATCCGAACATCTCATTGATCGGTGCCAGCTCCTCTGCGGAGCGTTCCTGGACCTGACCCGTCTGCTGGTTCAGCAGCATGGTGGCCCGATCTCCCGGCAGAAGCGCCTGCATCAGAAAGGTCAGGGAGGCGGCTGCCCAGACGACGAAGGCGGCCCCGCCGAGCTTGCGCAGGATCAGCGAGACCACGAGTCTCGGATCGGTTCTCTGACGTGGGGAGACGGGAGTCGGATCAGCGGTGGTGGCCTGGTATGGCTCGGTGGTGGCGCTGAGTGGCGGAACAGTCATGGGTCAGCCCTCTTCTTCGGTGACGGATTCTTCAGCGCGGAAATAGGCGTCGTGGAAGACCGGTGAGCCCTGGGACTCCTCGAGCCAGACGTCACTGAGCTCATCGGAGACGGCGATGGTGTTGGTCTGGGTGTAGAGCCCGATGGCCGGGGCGAGCTCGCTGAGTTCGTGCTGCGCCTGGGAGAAATGCTTCGTGACGTCCTCCGACGTCGGAGCCTGCAGCGCCTCTTGGATCGTTGCGAAGACTCCTTCATCCACCAGGAACGTGGTGTTGGCCCCATTGGGCTGATCCTCGGTGCCTGGCCGGTAGTTGATGTTGAGGATGCCGGCGTGTGGTGAGGTCCAGTAGCCGACCTGGGCGTCATAGGCATCGGGGCCGGAGAATGCGCCGGAGGAGTTCTCTGAGGGAGTCAGCGGGCGCAGCTGGATGTCGAAGCCGGCATCGCGGGCCTGCTCCTGGAAGTTCTGGATCGCGGTGTTTCCGTCGGGGGTGACGATGGTGTTCAGTCCGTAGGTGAACACCACTTCGAGCCGTTCCCCGGCTTTGAGTCTGGTGCCGTCCTCAGCGCGCTCGGTCCAGCCGGCCTCGTCCAGGAGCTCATCGGCGCGGTCCAGGTCGAAGGGGTACTCGGTGGCCGCGTCGACGTCGTAGTCCGGGGTGCTCTGGGAGAGGTATCCGCTGGGCTCGAAGGGGACCGTGCCCAGGAATGCCGACTCGATATTGGCTTCCCGATCGGTTGCGAAGCTGAGCGCCTGGCGGACCTGCTGATCGGCGAAGGCGCCCTTCTCGGTGTTCAGGTTGATCACCACCGGACGCCCCGGGGTGATGTACTGCTCGAAGTCGAACCGTTCCCGGGCCTGTGCGATGTTGACCGCCGGCACCTCTCCGATCACGTCGCTCTCCTCGGAGAGCAGCGAGCCGTAGCGCGAGGTGTTGTCAGGGATGAAGCTCCACCGGATGCCCTCCACGTACGCCGGGCCCTGGTGCTTGGCGTTCGCGGGGGCGGAGTTGTAGTCCTCGTTGCGGACGAACTCGAGGTACTGGCCGCTCTCCCATGCCTGCACGGTGAAGGGTCCGGAACCGATCGGGGCCCTGCAGTTCTCCTCCTCGCTGCGGGTCTCCAGCGCGGTGGGCGACTGGATCCCGAAGTAGGACTGGGAAAGCGTCGAGAGGAACGGTGAGAACGGCGCGGAGAGGTGGACCTCCACGGTGTGCTCATCCACTGCGCTGGAGTCCTCGTAGAACCCGCCCAGGTGCGCGGCCGCGGTGCCGTTGCCGCCGTCGAGCCAGTGGTCGAAGTTATACGCCACGGCCTCAGCGTCCACCGGCGTGCCGTCGGTGAAGGACACGTCATCGCGCAGGGTCAGGGTCCAGACCAGCTGATCCTCCGAGACCTCCCAGTCGGTGGCGAGCCAGGGAACGATCTTGCCATCGGCGTCCTGTGAGACGAGCGAGTCCAGGATCTGGCGCGCAGTGAAGTTCTCCTGGATCCACCCGCCGTAGACGCACTTCGGCTCTTGGAGGTGTCCATATTCGATGATGCCGCCGGACTGAGGGCCGTCAGCGGGCTGCCGGTCGGCAACCTGTTCGGCGCTGACCAGGCCGGAGGTGCCACTGCAGGCGGTGAGTACGGTGGCGCTGAGGATCGCCGCAGCGCTGAGCGGGGTCCTGAATCTCTGTCTCTTTTTGGGTGCGTTCAGGTGGGGCGGGGTGGTCATGGTGCTCCTTCTCGGAGTGGTTCAAGCAGAGAGGACGTGGGCGCGAGTGGCCCGGGACGTCACAGATCAGACAGTCGCTGGGACCTGCGCGAAGGCTCCGCGGTAGCGGGCGCCGGGGTGGGTCGCGGGCAGCCGATCACGGCCGAAGAGCTTCTGCCGCAGCGTGCCCGGAGTGTATTCGCGCTGAGCCAGTCCGCGATCGCGCAGCACCGGCAGCACCTTCTCGGCGAACTCCTGGAAGGATCCGGGGATCACCCAATTGACGACGTTGACCCCGTCGATGCCGGCGGCCTGCCACGCCTCCAGCTGGTCAGCGATCTGCTCAGGCGTGCCGACGATCCGGTTGCTGCGGTTGGAACGCCAGGCGATATCCGCCACCAGCGGTTCACGATCGGTGATCGTCTTGGAAGCCCATTCGGTGAATCCGCGCCGGGTGTTGGTCTGCACGTCCTTCAGAGGCGTCTCGGGCGGGTAGACGCGTCCGTCGGGATCCACCAGGGCAGCATGCGCGAGGTAGCCGTCCAGCGAGACGAACTCTTCGGCTTCCTTGAGCTTTCGCTGCGCCTCTTCTTCGGTGTCACCGATGATGAAGCTCAGCCCCTGGAAGAACTTGATGTCCTCTGGGGCGCGTCCGGCTTCCACGGCCCGGGCACGGGTGTCTTCGATCTGCGCCTTGGCGACTTCTGGGTTCGGCGCCCCCAAGAAGACGGCTTCGGCGTTGCGTGACGCGAAGTCGCGACCAGAGACGGAGGAGCCGGCCTGGAACAGGACCGGGGTGCGCTGGGGTGAGGGTGAGGGCAGATGTGGGCCTTCCACCGAGTAGCGCTCGCCCTGGTGGTAGATCTTGTGCACCTTGGCCGGGTCTGAGTACCGGGATCCCGCGCGGTCGTTGATCACTGCACCCTCGTCCCAGGAGCCTTCCCAGAGCTTGTAGGTCACATCGACGTATTCGTCGGCCCAGCGGTAGCGCTCGGAGTGCTCGGTCAATCGCGGCATGCCGTAGTTGCGTGAGCCGTTGTCCTGCATCCCGGTGACGATGTTCCAGGCGATCCGACCCTTGGAGATGTGGTCCAGTGTGGAGATCTGCCGGGCGAACTGGAACGGGTGGGACTGGAAGACGTTGGAGGTTGTGGCCAGGCCGATGTTCTCCGTCACCACGGCGAGCGCGCCGAGCAGCACGGTTGGATCATTGGACGGGATCTGCAGGCCCTCGTTGAGGTAGACCGAGTAGTCGGCATCTGAGTCCCCGTAGTGGCCGGAGACGTCGGCGAAGAACATGGCGTCGAACTTTGCCGCCTCCAGGATCTTGGCCAGATTGACCCAGGTGTCCACATCGGTGAACTCCGTCTGGTGGGCATCCTCGCGCCGCCACTGGCCGTGATGGATGTGGCTGTTCGTGTTCATCACGAAGGCGTTGAAGTGCAGCGGAGTGGGGGCGGAGTTGCTGTCAGGCATGAGGTTTCCACGTCTCTTTCGGACCGTGGCACCGCGCAGCGTCCCGTGCTCGGGGCGGATGCGCAGGCACCGTACTTGCCCGGGACGGTTGTGACACCGGGCCGAATCATCACCTGGAGCACCCCACTACGGTGAGAGGGTTGCTGTCCGGACAGCCAGGGCTTTCGTCCGGAACTCGTGATTCCTTGGTTCAGCGTAGAACGCACTCATTCCAAGTGCAAGACTTGATCATATTTACTGACATATATCGACACGTTGAGGATGGGCTCCCTGCGACCGGAGTCGCACCCGGTCAAATCCCTGACTGACACTCAAACATCGAGCTCACCCGCATTCCACGGGTCTTCCCAGACCAGCGCGATGCACCGTAGGGTTGAACATACCTGAGCGTCGACACCGGAGTGAGTAACCGTGAGCAGCTACAGCACCGATCCATCCCAGACCACCCCCACCTCCGTTCCCCCATTAGATGAGCCGCTCTACGGCGCCACGCTGGGCCAAGCCGTGCGGCGCTTCTTCGGCAAGTACACGCACTTCAAGGGGTACGCCTCGCGCAGCGAATACTGGTGGGTGCAGCTCTTCACGAACGTCGTCACCGGCGTGATCTCGATCCCCTACCTGCGCACCTACGACCCCACCCTCGGACGCTTCGACCTGACGGAGGGCACCGGAAACGTCGAAGGCCTGGTCCTGGCGAGCGCGCTCGGCGCGTTCATCTGGGGCCTCCTGACGTTTATTCCGATGCTTGCACTGAGCTGGCGCAGGTTGCATGACGCGGGACTCCCAGGACCCACGTACTTCCTGGTGCTGATCCCCTTCGTCGGCCCAATCGTCCTTATAATCCTGATGATCCTGCCGACTCGGCCTGAGAAGCACATCCGAGCTTGGGAGTACCCGACGGAACCAGCACCCGAGGCCCAGAATGCAGGACGCACCCTCCCTTAGGCTCTCCGCCTCGTCAGTGAGACCTCAGGACTTCAGCAGCCGCTCCCGCTCGGCCTCCACGTCGTAGTCCGCGGCGGGCCAGCGCAGCTTCAGGTCTGAGAACGCTGCGATCAGCAGCTCCTGGACCGCCAGCCGGGAGTACCACTTCCGGTCCGCTCCGATCGCGTGCCAGGGGGCGTGGTCGGCGTCGGTGGCTTCCATGACCCGCGAGTAGAGCTCCTGATACGTGTCGAACTCGGCCCGCGCGTCGGCGTCGGAGGGGTCGTACTTCCAGTGCTTCTCCTTACGGTCCAGCCGGGAGACCAGCCGGTCCAGCTGCTCCTCCTGGGAGATGAGCAGCTTGACCTTGATGATGACGAAGCCCAGCCGGACCAGTTCGCGTTCGAAGAGGATCAGCGCCTCGATGCGACGCTCGATCTCTTCCGGGCTTTCGCTGCCGGTGATGCTGGGCACCAGCACATCCTCGTAGTGGGACCGGTCGAAGACGCCCACGAGACCTGGCCGCGGCAGGCGCCGGATGATGCGCTCCAGGTAATGCTCGCGCTGCTCCTCCGGGGTGGGTTTCCCGAATCCGGCCACCTCGATACCCATCGGGTCCATCGAGCTGACCACCTGCTTGACCACCCCGCCCTTTCCGGAAGCGTCCATGCCCTGCAGCACCAGCAGAATCCTCGGGCCACGGTCCAGGTTGTTCAGCGCAGTCTCCACCTCGGGTGAGAACAGCTCCTCGCGGCGGGCCTTCTCCTGCGGGGTCCGACGCGGAACCCGTCCGGCGATGGCCTTAGCGACCTCCCACTGGTCCGCCTCGGAGGCGGCGACCACATGGGCCCACATCAGCTCCTGCAGATCCGCGAGCATCGCCGAGCGTTCGGCGAGCGCCTCCTCCCCGTCGTCCTTCTTGCCCTTGAACCCGATCTTCTCGCGAGTCGGAACGTCTGCGAGCGTGAACGGGGATGGGTACTGGTTCACCCGCCAGAGCGTGCGGGGGTCGCCCTCGAACGGGGTCTTCTTCGCACCCTTGGGCCCGCGAACACCATTTAGCGGGACATCGAGCCGGTGGGCGTTGTTCTCATTCTTGGACACGGTGTCTCCTTGTGGCGGGTGACTTGCCGGCAGGCAGTGACGTCAGGGCGGACTACTAGGTTCATGCCTACCAGAGTTCACCTCCCTGGGAAACAACCCGGGATCAGTTCCTCGCCCCGGGAGGCCCCTGAGACGACGGCGGAGGTTCAGTCGACTCGGAGCGTCCAGGACTCCTCCGCGTCCTGGAGCACCAGCCGCTGCTCGACGCCGCCTGGATCCATCCGGATCCCGAGTGCCGCAACCAGCAACGTCGGCACCAACTGCGTGGAGGGGACCACCTGCGCGCCACCCTCGAGACTTTCCGTCCTGGCGGCAGGGAACATCTCCCGAGTCACGTGCACCGCGCGGTGATCCGGCGCGGTCTCCAGCGCGGACGTCACCGCCGAAGCGCTCACGCCCCGGGACACCAGCCATGCAGACACCTGATCCAGCAGCGCGAGCCCACTGGTGTGCACGGTGACCGGCCGCCCGGGCTGGGTCACGGTCCAGCCGACCCCGGTGGCTCGCACACTCAGCCCGGTTGCGACACCGGAGAGCAGGCGAGCCACCAGGGGTTTGGCGTGGGAGCTGGACAGGATGGGTCCGGCCCAGTCCTGCCGCGCCACGCCACAGCCGCCGCACATCAGAGCATCACGTCTCCGCTGTTCGGTCCCAGGGTCTGGCCCACGTAGATGTTGCCGCCCGGGGAGGAGGCCAGCATCACCGCGGTGGGCGCCACCTCGTCCACCGTGCCGAAACGGCCCAGGGGCAGCTCGGCGCGCTTCTGAATCTTCCAGTCCTCGCTGATCCCGGCGACCATCGGGGTCTCGATGGGCCCGGGGGCGATGGCGTTGACCAGCACCCCGTCGCCGGAGACCTCCCGGGCCAGGGATTTGGTCATCGCGATCACCCCGGCCTTGGCTGCGGCGTAGTGCGCCATCCCAGACCCGCCCTTCTGCCCGAGCTGGGAGGCCACGTTGATGATCCGCCCGTCGCCGCGTTCGAGCATCCCGGCCAGCACCGCTCGGTTGAGCAGGAAGACGCTGGTCAGATCCACACTCAGCGTCTCCTGCCAGGTGGCCAGGCTCATCTGCGCCAAGGGAGATTCCGTGAGGATCCCGTGGCAGGTGACCAGGGTGTCGATCCGGCCCAGTGCCTCGATCGTCTCCGCCACCCCAGCGTCCACAGCCTCCTCGGAGGCGGCGTCGAAGATGATCGGCACGGTGTCTGCCACAGTGCCGTCGGCCCCAGTGCGGGCGTTCAATGCGGCGGAGACCTCGGTGACCCTCGCCGAGCGGTCGGCCAGCGCCACCCGGGCGCCAGCAGCACTCAGGTGGGCCGCGATAGCCTCCCCGATGCCGCTGGCTGCCCCGGCGACCAGGGCGGTGCGCCCGGCGAGGATGTTGCCGTAGTTCGGAATCCCGGCGCCCGGGATCTGCGCTACCTCAGTGCTCATCAACCTCAGCCTCTCATCGCGACGGTCAGGCCGCCGTCGACCGTGAGTTCTTGTCCGGTCAGGTAGTTCGCATCGGCCGAAAGCAGGAAACCGATCACGCTGGCCACCTCCTCAGGTCTGCCCACCCGACCCCAGGGGATATAGTCCCCTGCGGCCTTCAGCCCCTCGGGGCCCAGTGAGTTCACCGAGTCCAGCGACTGCGGAGTTTCGATCAGCCCGGGGATGACCGCATTCGCGCGGATCCCGCGCGGTCCGAACTCCACCGCCAGGCTGCGGGTGAGCCCGATGACCCCGGCCTTCGCGGCGGCGTAGTGGGCATGTTCGGCCCAGCCGTAGTAGCTGCCCACGATCGAGGAGGTCGCCACGATCGAGCTCCCCTGCCCCAGGTGCGGCAGGGAGGCCCGGACCAGTCGCATCACGCCATGCAGGTCCACCTGCAGCAGCTCGTCCCAGCTGGCGTCGTCCATCTGAGCGAACGGCGCCTGGCGCAGGATCCCGGCGTTGGCCACCACATGATCCACGGTCCCGTAATGGCCCACCGCCGCGGCGATGAACGCGTCGGTGGACGCGGTGGAGCTGACATCGAGGTCCAGGATCACGCCCTCTCCCCCGGCCGCGGTCACCAGGTCGAGGGTCTCCTGCGGGTCATGCGGGTCCTTGCCGAAGTGACCGATCACCACCCGGTGACCCTTGCCGGCCAGGTACTCCGCGGTGGAGCGCCCGATCCCGGAGGCGGCCCCGCTGATCACGGTGACCGGCGCCGCGGTGGCTGTGTTCTCTGCGGTCATCGGTTGCTCCTCGCGGCCTGAACGACCTCGTCGGTGGGGCGCAGCGCCGGGATCGGCACCTCCTCGCGCGGGACATCGGTCTCGACCTTCTTGGCGAAGAGCATCACCAGTCCTGAGACGAAGGTGCCGATCGCGCCCACCACCAGCGCTGCGGTGGCGAACTCGAAGGCGGCGGCCACCAGTGCGGTGAGGATGAACCCGCCGATCACGGCCCCGGGCTGGCTGAAGGCGCTGATGAACGCGGAGCCGGTGGCCCGGCAGTCGGCGTCGTAGCATTCGGCCTGGAAGTACATGATCGCGGCGTAGGGGCCCAGCAGGAAGAACAGCCCGACCATGTAGAGCGGGAGCACGAATTCAGGGTTGTTCGGGCCCAGCATCATCACCGCGAAGGCCACGCCGGCGATCAGCCAGCCGACGACGACGACGTTCTTGCGTCCGAACTTATCGCCCAGGAACCCGTGGGTGAGGTAGCCCAGGGCGCCGACCAGGTTGGCGCCGACGATCATCAGCAGTGCGCTGTCGGCGTCCACGCCCTTGCCTGACTCCAGCACCGAGGTGCCCAGCACCGAGAAGGTCGCGATGCCGAACCAGTTCAGCGTCCAGGCCAGCGAGAGCACGATGGTGTTGCGGCGGTGCTTGCCGTTGAAGATCCGCTTCAGCGGAACCTCTTTCTCCACCCGGAGACCGGTGGCGGCCGAGAGCGCCTCGGCCTCCTCCGGCTTGCCTGCCTTGCGCAGGTCCCGGATCTTCTTCATCGTCGTGAACTGAGGGGTCTCCTTGAGCAGGAAGTAGATCAGGGCGAAGACGACGATCGAGGGGATGATCGAGAGCAGGAACGCGACCCGCCAGTTCTCCGCGCCGAAGAAGTGCGCGGTCAGCGCGACGAAGCCTGCGGCCAACAGGGCGCCCACCGGCCACCCGGACTGCACCAGGGAGTAGAAGAAGCCCTGGTTGCGCTTGATCCGCTTGGACTCGGTCTGCGCGAAGATCTCATTGAGGTAGGTGCCGTTGACGTTCTGCTCGGCCAGGCCGAGCCCGGTGAAGCCGCGCACGGCCACCACGGAGGTCGCCCCCTGGACGGCCGCGGTGGCGACACCGGCGACAGCGGTACCGCCCACCGAGGCCATCATGCCTTTGCGCCGGCCCATCCGGTCCACCAGCGGACCGAAGATGATGATCACGATGAAGATCGCCGCGCTGGCCAGGGTGGAGACCAGCAGCGCGAAGCTCTGGGTCCAGCCGAAGGATTCCTCGATGCGCGGCAGCAAGGTGCCGAAGAGGATGTAGTCGTAGACGGCGATGCTCCAGGCCACGAAGCAGATGACCGTGACCAGCACGGTCTGCTTCGCGGGGATCTTCGCCATGGGCTTGGGCTGCTCAACTGCTGGGGTCGACATCAGTTGTCCTCATTCCGGTGCAAGTGGAGGGTCTTGTGGGGGGGGTGCTCAGCTGGCGGGGTGAGCGCTTGATGAAGTCATCGGCGATGGTGTCGAACTGGGCCCACTTCACGCCGTCGTGGGAGTTGATGTGCTCGATCAGGCGCTCCAGCATCAGCAGCACCTGCGGGCGGCCGGAGACGTCGGGGTGCACGGTCATGGTGAAGACCGCGTAGTCGTTCTCCCGGTAGATGTAGTCGAACTGGTCACGCCAGATCTCCTCGAGGTGGCGCGGGTTCACGAAGCCGTGGCTGTTCGGGCTGCCCTTGATGAACATCATCGGAGGCAGGTCATCGAGGTACCAGGAGGCCGGGATCTCCACCAGGTCGGTCTCCTCGCCACGGACCAGCGGCTTCATCCAGGTACTGGCCGGCTTGTCGTAGTTGATCTTGGAGGCTTCCCAGTTGTCCCCGACGCGCACGTAGTAGGGCTCGAAGTCCCGGTGCATCAGCGAGTGGTCGTATTTGATGCCTTGTTCCAGCAGCAGCTCGTTGGTGACGGTGGAGAATTCCCACCAGGGGGCCACGTAGCCGGTGGGCCGGCGGTCGCTGCGCTTCTCGATCAGGTCGATGCAGTAGGTCAGGATGTCGGTCTCCTGCTCGCGGGTCATCGCGATCGGGTTCTCGTGGCTGTAGCCGTGGACCCCGATCTCATGCCCGGCGGCGACGACCTGGTCGAACTGCTCGGGGAAGGTCTCGATGGAGTGACCGGGCCAGAACCAGGTGGCGGGCAGGTCGTACTTGGCCAGCAGCTTGTTCAGCCGTGGCACCCCGACCTCACCGGCGAACATGCCGCGGGAGATGTCTCCCGGGGAGTCCTCACCGCCGTAGGAGCCCAGCCAGCCGCCGACCGCGTCGACGTCGATGCCCAGTGCTACGTAGATCTCTTTAGCCATGATGTAAGTCCTCTTTCTCTACTTGTTTTCCGTTGCGTGTACTTCTCTGCCAGTTCCTGCTGTTCTGACTCAGCGCGCGGTCTGCACCCAGCGCTCGAGCCGGTCTTTGGTCTCTTCTCGGGCCCCGGTGCTCAGCAGCAGTGCGAGCAGCACCCGTGCCTGGGTCCCGGGCAGATCTCCCAGGGCCACCGCCCCGGCGGCAAGCGCGTCCACCGCTCCCCCGCCGCTGTAGATCGCGGCCACCGAGCCGCCGAAGGTCCGGCTGGCGAGCCCGACGACGACGCCGGCCTGCGTGGCCTCGGCGATCGCCTCCACCAGGGCGCTGCCTGGATTCCCCGCACCTCCGCCGAGGACGATCAGCCCTGCGGCGCCGGATGCGATCGCGCTGCGGATCAGCGCGCCGTCGGCCCCGGGGTAGGACAGGACCATGTCCACCCGTTGGTCACCGAAGTTCTGGGTGGGGTGGGGCAGCCGGGGAAGGCTGCGCGGTCCGAAGTAGTACTGCGGCTGGGCCTCGGTGAGCCGGCCCAGCATGCCGCCGCTGGGATGGGAGAACGGCTGGAGCGCAGAGGCGTGAGCCTTGCGCAGCGGCAGCGCGGTGTGGATCTCTCCCCCGAAGCACAGCAGCGCCCCGTGGAAGCGGGAGGCGGGATCGGCGGCGACCAGAATCGCGTCGCGCAGGTTCCGCGGGCCGTCGCTGTCGGGGTGATCGGGGCTGCGCTGAGCGCCGGTGAAGACCACCGGGCGGTCGTCGTCATGGGTCAGCGCCAGCAGTGCGAGGGTCTCTTCGATGGTGTCGGTGCCGTGGGTGACCACGACGCCGTCGACCTCGGGACGTTGCAGGATCTCACGCACCGCGGAGTCGATGCGGGCCAGGTCGGAGAAGCTGAAGTTGAAGGAGTTCTCCACGGAGATGTCCTGCGTCTCGACCTGGATCTCGCTGATCAGATCCGCCAGGGCATGGTGCTTCAGCGCCGCGAGCAGCTGCGCGGCGGAGTCGCTGGCACGGGATCCCCCGGCGGCGTTCTCCCGAGAGGAGATGGTGCCGCCGGTGGCGAGAAGGACGATGCGGGACAAGAGGGCCTCAATTCGATCGGTGCGTCGTATGAGGTAGATCTCACCACACACAATCGTTTACGGCAATCGATTTCGTAGACTTCTGTGTTAATTGCTTGTAAAGCCTCTCCGGCGGCTTCAGGGGTGCGAGAGGGCGATAGGCTGACACAGCAGGAGGTGCAGATGGCACAGCAGAGGGCACGAGCGGTCACCCAGCGCGGGCTGGCCGAGCTCGCCGGAGTCAGCGTGGCCACGGTCTCGCGCGTCCTGGGCTCTCCCCCGGATCAGCGGCATCGCTGGGCGGCGCCCGAGACGGTGCGCACCATCCTTGCGCTCGCGGAGGACCATGGCTACACGCGGAACCCCCACGCCGCGAGCCTGCGCACCGCCCGCTCCAACCTGGTCGGGGTGATGGTGCCCCGACTGCAGGACTTCGTGCTCGCGACGATCTATGAGGGCATCGAAGAGGCCGCGATGGAGAACGGGATCAACACCTATGTGATGAACTCCCTGGATGACACGGCCCTGCAGCGCACCCGCACCCGGGCGATGATCGACCGCCGAGTGGATGGACTGATCTTCGGCGACGCCCACCTCGATGACACCTTCCTCGATGAGCTGCGCGAGCAGGGGGTGCCGCTGGTGCTGACCTCCCGACGCCGCGAGGGCCATGTCTCGGTGACCTGCGACGACTACCTCGGCGGCCGCCTGGTGGCCGAGCACCTGCTCGAGCTGGGACGCACCGACGTCGTCGTCCTCGCCGGACTGGAGTTCGCCTCCACCGCCTATGACCGCACCCGTGGGCTCATCGACCGCCTGGCCGAAGCCGGGGTGGAGGTGCCGGAGAACCATCTGATCTACCGCGGCTTCGACACCGCCGCCGGTCGCCAGGCGATGGGCGAGATCCTCGAGGCGGGGATCCGACCGAACGCCGTGTTCGCCACCAACGATTTCGCTGCCATCGGCGCGCTGGGGGTGTTGCAGGACCACGGGTTCTCGGTGCCCAACGATGTGGCGCTGATCGGCTACAACGACACTCCACTGGCCGAATCGGTGGGGATCCCGATGACCACGATCCGGTCCAAGATGCACCTGATGGGCCGCGAGGCACTGCTGACCCTGCTGGCGCTCATCGCCGGCAAAGAGGTCTCGTCCCAGAAGCTGGAGCCCGAACTCATCGTCCGGGCCTCCTCCGCAGTGAGCGTCCGCGGAACCAGATAGACCGATCGCCTACCCACCAGAATCCCCTGGTGTCCAGGCCGGGACATGAAGGGAATACACACATGTCATCCTCCGACACCCCCATCAGGGTGATGCTGGTCGCAGACCCCGGCGTGGCCGCGCGCCGCATCGAGAAGATCAAGGAAGCGTTCCTGGCCGAGGCGCGCGACATCTTCGTCGACGATGTCACGGTGGAGATGGAGATCCGAAGTCTGCGGATCACCCCGGAGGGGAGCCTCGACATCGAGGCTCTGAGAGAACTCGACGCAGATCACCTCGACGCCGATGCCGTGCTGATGCTCACCGAAGTCCCGCGACACGTCGAAGGACGACCTCTGGTGGCGGAGATACTCGCCAAGAATCGGACCGCAGTCGTCTCCTACCCGACGCTGGGAGTGCGCTCGACCAAGCGAAGGATCCGTGAGATCTTCATGGACTGCCTCCTCCGGTTGCTGCCGGATTGTCACGGGCCGCTGCAGAAGGAATACCGACAGCGATGGACCCGTTGGCAGCCGGTCGAGCCCAGCGGTCGGCACCGCCTGTTCGCCCACCCGGGCACCGGCGAAGTGCGCACGCTCTTGGGCATGACGGTCGCCAACGACCCCTTCCGGACCGCCCCGAAGCTCTCCGGCGCTCTCGCCGGCGCAGCTGCGGTAGGCGCCTTCGGCATCTTCTACTACTCGATCTGGGAGATGGCTGACGCCCTGAGCACGGCGCGGCTGCTCTCCATCGGGGGTGCGGTGATTCTGAGCATGGTGGCCTGGCTGATCTTCACCAACCGACTCTGGGACAAACCCACGAACAAGGATCTGGCACGGGTCTTCTGGCTCTACAACGGGTCCACTGTGCTGACTCTGCTGATCGCGGTGTCGATGCTCTACGTGGCGTTGGTGGTGACCATTCTCATCGGCGCACTCGTGGTCATCGATCCAGACTTCCTGGCAGATCTCATCGGCAGCGAGATCAGCTTCTTCAACTACCTCGACATCGCCTGGCTCAGTGCCGCGATGGGGGTCGTGGCCGGAGCCGTGGGCTCCACCTTCGACTCCAGCATGGATATCCGCCGCATCACCCACGGCCAGCGTGAGTCCCAGCGGCGGTATTCGGAGGACGAGCTGGAGTAGAGGGTTTTCTTGGCGGGTTGCGATTCATGTCCGTGGTCACATCTAGGGTGATTTTCACTGATGCAGAACACGCATTGTTCTCTGCGTCAGCCCACTGGATCTCCAGTGGATCGCCCGAGGGAAAGGGACACCATGAATCACTCACACCATGATCAGCACCCGACAGACCAGTATCCGAGTACGCAGTATTCCAACGATCAGTATCAGCCTTACCCGCCCGCTGCGGGCGGGGCGGAAGCACCAGCCAAGAAGCGGCGGCGCTGGCCGTGGATCGCTGGGATCATCGTCGCGCTGCTTGCTGGGGTTGGGATCGGCAACAGCGGAGAGGCCGAACCGGAGATCGTCACGGAAACTGAGACGGAGACCATCACCGAAGAGGTGGAGGTAGAAGTCGAAGTCGAACCGGCGGATCTTGAGGAGCGCCGCGAGGTGATCGCGGAGGACGAAGAATCCCTTGAAGCCAGAACCGCTGAGCTAGATGATCGGGAAAGCGCGCTCGACTCCCGTGAGCAAGAACTGGCATCCCAGGCGGAGGAAGAGGTCGAGACCGAGGAAGCTGATCAGGAAGAGACGTCGGTCTCGGATTCCGGCTCCATCCCGGGCTCAGGAACCTTCCTCATCGGCGAGGAGATCCAGCCAGGCACCTACCGCACCGAGGACACCTCAGGGTTCTGCTACTGGGCTCGACTCTCCGGCCTCAGCGGCGAGTTCGACGACATCATCACCAACGGCCTGCCTGAGGGACAAGGATTCGTCACCATCGCCGAAACCGATGTCGCCTTCGAGACCAGCGACTGCGGCGAGTGGGTCGCGCAGTAAGCGTTCCCCCGATAACGCCGGGTGAGTCCGGGGTCCCCCGGACTCACCCGGTTCCACACTTTGAGAGTGAAGACTCGGCGACTAACCATCACCATCGTGGCAATCCCACTATGTGATGCCGACTCAACCCCCGGCCTCACAGGCTAGCCTGGACCTAACGGCACGCTGATGAGGGGATTTCTCAATGGATACAGATGCGCAGCGCGCGGCGCGAAGTACGTCGGCGACTCATTTGCCCTCCCGACGATTCGCTGGACGCAGGTTCGACCTGGTCTGGTCTCAGGAGGGCTACCTATGGGACACCCCGTCTGGCACGTACCATGTTCGCGATTGCTCCGCAGCTCCTGACTCGGCCGTCATGGTGGCGCTCGATGAAGTTCAGCAAGCCTGGCGAGAGCAATCCGCTGAGGCGGTCACCGTCGGTGTCGACTCCCGCTTCTGTCTCAGTTGTCTGATCGGACCTGAGGACGCGACCGTCTACGTTGGACCAGGCGAAAGTTATCCCGCCCACGTATCGGCGATGGGCGACGCTGCACGGTTCGTACTGGGGCATCTCTTCGGCGACGGGCTCTCCGTCATCGACCCCAGCCGCAAGATCTGGACGCCCGAGAATGCTGAGTATCTTCGAAGTGCCATCCAGGATGATCCAAATGAGGGTCCCGGAAGTTTCATGGAGAAACTCGAACTCCAACTGAAGAATGCTCCCCGAGATGTGGTGCTGCTAGCAGCTGAGTCCATCTACCTCCGCAGCCTCCCGTTGATGAACCTTCGACCGGACACGAAATTGGGGTACATCGAGACCCTGTTGGCCTGGCTTCCAGACAAGCCCGCTGTCCCCGAGCTGATGAGACTCTG
Organism: Nesterenkonia sp. AN1; assembly: GCF_000582475.1. Taxonomy (NCBI): domain Bacteria; kingdom Bacillati; phylum Actinomycetota; class Actinomycetes; order Micrococcales; family Micrococcaceae; genus Nesterenkonia; species Nesterenkonia sp. AN1. Next base: position 73,031 of record NZ_JEMO01000004.1, read on the forward strand.
CCTGAATTTGCCCGGCATCTTCCATGGAGGGCAGGGGTACAACCAGCAGTTCTGGAAGCAGATGATCTGGATGGCTCTGTTTGCCAAGTCCTGGACAACACTCTCAAGGCCAGCCCAACATGAAGCGCGAGAGGACCCCTGGCGATTTAGGGACATCACAGACGCTGTCCCATACGAGCAGCCTTCCATGAGGAACACACTCAGATTCCTGGCGTTCCCTTTCGTCTTCGAGCACCTGATCAGCGAGAAACACAAACGCGCGTTGTTCGACGGACTTAGTGGTCTCGCCCCGGATCTTCAGCTCTCCTCTGACCTCGACCACGACCTGTACCTCTTGCGAAAGCATCTCGAGGAAGACGCAGAGACCAGAATCGATTGGTTTGCCGAGCCCTGGTACTCAACATGGCAAAAACGGACCTGGGAAGCACCCACGCCTGGGCGGTGCAACCACGGACCGAAGACGCCGGTGCCACGTCCAAGTGGCTCAAGGAAGCAGCCATGAGTTACAACGCCTCTTACCTGAGATCGCTTGAGCCCGGATCAGACTTCGTGACGGTCAGAAATCGAGTCTTCGACGCATACCGGCACCTCGACTCGGCCCGCCGCCTGATCCTCGCCGAAGAAATCCACACCTTCATTTCCCGAATGGAGGAAGGCGACGCCGTAGCGGTGCGAGACGGATCAGCCATATGGGTGGGTCGAATCTCAGGAGAAGGCAACTTCGACCCTGACCTCCACGAAATCCGTCGAGAAGTGACATGGAACGAAGAGCCTGTGTCAATTGACGCGCTCCCCGAACATGTGTCCTCAGAGATTGATGAGTCTCCCGGCGTCGTCGAACTTCCCGGGTCGCTGCCTTACCTGCAAGACATGCTCGAAGATGACTCAACCTTCCGTGAAGATGTCCAGACCTCTGACTCAACACCCAATCTCAATGACATCGCCCACAGCGGTGAATTGCGACCAGCTGGCCCCGCTCTGGCCGATCAGCTCCACATGGACCAGATCTGGCTCGATGAGATGATCTCCGTGCTCGAGGAACGCCGCCAGATCATCCTGTACGGACCTCCTGGCACCGGCAAGACCTTCCTGGCGCGCGCCATCGCCCGGCACGTGACCAACCAAGAACCTGAGATCGTGCAGTTCCACCCCTCCTATGCATACGAGGATTTCTTCGAGGGGTACCGCCCGAGCCCGACGGATTCCGGTGGACTCGGCTTTGACCTCAAGCCTGGACCCCTGCGACGCCTCGCTGCCAAAGCGACCAACGATCCACAGCGGCCATACGTCCTCCTCATCGACGAGATCAACCGAGGGAACCTCGCCAAGATTTTCGGCGAGATGTACTTCCTACTTGAGTATCGGGACGAGCACATCCGACTGCAGTACTCCTCGGGAGAGAAGTTCCGGCTCCCTCCGAACCTCTACATCATCGGCACGATGAACACGGCGGACCGCTCCATCGCAATGGTTGACACCGCAATCCGTCGCCGGTTCGCGTTTCTAGAGATGCACCCAGACAGCACCCCCGTCGCTGGGCTGCTCGACCGTTGGCTTCGTGCTCGAGGATTCTCCGCGACGCGCGCACGTCTCCTTGAGGCGCTCAACGACGAGCTTGGAGAGGAGAGCCGAGACCAGCACATCGGGCCTTCTTATTTCATGCGCACCCAGGCCGCGACCGAAGTCGGTCTCGAACGGATCTGGAAGTACGATCTTCTGCCGCTCTTGGAAGAACACTTCTACGGTATTCATTCTCCAGCCGAGGTGGCTGAGCGCTTCAGCTACCGACAGATCAGAAGGCAGCTTCTCCGTGGAGAAGGAGCCTCCGAAGCCACGGACTCCGTATTGTGAACCGGCTCGACCTCACGGAGAACGGGAAGGGTGTGGTCCTCGCCCTGTCTGAGGACCTCGTCGAGGCGCTTACGGTTTCAGACCTCATCGATGTTTGGCCGGAACGTCATGGGCAATGGCTGCTGAAGCCAAAACTCAATCGAGTGGGCGCACTGCGGGCCGGTCAGATGGACGTCGTCGTCCACCCCAAGGCGCCGTTCCATTCACTTTTCTTCATGATCAGCTACGCCCGGCACCCGAGCGAGCCCGCCGACGTCGTCTCTGGGTCCGCTGATGATGATCTCTGGTCCTCGGTGGCCAAAACACTGGTACTGCTGAGCCGACGCGCGTTGGACCGTGGCCTGCTACACGGATATGTATCTCGCGACGATTCACTGATGACCGTCAAGGGGCGTCTGCGCCTGTCCGATCAGCTTGCTCGGCACGGCGGCATGCCAGTGCCTTTGGAAGTTAGCTACGACGAGTTCACGACAGACATCGCTGAGAACCAGATTCTGCTTGCGGCACTTCAGCGCATGGTGCGTGTCCCAAGACTCTCTCCCAGCGTTCGGGCAGAGCTCAGCCAGCTGATTCGACGCTTGCATGGAATCGAAATGATTCACCCGGCGGCCCCGCTGCCGCCGTGGACGGCCTCACGAAAAAACCGTAGGTACCTTCCCGCGCTGGACCTGGCGGAAACCATCCTTCAGTCCACCGGACTGAGCCTGAACGGGGGACACCAGAACGTCGCATCGATGACCTACAACATGGCTGACGTGTTTGAGAACTTCCTCTTCGTCGCCATAAGAGAGTCGCTGCGGGGACTCGGCCCGGGAAGCACCAGGGACCAGTACCGGACCGTTCTAGACACTGACCGAACAGTCCCGATCCGACCTGACATCGTACACACGCTGGATGGCCGACCAGTCGCCGTGGCGGATGTGAAGTACAAGGTACTCGGAGAAAGCTCGGGCGTACCTGCCGAGGATGTCTACCAGGTGCTGGCCTATTGCACCGCGCTGGGTCTGCACACGGGGCACCTGATCCATGTCGCGAAGTCCAACGAAGTTGAAGGGCCACGGCGCATCCACATCACCGGCTCGAGCATCACGATCCAACTCTCAGGTCTCAATGTCACTGTCGAGCCTGCGGGCCTGCTTGATCAGATACGACTGATTGCGGAACGGGTGCACGTCAAACAACGGACCACAGCAACGGTCGAACCGGTCGCCTTCGTCCAATAGCACCCGAGAAGGCGCGTCGCAGGATCCCAAGCCCATGCCAAACGACCTTCCGTGGAAGTCGACATATACACACCTGGCACTTGAATAGATCTGTGTCACGGATCACTATGGAGATAGTCAACACTGACATGCAGTCTTCCCCTCCCGAGAGGTCACCCCACCATGTCCACCACCTCCACCCTGAACAAGACCGGTCTCCTCGATGACGCCCGCTGGGAAAGCAACATCTTCACCGGGCAGTGGCAGACCGGCGGCGGTGAGCTGATCCCGATCACCGAGCCCGCCACCGGGTGAGAGCCTCGGCACCGCCGGCGGCGCCTCGGTCGAGGACGTCGACCGCTCGGCCACCGCCGCAGCCGCCGCGCAGAAGCAGTGGGCTGCCATGAAGCCCTCCGAGCGCGCCGCCGTGCTGCGCCGCGCAGGGGATCTCTTCGAGGCCCACGCCCAGGAGATCGAGACCTGGATCGTGCGTGAGACCGGTGGCGTGCCCACCAAGGCCGCGCTGGAGACGCACGTCGCCGCGGCCGGAGTGCTTCGAGGCGGCGGACGCTGCCCTCTGCCCCGGCCGGCGAGGTGCTCAGCACCGAACAGCCGCGCTGGTCCTTCGCGCGGCGCCGCCCGGCCGGCGTCGTCTCGGTGATCTCTCCGTTCAACTTCCCGCTGATCCTCTCCATCCGCTCCGTGGCCCCGGCTCTCGCGCTGGGCAACGCGGTGCTGCTGAAGCCGGATCCACGCACCAGCGTCTCCGGCGGCGTGGTCATCACACGGATCTTCGAAGAAGCCGGGCTCCCCGCCGGCGTGCTGCACCTGCTGCCGGGCGGCGGCGAGGTCGGCAAGGCACTCACCGAGGCCCCTGAGGTGCGCATCATCTCCTTCACCGGCTCCACCGCGGCAGGCCGCCTGGTCGGTGAGACCGCTGGCAGGCTGCTCAAGCGCGCCCACCTGGAACTTGGCGGCAACAACGCCCTGGTCATCCTCCCCGGCGCCGACCTGGACAAGGCCGCCTCCGCCGGGGCCTTCGGCTCCTTCCTGCACCAGGGGCAGGTCTGCATGACCACCGGACGGCACCTGGTGCATGAGTCCCTGAAGGAGGAGTACATCGCGAAGCTGAGTCAGAAGGCGAAGCACCTGCCCGTGGGCAACCCCGCCGAGGACGGCATCGCGATCGGCCCGATCATCGACGCCAAGCAGCGCGACCGGATCCACTCGATCGTCCAAGATTCCACCGCGCAGGGTGGCACCGTGGAGGCCGGCGGCGAGTTCACCGACCTGTTCTACTCCCCCACCGTGATCTCCGGGATCAGCATCGACAACCCGGCCTGGGCCGAGGAGATCTTCGGCCCGGTGGCCCCGGTGATCTCCTTCTCCACCATCGAAGAAGCCGTGGAGATCATCAACGGCAGCGAATACGGACTCTCGGTCGGTGTGCTCGGTGATGTGGGTCTGGCGATGAAGATCGCCGACCAGGTCGACTCCGGCAAGGTCCACATCAACGAACAGACCGTAGGCGATGAGGCCAATGCGCCCTTCGGCGGGGTCGGCGATTCCGGCACCGGCTCCCGGGTCGGTGGGGCCAGCGCGAACATCGAGTCCTTCACCGAGACCCAGTGGCTGACCGTGCGCTCGGAGATCGCGCCCTACCCGTTCTAAGCCTCAGGCCTCGCCGATGCTGACCTGGGCCTTCTCCTTGCGGCCGAAGGCCCAGAGCAGCAGCTCCTCGGGTGCCCCGGTGATCTTGCGCATCGGGGCAGAGGCCGGGCCGGACGTCGTCGAACCGTAGCCGGGGCTGACGAAGGTGATGCGCTGCTTCGCGGAGCGGGCGGCCATGGGGAACATCATCGACCCCTGCTTCCACAGTCGTCGGCGCAGCTTCTCGGAGATGCTGCGCGGATGCTTCGGGTCGAAGTCAGGCTGTGCGCGCAGCACGTCTTCGGTGTGGATGTAGAACTCTGCGGTGTTCATCAGGTCATTCAGCGGCGGGAAGCTCTGCGGGAAGTACGACGGCGGCCCGGCCTGCACCCGCTCCACCAACGACTCGTACCCGGTGCTGCGCAGGTTCTTCAGGGCCTTGCTCGCCCGGTCTCCGACCAGGGGGAGGCTCGGTCCGATGAGCAGGTGCGGGTGGGAGTCCCGGATCACGATGTGCAGCGCGAGATCCTCCGCGGCCCATCCTTCACACAGCGTGGGGGCATCGGCGGAGACGCTGCGCAGGGCAGTGACCAGGGCTTGGCGTTGCTCGGAAGCTGTGGAAGTCATAGGCCCAAGTGTATGGTCGGGTGCATCGATTGGGTACGGGAAGGACCATGACATGACACCGCAGGCACGCACCGAAACTTGGCTCGAACCACATGGCTCCCCGGACTCTACGGTGAAGCAGCTCATCGTGCTGATCCTCTTCGTCGGGATCCCCCAGGCCGTGGGATTCCTGGGAAGCATGCTCACCGCTGAGGAGACCGACGGCTGGTACGCCGCGGCGGACAAGGCGGCCTGGACTCCGCCGGATGCGGTCTTCGGCCCGGTCTGGACCGTGCTGTATCTGCTGATGGGCGTCGGCGCCTGGTTGGTCTGGCGACGTCGGCACAGCGTCAACGCCACCCCGGCCCTGGCGCTCTTCGTGGGACAGCTCGTGCTCAACAGCATCTGGTCCCCGCTGTTCTTCGGCGGCTACCCGGTCTTCGGGACCGCGGCGCTCTGGGCGGCGATGGTGCTCATCGTGGTGCTGATCGCCGCGATCGCGCTGACCATCTGGCGGTTCTGGCCGATCTCCCGAATCGGGGCCTACCTGCTGCTGCCCTACCTCGCCTGGACGCTGTACGCCTCCACGCTGAACTTCTACATCGCCCTGATGAACTAGGGCTGGAGCTCCAGCTCCTGCAGCTTGGCCTCGCGTCCGCGTTGGAGGGCTCCACCTGGTGGGAGCCGTCCGGGTAGACGACCACCGGGATCCGTTTGCGCCCGGAGATCTCCTCGGCCACCTTCGCGGCGGCCACGTCCTGCTCCAGGTCGATGTAGTCGTAGTCCAGCTCCAGCGCGTCGAGCTGGGCCTTGGTCCGCCGGCAGTCCCCGCACCACTGCGCGCCGAACATCCGGATCTTGGTCTCTGCTGCCATCGGTGCTGTCTCCTTCAGCTGCCCAGGACGTGTTCGAGGGCTTCCTGCAATGTGTGGTGCCGGAACGCGTAGCCCAGGGCTTGAGCCTTCACCGAGGTCACCTGCTGATCCGCGCCGACGATCTCCTTGGCGCCCTGCTCACCGAGGACCAGCTTCGGACCGAAGGCAGGCACCGGGATCGCCGAGGGGCGACGCATGACCGCGGCCAGCGTCTTGGAGTACTGCTTGGCGGTGACGGGCTCGGGGCCGACTCCGTTGACCGGGCCTTCGGCGTGCGGGTTCAGCGCCAGGTGCACGAAGAGCGAGGCGATGTCATCGATGCTGATCCAGCTCTGCCATTCCTTGTCTCCCAGCGGTCCGCCGGCGCCGACGGTGTAAAGCGGGAGCAGCTGGGACAGGGCGCCGCCGGCGGGCGTCTGCACGATCCCGGTGCGGACCATCCCGACCCGGACGCCCGCCTTCTTCGCGGGTGCGGTGCTCTCCTCCCACTTCTTGCAGACCTCGGCGAGGTAGTCCGTGCCGGCCGGTGAGTCCTCGGTCAGGATGGCGCTGCGCAGGGACCGATCCTCCGGCGTCGCACCGTAGTAGCCGATGGCGGAGCTGCTGATCAGCACCCGGCCACGCTGATCAGCTTCCTCCAGGTGCGCGAGCGTGGTGGCGATCAGTGAGGTGCCCTCCACGCGGGAGTCCAGGACCTTTTTCTTGTGCTCCTCGGTGAAGCGGGCGGCCAGCGGGTGCCCGGCGAGGTGGATCACGGCGTCCACATCACGCAGCGACTCGGGGTCCAGGGTGCCGGCCTCGGGATCCCAGAGGATCTCCCCGTCGCTGCCGCTCGAGGAGCTCCCGCTGCCGCGGACCATCCGGCGGACCTCGATGCCGGCACCGCCGAGCAGCGCGCAGACCTGACGTCCGATCAACCCGGAGGCGCCGCTCACGGCCACGACCTTGATCGGGGCGGCCTCGGGCCGGTGGTGCGAATCCTGGTTCAGCTGTGAGGCCAGACGGCCATGGGACTGGTGGAAGGCGAGGTCATCGCTGCTCTGCCGGCCGCGGTAGGCGAAGATCCGGTTGAGCTCGGTCTCGAACTGGCGGGCGACCACCTTCTGGACCGCGGCGGGGAGCCTGTCCACCACGGGCAGCTCATAGGTGACCTTCTCGCGCAGCACCATCCCGGCGCCGTCGTCCTCGAAGCTGCGGTCATGCCGCCAGGACTTCGCGGGGCCGGAGATCATCTCATCGGAGAAGCTGTGGCCGGCCTTGAAGTTGGTGTGCCGCGAGCGCCACTTGGTGTAGCCGCGCATCGGCAGCGAGCTGGCCGAGCCGGCCATGTCCATCAGCCCGGCGAGCGTGGTGCCGAAGAGGCTGGGCATGTTGATCCCGAGCACCGACTCCGAACCGTCCTGCAGACCGTTGCTGGGCTCCTCGATCACCCGGCCGGCGAAGGGCGGATGCAGCCGGACCAGCGCGCCCGGACGGGCGTACCAGTCGAAGACGTCTTCACGGGAGAAGGGCAGGTGGGTCTCGTACTCGAAGATCGGCATAATGCCTCCTGGTAGACCTGGCGCGGCAGCTTAGCCGGAACGCTACCAGGCCTCACTGCCCCGTGGCTGGGTGTTGAGTTGCTTGGCAAGTCAACGGTGCGGACTTAGCCTCTACCTATGAGAGGTCTACCGAGTGATCCTCCGCAGAGACACGGACTGACACTGGCGCTTGGTCACCTGCAGCGTCACGTGCTGTTCGACTCCGCACTGGTGATCCATCAGCCCGCCAATGGCAGATCCCGAGTCGTCACGCGGCTCGGTTACAGCGATGGAACGGCGTGGGCCCTGCAGAATCTGTTCCCCTTGAACTACGAGATCGGTTTCACCGACCGCCTTGACCCGGTCGATCACCTACCTCCATCGATCAGTGACAGCGGGGCAGACCTGCGCGAAGAGTTCGTTCGGACAACTCTGTTCCGCCGCTACCTGAGCACTGAAGGCTATCGCGACGGAATGAGCCTGGAGCTCTTCGATGAGACCGGGTATCTGGGACTGGTCCACTTCTCCGCGCGGCAGCCCGATACGTTCCAACCCACACAGCGGGCCCTGGCACAGAGCCTGTCGGGTCTCCTCGCGCTCGGACTGCGGGCTGATGCTGCGCTTCATTCCACGACCGAAACCGTGCATCTGCGGTGGACTCCAGACGCACTTGGCGCAGCGGAGCGGGAGAGCGTCCCCCTGCTCAGGGACTCGGACTTCGTCCGGGTGGTGGCCGAGTTCATGGAGAGCTCACTGGACACCCTCCGCCATCTGTGGCGATTCGACGGCAGCTGGATTCATGTGACCTTGTCCCGGCTCGGAGCCTTCGACGACCTCGCGGTGAGCGTCCAGGAGTTGACTCGAGAGGATCTCTGGCAGCTCAGCCTGCAGGAGCTTCGCGTTCTCAGCGGCCTGGTCATCGGCCGGACCGACGCTGAGATAGCGATGGCACTCACGTTGAGTGAGCGCACCGTCAACTCTCATATGTCCAGCATCCGGCGGAAGATGGGCGTCGCGAGACGCGCGGAGGCCGCCGCGAGAGCCGCGACGGCCTCCATCTATCTTCCGGGTCCGCGCACCGCGCCGATGAAGGACCTCACCCGGATCTTCGGCGGCGCGCGCTAGTGGATGTCCGAGACCAGGACACTCGCCAGATCGATGGCCTCGCGCTCATGTTCGAGCAGCTTGTCACCGCCCATCGCGCCAAGGATCGGTGTATAGGCATCCTGGGTGCCGGTGCTCACCCCAGCCATCTCTTCAATTACCGCGAGTCCACAGAACGGGACGTAGATGGGGCTGTAGCCACCCTCCTGCAGGCAGACCAGTCTTCCTTGGGACACCTCCGCGGCGAGATCCACCAGCTTTCGCACCAGACTGCGAAATCCTTCGCTGCGCATCATCATGCGCGCCAATGGGTCCATGATGGAGGCGTCGAAACCGCTGGCGACGATGATGAGGTCCGGCTTATAGGCCCTGACGGCAGGCAGCACGACCGTGTCGAATGCGTATTCGTAGGCCCCGCTGCCTCCCCCGGGAGGCAGCGGGACATTCAGCGTGTACCCGAACCCCTCCCCGTGGCCTCGCTCCTCTCGAAAACCAGAGTCGGACGGGAAACAACGGTCCTGATGGACTGAGATGTTCAAGACTTCGGCGGTCCCACCAAAGATGTCCTGAGCTCCGTTGCCGTGGTGGACGTCCCAGTCCACGATGGCGACCCGCTTCAGCCCCAGCACATCGCGCGCGTAGGCCGCGGCGACGGCGCCGTTGTTGAAGGTGCAGAACCCCCTGCCGGTGCTGCGCTCCGCGTGATGCCCGGGGGGATTGATGAGAGCGTATGCGTTGCTGACCTGTCCCTCAACGACCGTACGGACGGCTTCGATGGCTCCACCGGCCGCCAACATGGCGATCCGATGTCCGCCATGTCCGAACGGGGACACCCCGTCTCCGGCGTCTCCGCCTTTAGGAAGAGCACTCTCTGCAAGGATTCGGTCATAGTGAGACTGGTCATGGACCCGCAGGATGTCCGCTTCTGCAGCCGGCGCAGCATCGATCTGCTTCAGGGAGTCGATGAGTCCCGACGCTGAGATCAGCTCATGCATCCGGCGTTTGGTATCTGGGTGTGCCACATGGTGCCCGATCGGCTGGGTCAGGGAGTCGGTGCTGGGCGGGAGCAGCCCTCCACTCCCGGTGTCGGTCCAGCCATAGAGCGTGTTCCATATGTACCCCGTGGTTGACGTCATGAGGTCGTTCCTCTCTTCTGGCCTGAGCGCCGGTGTTCGGCTGGTCTCAGCATCCGGCCGCGCTGCGGCGAAGGCATCGGCAGTTCTACTGATTTGAGTGAGCTCTTTCACAGGACACGGTGATGCTGGGCCTTCGAGGACTCAGCGCAATCAGGCCTCAGAGTGGGTGTCTTGGAACGCCGCTCGTCCGCCACGTGCGCCTGAGCGCGCAGCGATTTGTGGGTCATGGGGTCCCCAGCGTGCTGACCGCGCGATGCTAATCTCGGGCCATGCCGGTTCGTCACACTCGCCGCGCCCGCGCTGCGCGCCGGCGGAGCAGACGCGTCGCCGCCTCGGGCAGCGACCTGACTCAGGAGCAGTGGTTCCGCATCCTTGAGGCCTGGGCATGCTGTGCCTACTGCGGCACCGAGGGCGCTCCGCTCCAGAAGGACTGTGTCTCCCCCATCTCGCGGGGTGGCCGCTACACGCTGGAGAACGTCGTGCCGGCCTGCGCGTCCTGCAATGCGAGCAAGTCCAACGACGAGGTCACCTCCTGGATACGACGACGACGGCTCGACGAGCCGGCGTTCCTGCGACGGTGGGTCGAGATCACCCGCGCGCTGCGCGCGCAGGACGCGCCGAGCTGATCACGTCGCGTCCCCGAACCCATGTCATGGGGCGCTGAGGTCGGCGTGCTCGAAGGCTCGCGCCCGTGTCCCACCCCTGTGACAGAGTGGTCACGTGAGCATCTCCAGCACGAACACAGCCCGCCCTGACTCCTCCGCCGCCGAGCGTGATCCGGCCTTCTACACCGAGGCCCGCGAGCGCCTGGCCGCCCTCGCCGGAGCCGAGGTGGACTTCCGGGACGGCCAGTTCGAGGCGATCTCCGCGCTGGTCCAGGATCGACGCCGGGTGCTGGTGGTACAGAAGACCGGCTGGGGAAAGTCAGCGGTCTACTTCCTCGCCGCGCACCTGCTGCGCAGCCGCGGACGCGGGGTCAGCCTGATCGTCTCCCCGCTGATCGCGCTGATGCGTGACCAGATCGCCGCCGCCACTCGCGCCGGGGTGCGCGCCCAGGCGGTCAGCTCGGCGAACGCCCACGAGTGGGACTCCATCATGGAATCCCTGCGCAACGACGAGCTCGACGTGCTGCTGATCTCCCCAGAACGCCTGGCCAACCCGCGCTTCCGCGACGAGGTGCTCCCCGGGCTGCTGCAGCGCATGGGCATGCTCGTGGTCGATGAGGCGCACTGCATCTCCGACTGGGGTCACGACTTCCGGCCGGACTACCGGCGGATCGGGGAGATCGTGCGCAACCTCCCCGCCGAGGTCCCGGTGCTGGCCACCACCGCCACTGCGAACTCCCGGGTGGTCGATGACATCGCTGCCCAGCTCACCCCTGCGGGGGAAGCCTCGGGCGAAGCCGCCGCAGCTCAGGAGCCTGATCAGGAGGTCATGGTGCTGCGCGGCACGCTCAGCCGCGAATCCCTGCGCCTCGGCGTGCTCTCGCTGCCGGATTCCGAGCAGCGCATCGCCTGGCTGACCCAGCACCTGAAGGACCTCACCGGCAGCGGGATCGTCTACGCGCTGACCATCTCCCAGGCCACCGATCTCGCCGCGCACCTCAATGCCCACGGCTATCAGGTCGCGGCCTACACCGGGCAGACCGACCCGGATGAGCGCCAGCAGCTGGAGCAGGCGTTGAAGGACAACACCGTGAAGGCCCTGATCGCGACCAGCGCGCTGGGCATGGGATTCGACAAACCCGACCTCGGTTTCGTGGTCCACCTCGGCGCCCCCTCCTCCCCGGTCTCCTATTACCAGCAGATCGGCCGTGCCGGACGCGCCGTGGACAGCGCCGACGTGCTGCTGATGCCCGGCAAGGAGGACATCCGGATCTGGGAGTACTTCGCCCAGGCCTCGATGCCCACCCAGGAGCGCGCCGACGCCGTGCTCGGAGCCCTCTCCCCGGAGACCACGCTCTCGGTCGCCAAGCTCGAGGCCATGGTGGAGATCCGCCGCTCCCCGCTGGAGCTGCTGCTCAAGGTCTTAGAGGTCGACGGCAGCGTCCGCCGGGTCTCCGGCGGCTGGCTCTCCACCGGGCGCCCTGGACCTACGACGCCGAACGCTATGACACCATCCTGGCGATGCGCCGGGCCGAGCAGCAGCTCATGCTCGACTACGAGCGGCTCCCCGCCGGGGTCTGCCGGATGGTCTTCCTGGCCCATGCCCTCGACGACGAGGAGGCCCAGCCCTGCGGTCGCTGCGACACCTGCGCAGACACCTGGTTCCCGCACGACGTCTCCCAGTCCGCGCTGTCCGAGGCCAAGGACAGCCTGGACCGGGTCGGTCTGGAGATCGCCCCACGCAAGCAGTGGCCCACCGGGCTCAACGCCCTGGGCATCGGACTCAAGGGCAAGCTGCCGGCGGAGGCGCAGGCCCAGCCCGGACGGGCCCTCGCCCGGCTGAGCGACCTCGGCTGGGGCACCCCGGTGCGCGAGGCGCTCCAGGGCGCCGACGCCGAGGTCTCCGAGCAGCTGGTGCGCGGAGCGATCCGGGTCCTGGCTGAATGGGGCTGGGCGCGGCGACCCGACGTCGTCGTCTCGATGCCCTCACGGAGGCATCCGGTGCTGGTGGACTCCATCGCCCGGGCGCTGGCCCAGGTCGGACGGCTGCCCTACGCGGGGGCACTGGAGTGGGCCGAGGGTGGCCCCACGAGCACTCCGGACACCAACAGCGCCTTCCGGCTGGCCGGACTGCTGGGGAAGTTCGCGGTGCCCTCGGCGCTTGCCGAGCAGATCGACGGCGCCTCGGTGCTGCTGGTCGATGACGAGGTCGTCTCGCGCTGGACGCTCACCGTGGCCGCCCGGGAGCTGCGCGGCGCGGGGGGGGCCGAGGTGTTGCCCTTCGCACTGGGCATGCGTGGCTGATCCGGGCTGATCCGAGCCGCCTCCGCGTGCTGCTGCGCGGGCGGTGATCCTGGATACTCCCAGGTCCAGCCACCAGGATGAGGACCATTGCCGGAGGTCAGCTACCGGCCACCGGCAGCCCCTGAGGAAGGACCACCTGTGAACTCGCAGACCCCGCACACCGCCCACGAGCCCTCAAACACGCACCGCTCGGTCTGGCTGGACAGCTACTCCCCCGAGTCCATCCCGACCGACTCCTTCACCGAGGGTGCGCACTATGACACCGTCGTCGCCGGAGCCGGGCTGACCGGGTTGACCACGGCGGTGCTCCTGGCCCGAGCCGGGCACAAGGTCGCGGTGCTCGAGGCCCGGGCGGTCGGCGTCGTCGCCACCGGCAACACCACCGCGAAGCTCTCGCTGCTCCAGGGCACCACCCTCTCCGACATCCGCAAGCACCACTCGGCTGAGGTGCTCCAGGCCTATGTGGACGGCAACCATGAGGGTGTTTCCTGGTTGGTGCGCTACATGCAGGAACACGGGGTGCCGTATCAGCAGCGCACGGCCTACACCTATGCCACCACCGAATCCGGCCTCTCCGCCGTGGACGCGGAGTTCGCCGCCTGCCAAGAGGCTGGGCTGCCGGTGACCTGGACCGATCAGACCGATCTGCCGTTCGAGGTCAGCGGGGCCGTGGCCCTGGCAAAGCAGACCCAGTTCCACCCCATGGAGGTGCTGGCCGCTCTGGCCGCCGAGCTGCGCGAACGCGGCGGGGAACTCATCGATGGCGTGCGGGTGACCGGGGCAACCTCGAACGGACCTGACGGTGACTCAGCAGGCACAGGTGCCGCAGCAGGATCCCACTCGGGAACTCCGCGGGCCTCTGCCGAGGACGACACCGAGGGCTCCCCGCTGGACCCGGCGGTGGATGAGGCGCCGCTGACCATCGAGACCTCACAGGGACCGGTGACCGCGGGTCGACTGATGCTCGCCACCGGGGTCCCGGTGCTCGATCGCGGCGGCTACTTCGCCAAGCTCAAGCCCCACCGCTCCTACGCGATGACATACCGGGTGCCCGGGGCTCCGGTCAGCATCCCGAAGGGCATGTACCTCAGCGCCGACACCCCAGGCCGGACCCTGCGCACCGTCCCGGTCCATGGCGAGGAGCTGCTGCTGATCGGCGGCAACGACCACGGAGTCGGCCGGTCACCCTCAGAGCGCGCCGCCGTGGATGACCTCGAGGCCTGGACGCAGGAGCATTTCCCCGGCGCCCAGCGCACCCACGTCTGGTCCGCCCAGGACTACCGCACGGCGCAGTACATCCCGTTCTTCGGCACACTGCCCCGCGGCGGCGGTAAGATCTACCTGGCCACCGGATACAACAAGTGGGGCATGTCCAACGCGGTGGCCGCCGCCCTGGCCATCTCTGCGCAGATCCTCGGCGGGCATATGGCCTGGGCCGAGACGCTGAGCGCACGTGCGGTCACACCCTCCGATGTGTTCACCGGGATCAAGGACAACCTCGAGGTCGGCGGAACCCTGGTGGCCGGCTGGGTCGGCGCCGAGCTTCACGCCCTGCCCGAGGATCTCCCTGCCGAGGGCGAGGGCCAGGTGGGCCGCGATCACGGGAAACCGGTCGGGGTCTCCACCGTGGACGGTCAGACCTGCAAGGTCTCCGCCGTCTGCCCCCACCTGGGTGGGGTGCTGAAGTGGAACGACGCGGCCCTGTCCTGGGACTGCCCGCTGCACGGCTCGCGCTTCGCCGCCGACGGGGAGCTGCTGGAAGGACCTGCGGTCACGAATCTCTCGCGACGGTGAAGACCGAGGGTTCATCGACCTGGAAGTCCCGCGGGTAGGAGGCCTGGGCGCCCACGCGAGTGGTTGCCGAGGCAGCAAACCGGGCGGCGATGGCTGATGCCGTCTCCAGGCTGTCCCCGCAGGTGATCCGCCCGAGCAGGGCGCCGGTGAACGCGTCACCCGCGCCGCTGGTGTCGACTGCCTGGACCTCCACGCTGGGCACCTGGACCGTCGCGTGGCCGCAAGCGTGGATGCTCGCCCCGGCCGCCCCGCGGGTGACGATCAGGGTCTCCAGGCCCAGCGCGGCTGCGAGGTCCTCAGGCTGAGAACCAGGCTCCGCCGCGCCGGCACCGGCCAACAGCGCGGCGGCTTCACCCTCGTTGACGATCACCAGGTCCACATCGCGCAGATCCAGCGGCTGCCCCGGTGACGGGGACGCGTTCAGCGCGACCTTGACCCCCGCAGCGCGGCCCGCGCGGCGGTCTCCAGGACGGTGGCCAGCGGGACCTCCAGGCTGAGCAGGATCCACTCCGCCTTCTCCAGCAGGTGCTGCGGGCAGTCCTGCGCCCGGAGTTCCGCGTTCGCGCCGGGGACCACCACGATGGTGTTCTCCCCGTCGGTGCGCACGGCGATGAACGCCGTCCCCTGAGCCGCGCGGCCCGGGGTGACGGCGTCGACGTGCACCCCGACCTCGCGCAGCGAGCGCACCGCCTCGGCGCCGGCGGCGTCGGACCCGCAGCGCGCGATCAGATGCGCCCGGGCGCCGACCATCGCGGCGGCCACGGCCTGGTTCGCGCTCTTGCCGCCGGTGGCGGTCTCCGAGCCGGTGGCCAGCAGCGTCTCTCCAGGCTGCGGGAACTCCGGAAGCTGCGCGGTGATGTCCCGGTTCACCGACCCCATGACCAACAGCGTCATCTCTGTCCTCTCAGGGCCGCAGCCAGTTCGTGGAGAACGGGGGCGGCGGCCACGCTGCTCAGGAGAGCGAGAGGAAGAGCTTCTCGAGCTCCTCCACGGTCAGCCCGTCCTCGGTCTCTGCGGCACGCTCAGGGTCGGTGACGCAGAACTGCATCGCCGAGGAGACCACGCTGAACCCAGCCCGGTCCAGGGCGGTGGACACCGCCGCGAGCTGGGTGACCACATCGCGGCAGCTGCCGCCGTTCTCCACGGCGTTGATCACCGAGTCCAACTGACCGCGGGCCCGCTTCAGACGGTTCACGATCTTGCGCTGAGTCTCCGGATCGGCTTCTCTCATGGTTCTCTCCCTGCTCCTCGCACTGATTGGTCTCTATGATGCCAGCTGATCGCCGCGCCGGCGGTAGAACAAGGTCCCGAGCAGCGCCACGATGGCCACTGCTGCACCCACGCCGTAGGCGAGCGGCAGCTCCTGAAGGAACACCACCACGCCCATGGCCAGCACCAGATACCCGAAGGCCTTCTTCAGCGCCTTCTCCGGAACGTGCTTGCCGATCGCGGTCCCGATCAGTGCGCCGATCACGGTGATCACCGTGATGATCAGCACCGGACCCCAGTCGATGCTCACCGAGGTCAGATAACCGGCGAGTCCGGTGAAGGACTTCATCGAGATGATCAGCAGCGAGGTGCCCACCGCGGCGGGCATCGAGAGCCCACCCAGCAGCACCAGCGCCGGGACCACCAGGAAACCTCCCCCGGCGCCGACCATGCCAGTCACCAGCCCGACCACGAGTCCTTCGATGATGATCTTTCCCAGCGGCAGCTTCTTCCGCGGCGCCCCGGCCGGCTTGGCCCGGCGGTCCAGGATCATGGCCAGCGCGGTGGCGACCATCATGATGCCGAAGGCCACCATCAGCACGACGCCGGGCAGCCGGCTCCCCAGCAGTCCGCCGCCGAAGGCTCCCGCCATTGCGGCTCCGCCGAAGATGAATCCGGTGCGCCACTGGACGTTGCCCCGCTTGGCGTGAGCGACCACGCTGACCGCCGAAGTGACTCCGATGATGAACATCGAAGCGGCGATCGCTTCCTTCGGCGGCATCCCGGCCACATACGTCAGCAGCGGGACCGCCAGGATGGTGCCCCCGCCGCCGAGCAGGCCCAGCGATATGCCGATCCCGACGGCGAGGATCATCGCCAGGATGAGGCCGGTGCTCACCCCCGCGGCGCCTGGATCTGGGTGGAGCGTGGGATCCCCGCCAGGAACTTCTCGACGGTCGGGTCAGCTTCCACCTTGTTCCACGGCATCTTGTTCAGCGCCGCGGCCATCGCACAGGAATCGGTGAGCGCGGAGAAGGTCAGCCCGGCACCGATCGCGCCGGCCAGGTAGCCGACCTTCGGTGAGATCAGCTTCCCGCCCAGGAACCCGGTGAGCACCAGCGACCCTGCGACCATCCGGACCTGACGGTCCATGGCCCAGCGCTGCTGACCACGGTGCGTGTGCTGGCTGTGCTGTGCTTCCATAGCGACGACGCCGCCCTCGAGCACCCGTGCGGAGTCCACTCCTGCGGCGCGCAGGTGCTGCAGGGCCTGGTTGGCGCGGTTGCCGGTCTGGCAGATCAGCACCACCTCGCAGTTGAACTGCTCGGCCAGGGTCTCCTTGTTCTTCTGCAGCAGATCCAGCGGGACGTTGTGGGACCCGGGGACCCGCAGCGACTCATGCTCCGCGGGGGTGCGGACGTCGACGAGCAGCGGGGCGTCCTGTGAGCGGAGCTTCTCGGCAAGTTCGGTGGGGCTCATCGGGGATGCGGCCGCCGTCGTCGTCGGGGTGGTGGTCGTGGTGGTGTTAGCCATAGGGCTGGTGGTTCCTCTCGAGAAGTGTGCGTTTCTTGTCAGACCAGAACAGCTGGTCAGTGCGATGTGTTCCAGTCCGACCAGCCGGCGTAGCTGCCGACGAGTTCGCGAACGTCGTGGCCGGCCCGGCGCAGCGCGCTGGCTGCCACGGAGTTCCGGACACCGGACTGGCAGTATGTGACGATCGGGCCGCTGGCAGGCAGCTGATCCTGGTGCCACAGCACGCGTCCGGCGCTGAGCTGCTTGGAGCCGGGGACGTGGCCTGCGGAGTGCTCGGACTTGTTGCGCACATCCAGCAGCAGTGCCGGCTCGAAGTCTTCCAGCTCTGCGGGGGTGATGGTGGCGGGCTGGGTCTGCGGCAGGTCAGCGAGGCTGATCGTGTAGCCCTTGACCGCATCGATGCCGACTCGCATCAGGTGGTTGCGCATGTCCTCGGCCTGATCCTGATCCTCGGCCAGGAGGATCAGGGGCTGCTGCTCCTTCTCCGGGTCGTAGGCCCAGGCGCCGTAGCTGGCGAACTTGCCGCCGGCGGGGATGTTCAGTGCGGCGAGGACGGTGCCCTTCTTGACCTCGTCGTTGGTGCGGGTGTCCACGAAGATCGCACGGTCCTCTTCCAGTGCGCTGCGCACCTGGTCCGAGGTGAAGGCCTGCAGCGGGCTCAGCGGGCCGAGCACTGCGGGGCCTTCCTTGTTCTCGCGCTTCATCCGACCGAAGTAGGCGTGCGCGTCTGGCTGGCCGTCGAGGAGCTCATCGATGAAGCCCTGCTCGTCGTCGTTGCGCAGGTGCTTGCCCCACCAGGCGTTGGTGCGCTCGTAGCCGACCGTGGTGGCAGGCAGCGCGCCCAGCGCCTTGCCGCAGGCGCTGCCGGAGCCGTGGCCGGGGTAGACCAGCACGTGATCGGGCAGGGTGAGGAACTGTTCCTTCAGGCTGCGGAAGAGCTGCTTGGCCCCCTCGAAGCGGGTGTCCACTCCCCCGGCTGCCTCATCGAGCAGGTCGGGGCGGCCGAGATCTCCGGCGAAGACGAAGTCTCCCGAGATCATGTAGCCGGGATCGTTGCTGAAGGCGCCGTCGGTCACCAGGAACACCAGGTGTTCGGGGGTGTGACCGGGAGTGTGGCGGGCCTCGATGGTGATGTTGCCCAGGGTGATCTTGTCCCCGTGGTTCAGTCGGGTGGCGTCGAAGCCGTACTGCCAGTCCTCGCCGCCTTCGCCGGAGACGTAGGCTTCCGCGTCAGCCGCGGCTGCCAGCTCGCGGGTGCCGGAGAGGTAGTCGGCGTGAATGTGGGTCTCGGCCACGGCGGTGATGCGCATGCCGTGGCGCTCGGCGAGCTCGAAGTATTCGCTGTTGTCGCGGCGGGCGTCGATGACGATGGCCTCACCCTTGGACTGGCAGCCGATGAAGTAGCTGGCCTGGGCGAGGTCCTCGTCGTAGATCCGTTCGAGAAGCATGAGATCCCTTCCTGTGAAAGTCAATGGATACCCCGGGGGGTATGTTCCCACTCTGACACATACCCCCTGGGGTATACAAATCTGCGTGGGTCAACCCGATTTCTGGTCGGCCCCGGTGTGCCGTGTGTGCGCCGCATGTGCGGTCGTGTGCGCGGTCGCGTGTGATCTGAGAGACGAAGTTCACACGGAGGAAACATGAGCCGGTACGCTGGTGATCTGCCCTCCCCCGGGACCGCCGAAGCGGCGACCTGCGCGCGGACGCAGCAATCTTGTGTATCTACCTGATTCCAGCGACAGCCCTCGGGCACGTCGGCGGGGTCAAGGCGGCACTGAGCACGCCAGAGCCGACACCGGAGGATCCCCACATGCCCGCGAAGAAGCACGACGCCGAGCAGCCGCGCGCCGCCCAGACCGACGCCCAGCCTGAGAGCCCCTCCGCGGCGGGGTCGCCGGCCGCAGGGTATGCGGCAGCGGAGATCCCGGCGGCAGGGTCGCCGGCTCCCGCGACGGCCCGCGAGACTGCCTCCAGCTTCCCCGGCGCCGACCCGCAGCCGACGCTGCGCGGCGTCGTCGGTCCCGCCTACTTCCCGGTGGCCCTGCTCGCCCGCTTCCCCTACGCGATGATGGTGGTCGGGGTGCTCACCTTGGTGGTGGCCGCTCGGGACTCGATCAGCCTGGGCGGACTGACCTCAGCCATGGTGGGTCTGGGCACAGCGATCTTCGGCCCGCTGATCGGGGCCGCGGCAGACCGCTGGGGGCAGCGCCGGGTGCTGCTGATCGCCGGATCCGCCAGCAGCCTTTCGCTGCTCGCCATGGCCTGGGTGGTGTACAGCCCCCTCGGCACCTGGGCCGTGCTGATCTCGGCCTTCCTGGTGGGCGCCACCGCTCCGCAGGTCCCGCCGATGTCGCGCAGCCGCCTGGTAGGCGTGATCTTCCGCGAGCTGCCTCCGGCGCGCCAGCAGAAGACGATGAACTCGACCATGGCGTATGAGTCCGCGGCCGATGAGATCACCTTCGTGTTCGGCCCGGTCATCGTCGGTCTGCTCGCCGCGACCCTGGGTGGGGCGGCTCCGATGATCGGCGCCGCGATCCTGACCCTGTGCTTCCTGATCACCTTCGCGCTGCACCGCACGGCCGAGGCGGTGCCCAAGAACGCCGCCACCCACCAGGAACCCGCGCCGGTGAGGGCCCTGTTCGCGCCGCGGCTGCTTGTGCTGATGGCCGGGGCACTGGGCATCGGGCTGATCTTCGGTTCCACGCTGACCACGCTGACCTCCTTCATGGCCGACCTCGGCTACGCCGAACGCGCCGGACTGGTCTATGGCGCCATGGGCATCGGCTCGGCGGTCTTCGCCCTCGCCGCGGCCCTGTTCCCGGCCAGCTTCAGCCTTCAGGCGCGCTGGCTGAGCTTCGGCGGGGTGCTGCTGCTGGGCACCATCGGGCTGCAGTTCGCCTCCGCCCTGCCGGTTCTGCTGCTGGTGCTGCTGGTGATGGGGGTCGGCATCGGCCCGACCCTGGTCACCCAGTTCAGCCTGGTGGCCGAACGCAGTCCGCGCGGTCGCTCCACCACGGTGATGTCCCTGCTGACCACGGCGATCGTGATCGGACAGTCCTCCTCCTCGGCGATCACCGGGTACCTGGCTGAGAGCTTCGGCACCCAGACCGCGGCCCTGGTCCCGCTGGTCGCAGCGCTGCTGATCATTCTGGCCGCAGTGGGCAACGCGCTGGGCGTGAGCAACGCGCGGGACTACTCGGGAGACTACTCAGGCCACTGATCCTCGGCCGGGACAGCACCAGCGGGCGCGGGCAGCGGGCGCGGGCCGGGGTGTGCACCGCTGGAACCGAAGCTCGCTCATCCATTGGTCGATCCAGGGGATTCTGAGGCGCTTTCGAGGCCCGAAAGTCCCTTGAATCGACCACTCGATGCAACGGGCGGCTCCCACGGCGGGACCAAGCGGCAGGAGGCCCTCGGAAGAAGGCCCGGCGCACAAAAACGGCCGGCGAGGCCCCGAAAGGGAACCTCACCGGCCGTCCTGGTGGCTCAGCTTCTCAGCTGGAACCGATCAGCAGAAAACCGATCACGCGTCGTCGTTGCTGGACTCCGAGGAGCCATCACCTTCGACGACGGGGGCCAGGCTGAGCTTTCCGCGGTCATCGACCTTGGAGATCTCGACCTGGATGCGCTGGCCGACGCTGACAACGTCTTCGACGTCGTCCACGCGCTTGCCCTCGTTGAGCTTGCGCAGCTCGGAGATGTGCAGCAGGCCATCCTTGCCCGGGGTCAGCGAGATGAACGCGCCGAACGTGGTCAGCTTGACCACGGTGCCCAGGTACCGCTCGCCGATCTCAGGGACCTGCGGGTTGGCGATCGCGTTGACCGCGGCGCGGGCTGCCTCAGCAGCTTCGCCGTTGGTCGCGCCGATCAGCACGGTGCCGTCATCCTCGATCGAGATGTCGGTGCCGGTGTCCTCCTGGATCTGGTTGATCATCTTGCCCTTCGGGCCGATGACCTCGCCGATCTTGTCCACGGGGACCATCACCGAGATGATGCGCGGTGCGAACTCGGACATCTCATCCGGCGTGTCGATGGCAGCGGCCATGACGCTCAGGATGTGCAGGCGAGCCTCGCGGGCCTGCTTCAGCGCTGCGGAGAGCACCGAGGCCGGGATGCCGTCGAGCTTGGTGTCCAGCTGGATGGCTGTGACGAACTCGGAGGTGCCGGCGACCTTGAAGTCCATGTCGCCGAAAGCATCTTCGGCGCCGAGGATGTCGGTCAGGGCGGCGTAGCGGGTCTCACCGTCGACCTGGTCGGAGACCAGGCCCATGGCGATGCCTGCCACCGGAGCCTTCAACGGCACACCGGCGTTGAGCATGGACAGCGTCGAGGCGCAGACCGAACCCATCGAGGTGGAGCCGTTGGAGCCCAGGGCCTCAGAGACCTGGCGGATCGCGTAGGGGAACTCCTCGCGGGAGGGCAGCACCGGGGTGATGGCGCGCTCTGCGAGAGCACCATGTCCGATTTCGCGGCGCTTGGGCGAACCCACGCGGCCGGTCTCACCGACCGAGTACGGCGGGAAGTTGTAGTTGTGCATGTAGCGCTTGGTCTTCACCGGCGACAGCGAGTCGATGTTCTGCTCGAGCTTAAGCATGTTCAGCGTGGTGACACCCATGATCTGGGTCTCGCCGCGCTCGAAGATGGCCGAGCCGTGCACGCGGGGAAGGACCTCGACCTCGGCGGTGAGCTGGCGGATGTCCGTCAGACCGCGTCCGTCGATGCGGACCTGATCGCGCAGGATCCGCTGGCGGATGACCTGCTTGGTCACTGCGCCGAAGGCCTTGGCGACCTCGCCGCCGCGACCCTCGAACTGCTTGCCCTCGCCGGCGAGATCCTCGCGGACCTCGGCCTTGAGCTCGGAGTCCGCCGCGTCGCGCTCCTGCTTGTCGGCGATCTGGTAGACCTTGCTCAGACGCTCGGAGGCGGAGGACTCCACCGCTGCCAGCACGTCGTCCTCGTAGTCCACGAAGGTCGGGACGTCGATGGCAGGCTTGGCGGCGCGAGCTGCCAGGTCTGCCTGCGCGTCGCAGAGGACCTTGATGAACGGCTTTGCCGCTTCCAGACCCTCGGAGACGATGTCCTCGGTCGGGGCGGTGCGGCCCTGCTCCTTGATCAGCTTCCAGGAGTCATCGGTGGCTTCGGCCTCGACCATCAGCACGGCGATGTCGTCATTGACGACCCGACCGGCGACGACCATGTTGAACACGGCGTCCTTGAGCTGCGAGTGCTTCGGGAAGGCCACCCACTGGGCGCCGGATCCGTTGTCGATGAGCGCCACGCGCACTGCACCGATCGGGCCGGAGAACGGCAGACCGGAGAGCTGGGTGGACATCGAGGCGCCGTTGATGGCGACCACGTCGTAGAGGTCATCCGGGTTGATCGAGAGCACGGTCTCCACGACCTGGACCTCGTTGCGGATGCCCTTCTTGAACGCGGGGCGCAGCGGGCGGTCGATCAGGCGGCAGGCCAGGATCGCGTCGGTGGAGGGGCGACCCTCGCGACGGAAGAAGCTGCCGGGGATGCGACCTGCGGCGTACATGCGCTCTTCGACGTCGACCGTCAGCGGGAAGAAGTCGAAGCCCTCACGGGGGGACTTGCCCACCGTGGTGGCCGAGAGCAGCGTGGTGTCTTCGTCCATGGTGACCAGGACGGAACCGGCGGCCTGCTTGGCGAGGCGG
Organism: Nesterenkonia sp. AN1; assembly: GCF_000582475.1. Lineage (NCBI taxonomy): Bacteria > Bacillati > Actinomycetota > Actinomycetes > Micrococcales > Micrococcaceae > Nesterenkonia > Nesterenkonia sp. AN1. Next base: position 96,101 of record NZ_JEMO01000004.1, read on the forward strand.
CCGGTCTCGAAGGAAATCGTGCGTGTACCGAATGATCCGTTGTCGATCACGGCTTCGGTGTAGTGAATCTCGGGACCCTGCATTACAGGTGTCTCCTCTCAGTTGCGTGCATTACTGGCGAGCCAGTGAGAGGAAAGGATCTGCGTACATATGGTCGGTCATCGATCGAAGCCCACGGGCCTGGCACGTCTCGTGCCTCCCGGAGGCTACTACCGAGGACCGGAACATATGAGTTCGATCCCTCTCACTGGCGGGAGCGCCACCCACTATCCTCGCATACAAAGCAGGCGGCTCCTACGGCCGTGAAGACCGTGTGAGGAGCCGCCTGTTTCGTTGCTTGGTGATCAGCGTTTGACGCTGAAGCTCATCGGCGAATACCGAGACGCTTGATCAGCGAACGGTAGCGCTCGATGTCCGTAGCAGCAAGGTACTTCAGCAGACGACGACGGCGACCCACCAGGATCATCAGACCACGACGGGTGTGGTGATCATGCTTGTGCACCTTCAGGTGCTCGGTGAGGTCGGAGATCCGACGCGTCAGAACCGCAACCTGAACCTCGGGTGAACCAGTGTCACCCTCGGAAGTTGCGTACTCCTTGATGATCTCCTGTTTGACAACGGGATCTAAAGCCATGGAAGAGCTCCTTCATTGTTGTACCGCGAACAGGACCGGGCTTTGCCCCAAAAGGGCCAGGGACCAGTGTCAGCCACCGCGGACTGCAGCATGACGATGTCGCCGAAGCGACCTTTCTACGATACAGGAGCCCCCGGCACACGTGAAACGCTGGTGTGCAGCACGGTGAGGTACGGCAGCGCCACCGGCTCCCCCGGGGTCAGGGCGAGGTGCTCGTCCAGGTACCAGTCCAGGTTGCTCCGGCGCCGGGCCCGTGCGGACTCATCGGCGGAGAGCCAGGAGCTCAGCGTGGTCCCGAGCTCGCGGATCTGCTCCGGCGTGATCCCCCGCTCCCAACGCGTCAGCGTGGTCTCCCAGGCGCTGAAGTGGGCGGGGTCCACCAACGGGGTCCAGCCGGGCCGGTAGACGTCCCCGGCGCGCATGATCCTGGTCAGCCGGTGCACCCAGGGCACAGAGGTGTCCAGGTAGTTGGCCAGCACGGCGAGCACTCCGTGCGGGCGCAGGATCCGGCGCACCTCCTCCTGGACCAGGTCGTCATCGAACCAGTGCCAGGCCTGGGCGGCGACGACGACGTCGCAGCTCGCCTGGCTGAGTCCGGTCGCCTCCGCCGTGCTCAGGTGGACCTGCAGCCGGGGGTCCTCGTGGCCGGGCTCTTTGCCAGGTTCGTGGCGAGGCTCGGGGTCGGGCTCTTGCCCGGGCTCGAGGCCAAGCTCGCGGCCAGGCTGATTGCGCTGCTGCTGATCGGCGCTGCGGGCGCGCAGCACCTCGGTCATCGCCGCTGAGGGTTCCACCGCATGCACCCGGGCTCCGCGGGCCAGCAGCTCCCGGGTGAGGATCCCGGTGCCGGCTCCGAGCTCGGCGATCACCGGCTCCGCGGGGGAACCGGAGTGCCCCGCCGTCTCGAGCAGCTGATCCAGCAGCGCCTGCGGGTAGCGCGGGCGCAGCGCGTCATAGCGCCAGGCCTCCTCGAGCGAGGTGTCATCGGTGAAGGCGGCGCCGAGCCGGCGGCGGCGCTCAGGGTCGGTGATCAGCGCCTGCTGAGCGGGGCGGGGCTTGGGGCGGGAGGGCACCGGTGGGACCCGGAGCTACTCGGCGCGGAGCCGGGCGAGGACCTCGCGGGTCTGCTCCACGTCCAGGTACATCTGTTCCACCAGCTTGGCCACACCCTTGTAGGCGACCATTCCGCGCAGCCGTTCGACGAACTCCACCCGCACGTGCTGGCCGTAGAGGTCGAAGTCCTCCACCGCCTCGGTGGGACGGTCGATCACGTGGGATTCCACCACGCGCTCCACGCCATGGAACGTGGGATTCGAACCCACGGAGATCGCGGCGGGCCAGCGGGCGCCGGCCGCGTCGACCAGCCAGCCGGCGTAGATGCCATCGGCGGGGATCATGCCCTCGGAGTCACGGCCCAGGTTCGCGGTCGGGAAGCCCAGGTCACGTCCGCGGGCTGCCCCGTGGACCACTTCGCCGAGCACCGCGTGGGGGCGGCCGAGCACCTCGGCGGCGGCCGCGACGTCCCCGGCGTCGAGGGCCTCTCGCACCCAGGTCGAGGAGCAGCGGCGCTCGGTCTCGGCCACTGAATGTCCGGTCAGCGCAAAGTCGTCCACGCCGAGCACCGCGAAGCCGTAGCGACGGCCGAGTTCGACCATGGTCTCGAAGTTCCCGGAGTTTCCGCGGCCGAAGCGCACGTCGTGGCCGATGACCACCACGGCGGCGTTCAGCGTGTCCACGAAATAGGTCTTGACGAACTCCTCAGGCGTCAACCCGGCGAGGTCGAGGTTGTAGTGCAGCACCAGCAGCGCGTCGATGCCGGTCTCGGCCAGGCGCTGAAGCTTCTCCGCGGTGCCGGTGAGCATCACCGGGGACTCCTCGGGGCGGTGGACCTGCAGCGGGTGCGGGTCGAAGGTGATCGCCACGGCCTGAGGGTGCGGATGCTGGCCGGGCTCGGCCTGCTCGTGGGCGGCGGCGACCAGGCGGGTGAGGACCTCCTGGTGGCCCAGGTGGACGCCGTCGAAGTTGCCGATGGTCACTGCGGTGGGTCCGAGCCCGCGGGGGACTTCTTCAAGACCATTCCAGAACTGCACGTCAGTCAGTTTATCGCTCATCCTGCGGTGTCCCGCGCGGCCTCGGTGCCGGGACGGTGCCGCAGCAGCCAGAACAGGCCGATGAACGGCAGCAGCAGCGGCACGAATCCGTAGCCCTCACCGAAGTGGGACCACACGGTGGCCTCGTTGAACAGCTCCGGATCCAGGTAGGTCCAGAGGCCGACGGCGAGCACGCCGGTGAGCTCCAGCAGCACCGCGATCAGCGCCACCAGCCAGGCGCGGGGCCCGATCTTGGCCAGGGCCAGGCTGGCGACGATGTAGACCGTCGCGGCGAAGGCGCTGAGTGAGTAGGACACCGGGGAGGCGTCGAAGTCGGTGAGGATCTGATACAGCGCCCGGGCGAAGGAGGAGACCGCGAAGATGCCGTAGGCGGTGATGATCAGCATCCCGACTCCGCGGTTGCGCGGGGTCGGTGAGGCGTTGCCCGGCGTCTCCTGCGGCGATTCGGTCATAGCGCGCTTCCCCACCAGATCTCCTCCAAGCGGTAGACCATCACGAATACGACGAGCCCGACGAAGCTCATCACCAGGTTGGACCAGCGGGTCTTGTCGATCATGGCCCAGATGAACACTCCGACCGGCAACAGGAGTGCAGTGAGAATATAACCCCAGAACTCCCAGGCCTCGCCGGAGACCGAGGCGCCGCCGAGCTGCCGGATCCCGGCGTAGATGCCGTAGGCGATCAGGTAGAGCTCGATGGCGGCCAGCGAGATGATCGAGGAGTCCGCGGGGTGATCCCGGGCGGCGGTCATCACCCAGCAGACCAGCACGGAGAGCCCGCAGACGAAGGCGCCTATGAGGAACATCACCGTCATCCGGCGGTTCCCCCCGCCTGTGTGCCCTCAGCTTCGGGACCTCGGGTGCTGGTTCCGGCAGCCGGAGCACCGGACCCAGAGGCCTGGCCTCCGGAGGCCCGGGCTCCGGAGTCAGCCGATCCGCCGCCGGTGGTGATCAGGAAGACCAGCTCGGGCTTGGCCTGGTAGTCGGTGGATCCAGAATCCGCCGCGTGGGCGGCGTCCGGGGAGGCCGAGGCGCCCTTCTTGGCGGGCACGTCGGCCAGCAGCGCGACCAGCTTCCCATCGGGGGCGAAGGCGGCGGTGAGCTGCGGGTCCACGCCGGTGCCGGAGGCGGTGATCCGCCGGCCATAGCCGAGGTTCTCCACCTCTTGGAGCGTGAGCTGACGTTTCGGGAAGAGCTGCTCGGCGGCCTCAGCCAGGCCGATATAGCCGAAGTCCTCCCCCAGCTGGTCCAGGGTCAGGGTCTGGTCGATGCTGTAGGAGCCCACCGCGGTGCGGCGCAGCGCGGTGAGGTGACCTCCGACGCCGAGCGCCTCACCCAGGTCCCGGGCCAGGGCGCGCACGTAGGTGCCGGAGGAGACCCGGACCTCGATGTCGACGTCGACCAGCTTGCCGCCGTCGATCCGCCGGACGTCGAAGACCTCGAAGTGGTGCACGGTGACGCTGCGCGACTTCAGCGCGACCTCCTCGCCGGCGCGGACCCGGGCATGGGCGCGCTGGCCGTCCACCTTGATCGCCGAGACCGTGGCGGGGACCTGCTGGATCGCACCGGTGAGCTCTGCGACCTCGGCCATGATGGCCGCCGGGGTCACCGCATTGGCGAACCTGCTCTGCAGGACCTCGCCCTCGGCGTCGTCGGTGGAGGTGGACTGGCCCAGCCGCACGGTGGCGGTGTAGGTCTTGTCCACCCCGACGATATGGGTGAGCAGCCTGGTGGCACGGTTGATCCCGACCACCAGGACCCCGGTGGCCATCGGATCCAGGGTGCCGGCGTGGCCCACTTTGCGGGTCCCGGCGAGCTTGCGGATCCGTCCGACCACGTCATGGCTGGTCAGGCCGGCCGGCTTGTCCACCAGGACAAGTCCGGAGCCGACCTCCAGCTCTTCAGGCTTCTGCTTCTTGCCCATGGGTGTTCCGCCTCAGCTTCCGTGCGCTCAGCGATCCGCGGAGCTGGACCGGCCGGCGTCCTCGGAGCTGGAGCGTCCGGCGTCCTCGGATGCGGCCGGCTCCTCCTCGACCTGCCAGCGGTAGGGCTTCTCCTCCGAGGCGGGCTGGGCGTCCTTGCGCAGGGCTGCGACCTGTTCGTCCTGCTCCCGGGCCTTGCGCAGCAGGTCCTCCATGTGTGCGGCCGACTCTGGGATCTCGTCGGCGACGAACTCCAGGGTCGGGGTCAGCCGTATGTTCAGCTGCCGGCCGAGCTCGTAGCGCAGCGTGCCCTGGTTGGCGGCCAGGACCGCCTCGGCTCCGGCTCGGGACTCCTCGTCCGGGGCCATGACGGTGTAGTACACCGTGGAGTGCTGGAGATCATTGGTCACTCGGGCGTCGGTGACCGTGATCAGCTCTGCGCGCTCATCCTTGACCCGGCGACGCAGCGCCTCGGCCACGATCACCTTGATGCGCTGCGCCAGTCGTGCGGCGCGTGCTGGATCTGCCATGATGCGCTCCTTTCAAAAAACTTCTGGGTCCCGGACCCGGTCTCGCGCTGCGGCGTCACCGGGTGGGTATGGTCTGCGGACAACTCCGGGGACCCCGCCTGTGGCAGGGTCCCCGGAGCGCTCACCGGTAGAACCGGCGGGCCTGGTCAGGAGCGCGGGATCTCGCGCATCTCCCAGGTCTCGATGCTGTCACCTTCGCGGATGTCGTTGAAGGATCCGAGGCCGATGCCGCACTCGAAGCCGTCGCGGACCTCGGTGGCGTCGTCCTTGAACCGCTTGAGCGACTCGATGGTGAGGTTCTCTGCCACCACGTTGCCATCGCGCACCAGGCGCGCCTTGGCGTTGCGGCGGATGAGACCGGAGCGGACGATCGAACCGGCGATGCTGCCGAACTTCGAGGAGCGGAAGACCTCGCGGACCTCCGCGGTGCCCAGTGAAGCCTCTTCGTACTCGGGCTTCAGCATGCCCTTCAGGGCTGCCTCGATGTCGTCGATCGCCGCGTAGATGACCGAGTAGAAGCGCATGTCCACGCCTTCACGCTCGGCCAGGTCATTGACGCGCTCCGCAGGACGGACGTTGAAGCCGATGATCACTGCGTTGTCCACAGTGGCCAGGTTCACGTCGTTCTGCGTGATCGCACCGACGCCGCGGTGGATGACGCGCAGCTGCACATCGGCACCCACATCGATCTTGAGCAGCGCATCTTCCAGGGCCTCCACGGCACCGGAGACGTCGCCCTTGAGGATGAGGTTGAGCGTGTCGATCTTGCCGTCGGCCACAGCCTGGTCGAAATCTTCCAGGCTGATCCGCTTGCGGCGCTTGGCCAGCTGAGCGTTGCGCTCCACCGCCTCACGCTTCTCAGCGATCTGGCGAGCGGTGCGGTCATCGGAGGTGGACAGGAAGGTGTCACCGGCGCGAGGCACCGAGGACAGACCCAGAACCTGCACCGGCCGAGAGGGCACGGCCTCCTTGACGGTCTCGCCGTGCTCGTCGAACATGGCGCGGACTCGTCCGTGGGCGGTGCCGGCGACCATGTTGTCACCGACCCGCAGCGTGCCCGACTGAACCAGCACAGTGGCCACGGCGCCGCGACCCTTGTCCAGGTTCGCTTCGATGGCCACGCCGCGAGCTGCCTTGTTCGGGTTCGCGGTGAGCTCCAGGGCTGCGTCTGCGGTGAGCAGCACGGCCTCGAGGAGCTCGTCGATGTGCAGGTGCTTCAGCGCGGAGACGTTGACGAACATGGTGTCGCCGCCGTACTCCTCGGGAACCAGACCGTATTCGGCCAGCTGACCGCGGACCTTGTCCGGGGAGGCGCCTTCCTTGTCCATCTTGTTGACCGCGACGACGACCGGCACGTTGGCGGCCTTCGCGTGGTTCAGCGCTTCGATGGTCTGGGGCATGACGCCGTCATCGGCGGCCACGACCAGCACCGCGATGTCGGTGACCTTCGCACCACGGGCACGCATGGCGGTGAACGCCTCGTGACCGGGAGTATCGATGAAGGTCAGGCCGCGCTCGACGCCCTCGTGCTCGACGTGGACCTGGTAGGCACCGATGTGCTGGGTGATGCCGCCGGCTTCGCCTTCGGTGACCTTCGCGCTTCGGATGGAGTCCAGGAGTCGGGTCTTGCCGTGGTCGACGTGACCCATGACGGTCACGACGGCGGCACGTGCGAACAGCTCCTCGGAGCTCTCGGCTGCCAGCTCATCTTCGATGTTGATGTCGAAGGTGTTCAGCAGCTCGCGGTCCTCGTCCTCCGGGGAGACGATCTGGACCGGGTAGCCCAGCTCCTCACCCAGCAGGTGGAAGGTCTCTTCGTCGAGGGACTGGTTGGCGGTGGCCATCTCACCGAGCTTCATCAGCACGGTGACCATCGCTGCCGGCTCGGCATTGATCTTCTCGGCGAAGTCGCCCAGCGAGGAGCCGCGACGCAGCCGCACGACGGTGGTGCCGTCTCCCTTGGGAACGCGCACACCGCCGATCTCGCGGGACTGGCGCTGCTCCATCTCCTGGCGCTTTGCGCGCTTGGACTTGCGAGCCTTGGCCTTGGAGCCGCCGCGACCGAAGGCGCCTGCTGCGCCGCCACGACGAGGACCGCCGCCGCGACCGCCGCGTGGCGGACCACCGGCAGGCGCACCCGGACGACCACCGGCGGGCGCCGGGGCCTGGCTGGGCATCATCGAGGGCTTGGGACCGCCCGGACGTGCCGGTGCGGGGCGGGCTGCGCCGCCTGCTGCGGGAGCACCTGGGCGTGACCCGGCCGCACCTGCTGGGCGGGGTGCGCCCGGACGCGGTGCGCCACCGGGGGCACCCTGACCGCCGCGGGGGCGGGGGCCGCCGCCGCGCTCGGTGCGCATGCCCTGCTGGGGTGCGAACGGGTTGTTGCCCGGGCGCGGACCGGCCGGCTTGGGTCCGGGGCGGGGGCCTCCGGTGCCGCCGGGACGTGGGGCCTGGCGCTCGGCGCCCATGCCCTGGCTCGGTGCGTAGGGGTTGTTGCCCGGGCGGGGACCGCCGGGCTTGGATGCTGATCCGGCGGGCTTGGATGCCGGCTTCTCAGACGGTGCCTCGGTGCTCGCAGCGGGCTTCTGCTCGGCCTTCGGCGTCTCAGCCTTGGGAGCTTCGGCCTTCGGCGCCTTGGGGGCAGCGGCGGCCGGAGCTTCGGGCTCGGGGGCGGCAGCAGGCTTCGGTCCGGGCCGGGGCCCGGGCTTGAATCCGCCGGGCCGAGGCGCGGAGGAACCTGTCGCGGCCGGGCGGGCCGGGGCCGAGCTGTCAGCGGCGGGCTCGGAGGCCGCGTCGGACTGCTTCGGACCGGGACGAGCGGCGCCGTTGGACGCGGAGGCGTCGGAGGCTGGCTTGGCGTCAGGGAAGGCCTGACGCAGCTTCTTCGCCACCGGGGGCTCCACGGTGGAGGAGGGCGACTTCACAAATTCGCCCATGCCCTGCAGTTTCGCGAGGGCTTCTTTCGAGGTGATGCCGAGCTCTTTGGCGAGCTCGTGTACGCGGGCCTTGGCCACATTTCTCCTTAATCTGGCCCGCGCATTCCCACTGGCACCAGCGGGGCTGATGTCAGCGGTTCATCGGCGCAGGCCGTTTGAACTGTTCTGAAACCGTGACGGAGTTGCCGTGATGGGTCATCGCTGCGAACTCATGCGTCAGTCTTCATCGGGGATCCATCTCTCTGAACCCGCTTTCTGGCTTCCTCCACCTGATCCGCCGCATTGCTGCGAGGAGGGGCGATGTCAGCCGTTAGTGCCGATAATGTCGTGCAGATCGAGCGTCCTCGAATCCACGGTCCGGCGGAAGGCCCGGTTGAAGGCCTTGCGCTTGATCGCGGTCTCGAAGCACTCGCGCTGCGGGTGCAGCCAGGCGCCTCGTCCGGGAAGAACCCGGGCGGTGTCCGCCACCACCAGAGGCGGTGCTGGATCGGCGGTCTGGGCCACGTCGAGTGCGAGCCTTATTGCCTTGTCCTGCGCGACCTCACGACGACAGCCGATACAGGTACGCACTGGAACCATGACAGTCTACCCCTTCCGGCGGCGTCGAGCAGAAACGTCGGAGTCGGCGGCGCTCAGGGCGCCGCGAGGGTCGCGTCGGAGACGATGTCGATCCGCCAGCCGGTGAGCTTCGCGGCGAGCCGCGCGTTCTGACCCTCCTTGCCGATGGCCAGGGAGAGCTGATAGTCCGGGACCACGACCCGTGCGCTGCGCGTGGCCTCATCCAGGATGGTCACCGACTTCACCTTCGAAGGTGAGAGCGCGTGGGCGATGAACTCGGCCGCGTCGTCGGAGTGATCGATGATGTCGATCTTCTCGTCGTTGAGCTCGTTCATGACCGCCCGGACGCGGGAGCCCATGGAGCCGATGCAGGCTCCCTTGGCGTTGATCCCCGACTGGTGGGCGCGCACCGCGATCTTCGTGCGGTGCCCGGCCTCACGGGCGATGGCGGTGATCTCCACGGAACCGTCGGCGATCTCTGGGACCTCGTGCTCGAAGAGCTTCTTCACCAGGCCCGGGTGTGAGCGGGAGAGCGTGATCGAGGGCCCGCGCATGCCGCGGTGGACGTCGACGACGAAGGCTCGGATCCGGTGACCGTGGACGTACTCCTCACCGGGCACATGCTCCTGTGGGGGCAGCAGCGCCTCGACGCTGCCCAGATCCACCTGGATCATCTTGGGGTTGCGGCCCTGCTGGATGGTGCCGGAGATCAGCTCGCCCTCGCGGCCCTTGAACTGGCCCAGGACCTGATCGTCCTCGGCGTCGCGGATCCGCTGCATGATCACCTGGCGGGCGGTGGAGGCCGCGACCCGGCCGAAGTCTCTGGGGGTGTCGTCGAACTCCCCGATGAAGGTGCCGTCCTCGTCCTGCTCCTTGGCCCAGACCGTGACGTGTCCCGTGGACTGATCGATCTCGGCACGGGCGTGCTGCAGTGCTCCGGGCGATTTGTGGTAAGCCAGCACCAGCGCCTGTTCGATGGCGGGGATCAGCCGCTGCAGCGGGATCTCGCGCTCTTTGACAAGCATGCGCAGTGCGCTCATATCGATATCCACTTGTGCCTCCGGTTAAGCCAGTATCTACTGCGTATGGGAAAACTCTACCTGCACTCGTGCCTGGTCGATGGCCGAGAGATTGATCCGTGCGGGGTCTCCGTACTTCACCGGCATCCCCTTCTTGGGGCTCGGCTTCTGCTCGACCACGGTGATGGCGCCGTCCTCGATCGACTGGAGCCGGGCCAGGATCGGGCTGTGCCCAGTCTGGGTGATCTCCAGCAGCCGCCCCAGATTGCGCTCGAAGTGCCGCTGTGTGGTGAGCGGGCGGGTCGCACCGGGGGTGGAGACCTCCAAGTCGTAGCGCTCCAACTCGGGAAGGACGTCGTCCTCGTCGAAGCGGGCGGAGATCGCCTGGGAGAGTTCGGCGATGGTGTCCAGATCCACCTGTTCGGTGCCGGTGAGCAGATCCACCGAGAGCTTCAGCGTGGTGGTGGACCCGTTGGCGACGAGCTCGATCTCTTCGAGGTACAGCCCCTGGGCGGTGATCGTGTCAGTGATCAGCTCGGCGATCTTTGCGGTGCGGGCGTCCTTGAAGCGCTGATCGCCGGTGGGGCGGGGGGCGGTGGCCATGACGGTCCTATCAGTGGTGGTCTGCGGTGCGTCTCTATTGTGCCTGAGACTCAACGCACCGCCTACCGGCCGATGTGCTGAGGCGGCAGTGGGCCGGGTGGTGGGGTGGTACCAGCGGCTCAGCGGCTCAGCGGCTCAGCGGCTCAGCGGCTCAGCGGCTCAGCGGCTCAGCGCAGCAGCTTGGCCTTGCCGGCCGCGAACTCTTCCTCGCTGAGAAGTCCGGATCGTCGCAGCTCGGCCAGCCGCTGCAGGTCATCGAGCAAGCTGGTGCCGCCCGAGGCAACGAGCGGTGCCGGTGTTGCGGGGGCGGGCGCAGCGGCATGGGCCAGCGCCGCCAGCGCGGCCGTCTCGATGCGCGCCTGCTGGTGGGCGGCAGAGTACTGCTCCTGCTCCTCACGGTCCTGGGCCCGGCGCTGTTCGTAGACGTCGACCTGGCCGGCCAGGGCCGGCGTGGCTCCAGCCAGCGCCGACGTGCGCGCAGCCAGTCCGATCAGGCCCGGGCGTCCTACGCGGTCCATCGTCATGGCGAGGTTCCTTCCACCGGGTCATAGAGATCGATGAGTGCATTGACCACCGGAGCAGGTATGTGCGCGCTGCGCAGCACCTGTGCCCGGCTCGGGGCGAGCCGCTCCGCCAGGGCAAGCTCGACTCTGAGCTCCAGTGCCAGCACTGCCGCGCAGGATCCGTGATCCAGCGGCGCGGCAAGGTCGGCGAGGTCCTCCTCACCGATCAGCCCCTCGGTCACGGGGTCGGGCCCCACTGTCGGGTCCAGCGGATCCAGGCCCGGCCGATCCAGGCCCGGTCGAGCCGGGCCCAGCCGATCCGGGCCCAGTCGAGCCGGACCCAGCCGATCCTTGCCCAGTCGAGCCAGACCCAGGAGGTCCCGGCTGGGGAGATCGAGCATCATCACCTCGCCGCTGTCGTTCTTGCTCACGGCGACCAGATCCAGCAGTCGGACCGTTCCGGAGGAGAGCATCTCCACCAACGGCGCCAGGCAGCCGGGTGCGGGCTGCTCGGTGTCGAAGACGATCAGATAGAGCTCCACTGGTCCATATCGGAAGTCGGACATGACCTCATCCTCTTCGGTGGTCTCCTTCGTTCTGGCAGAGTCCTGCAACGCATCAAGCGTCTGACCCGATGCTCGCAGAGCCGAAGACGCGGCTGGGTTCTGCTCACCCAGAACGGGTGAGCGTGGGCCCGCTCGTCCTCGGTCTGTGTGACCCTCAGAGTGTCAATCCTGACGAGAACGGCATACCGCACAGAAGGGCAGTGTCATGGAATTCTGGGAATCGTTCTGGTCCATCATCTGGTGGTTCGTATGGGCCTTCGTCTTTGTGGCCTATCTGATGGTCCTGTTCAGCATCATCGGAGACATCTTCCGGGATCGGAAGCTCGGCGGATTCTCGAAAGCCGTCTGGGTGTTCTGTCTGATCTTCTTCCCCTTCATCACGGCACTGGTCTATCTCATCGCTCGTGGCAGCGGCATGGCCGAGCGTGGAGCCGCCGCGGATCAGCAGCATCATGAGGCGCTGCTGGCTCGGCTGCGGGAGGTGGGCGTGAGCAGTCCCAGCGTCGAGATCGAGAAGGCGGCTCAGATGCGCGAACAGGGCACCATCACCGAGGATGAGTTCCAATCCTTGAAGACCCGGGCCCTCGCCTGATCCTGGCGCGATCGCAAGCCCCGCCGTCAGGGCTGGCGCGTTCAGGGCCTGAGCTAGGGTGCGAGCTGCTGAGCCTCCCGGCGGGTCCGGACCCCCAGCTTGCGATGGATCGCTCGCTGGTGGGTCTTGACCGTGTTCACCGAGACCGTCAGCGCCTCTGCGATCTCCTGGATGGTCATGGAGGTCTGCAGCAGGCGGTAGACCTCGACCTCCCGGCCGGACAGGGCGGCGAGAAGCCCTTGACTGCTCTGTTCGGCGGTCAGGGCGCCGGCGATGAAGGCCTCGTGCGACGTGCGTCGGGTCAGGTGCTCCGTGAGCAGCAGGCGGAGCTTCAGGTCCCCGTCACAGAATGGCGCTCGCATGTCTTCACGCTCCGCGATGTCCAGGGCGTACTCACAATATTCGTGGGCCACCTCGGGCTCTCCATGCATCCTGTGGACCAGGGCGGCCGAGATTCTCGCGGAGATCGCCACATAGGAGACCCCCATGAACGCGCGATGCCGCGACAACAGGCGGAAGGCGCCCGCAGGATCCCCGGCTCGACGAAGAATCCCGGCCAGCACGACCCCGATCATCGGAAGGTCCGCCGACTCCGAGTGTCGCGCCACCAGCGCCAGCGCCCTCGGCCGGTGACCAGCGGCTTCCGCCAACACGGCATGCGCCGCATCCCGGAAGATCGGCCACTGGGCTCCCTGGACCTCCTCCGGGGACACCGCCTCGAGCTCGGTGGCGGCGCGTCGGCACAGGGCCGGATCTCGGGCGCCGGCCGCGCTGAAGGCCAGGAATGCGCGCACCGCACCACCCAGCGGAACCGGGAGGTCTCCCGCCTCAAGGATCCGACCGAACCAGGCAGCCGCGTTCTCGAAGTCCGCGGACCAGTAGGCCAGCAGTCCCGATGCGGTGCCCAGCGCACTGCCCGCGTAGGCGGTCAATGTCGCGGCCGAGGCCTGAAGCGGCGCGTCGACCTCCCGCAGAATGCGCCGGGCCCGGGAGTTTCTCCCGTCGCACAGATGAATCATGGCGAGACTGCCCAGCGCGCTGCGCTCCAGGTGGGTCTCGTGCATCGCTGCCCACTCGCGAGCGGCGGCAGACATGATCTCGGGGGCAGAGGCGGGGTGCAGCCGGAGCCGCAGCTCGGTCCAGGTCAGCAGGAACAGCACCGCGACCCGCTCCCGCCCCTCGTACTCCCCCGCCACCGCCAGCCGCGCGTGGACATCCCTGGTCGCCTCCAGCGCCGCCTTCGGGTCATCGGTGAGCAGAAGCCGCGCCACCCGGAGGATGGATCCGACCTCCTGACCCCTCGGGTGATCGGGCAGCGAGTCCAGCACCCGGTGGAACCGGGCGCGTGCCTCCTGGTGTTCACCGATGGCCTCTTCGGCGCAGGCCAGAATGAGCTGCGCCGCGGCGGCGCCGGAGAGCCGCCGCGGGAGGACCGCGCAGAACGTGGCGACCTGAGCGGCGTGATCCCCGATGATCAGCTCCAACCAATTCTCGACCAGGACCTCCATGGCACGATCGTGGTCATGAGCGGCCTCGAAGTGGCGCAGCGCCCTCATGGGTTCGGTGGAGCACAGATACTCCCCGGCCCTGCGGTGGATGAGGTTCAGCGCCGTCGGATCCTGGCGGAGCAGGATCTGGGTGCACTGCCGAGCGAAGATCGGGTGCCACCGGTAGACCGGGGTCTCATCCGATCCGCAGTGCCGGCTCAGAAAGATGCCGCGGTCGACGAGTTCCTCCAGCACCGCAGCCGCCTCCTGCCGACCGGACATGGCGGTGGCGAGCCCGGCCGTCAGCTCGGTGCAGGCGGTCGTGGTGAGCACGAAGACGGCGAGCGAGTCGCCGAGCCCATCCAGGATCTGGGTCTGAACGTAGCTGCGCAACAGGTCCTCGAGACTGTCCTGCGCTCCCGGGGGCCGCTGGCTGGCCAGCGCTGCCACCTGCACGGCTATCGGCCAGCCCTGCGTGTCCTCGAGCACCTCGCGCGCGTCCAGGCGACCGCCGAATCGCTTCAGCAGACCCTCGGTCTCGGAGCGGTCGAAGGCCAGATCCTGCGCCGAGAGCTGGACGGCCGAGCCCTCCAGAAGCTGCTTCGCCAACCAGCCCTCGATCGGAGTGGTTCCCAGGAACACCAGTCGCAGGCTCTCTGGTGCCTCGTCGAGGAGCATGCCCAGCAGTCCCGCCCCGAGCTGGCCTGCGGCTCGCTGAGCGTCGTCGACCACCAGGACGCAGACCGCTCGGGCCTGCTCGAAGGTCCGGCAGATCTGGTTATAGAGCCTGTTCACCTCGGCGCCGGGATCCAATCGGCCCAGTGCCTCGCCCAGTTCCTGCTGGGCGGGCAGCAGTCCGCGCAGCGCGGTGACCACGCCCGAGGTGAGCACGGCCGGGTCGTCGTCGGTCGGGCCCAGGCAGAGCCAGGCGACGGGGCGCGGCTGCAGCGCTGCCCATTCGGCCGCCGCCCGGGTCTTGCCGTGACCGCTGGGGGCGCTGATCACGCTGATCCGGTGGCCTGAGACCGCCGCTTCGATGGCCGCGCTCACGCGGGGACGTGGCAGTGCATCCGGTCGACTCGCCGGAATGCGATAGCGGGCCCATGGCACAGTCGGATGCGCTGGCCTCGAGACGGCCACGCTCGGAGTATATCGACGCCGCGCGGCGGCACGGCAGGGTTGCCCGACGACCGGTGGAAGTCCAGCTGCGAGCGCCCCTTAGACTTGGGCCGGTAGAAGATCCCTCACCGGAAACGAGTTCACCTGTGCCGCTCCGCCTGTCTCACCTGTTCCTCCGCACGCTGCGCGACAATCCGGCCGACGCCGAGGTCGCCAGCCACCAGCTGCTGGTCCGCGCCGGCTACATCCGCCGCGCCGCCCCGGGCGTCTACACCTGGCTGCCGCTGGGGCTGACCGTGCTGCGGAAGATCGAGGCGATCGTCCGCGAGGAGATGAACCGGATCGGCGCCCAGGAGGTGCACTTCCCCGCCCTGCTGCCCAAGGAGCCCTATGAGGCCACCGGCCGCTGGGACGACTACGGCGACGGGATCTTCCGGCTCAAGGACCGCAAGGAGGCGGACTACCTGCTGGCGCCCACCCACGAGGAGGTCTTCACCCTGCTGGTGAAGGACCTCTACAGCTCCTATAAGGACCTGCCGCTCTCGATCTACCAGATCCAGACCAAGTACCGCGACGAAGCACGCCCCCGGGCCGGGCTGCTGCGCGGTCGCGAGTTCATCATGAAGGACTCCTACTCCTTCGCGCTCACCGAGGAGGACCAGAGCGCCGCCTACGCCGCGCACCGCGAGGCCTACCTGCGCATCTTCGACCGCCTGGGCCTGCCGGTGGTCCCGGTCAACGCGCAGTCGGGTGCTATGGGCGGCTCCGCCTCGGAGGAGTTCCTCTTCCCGTGTGACATCGGCGAGGACACCTTCGTGGAGTCCGAGGGCGGCTTCCGCGCCAACGTCGAGGCCGTCACCACCCCTGCCCCGGAGCCGCTGGACTTCTCCGAGCTGCCAGCCGCCCAGGTGCACCACACCCCCGGCACCGACACCATCGCCACCCTGGTCGAGGCCGCGAACACCCACCAGCCCCGGGCCGACCGCGCCTGGACCGCAGCAGACACGCTGAAGAACGTGGTGGTCGCGGCCGTGCTGCCCGACGGCACCCGCCGGATCGTGGTGCTCGGCGTGCCCGGAAACCGCGAGGTGGACCTGAAACGGGCCGAGGCCACCATCGGCGGACTGCTCGGCGTCGGCGGCGAGGTCGCCCTGGAGGCCGCGAACGAGGCGGACCTGAAGAAGCACCCAGGACTCGTGCGCGGCTACATCGGCCCCGGTCTCTCCCTGGACGCCCCGGTCCTCGGCGACGCTGGCAGCGCCGGCGTCAGCTACCTGGTGGACCCGCGCGTGGTCTCGGGCACCAGCTGGATCACCGGCGCGAACGAAGCCGATCAGCACGTGTTCGGCCTGGTCGCCGGGCGTGACTTCGGCTGGGACGGCGTCATCGAATCGGTGGTCGTGGAATCCGGTGACCCGGCTCCGGACGGTTCCGGTCCGTTGCGCACTCGCCGCGGCATCGAGATGGGCCACATCTTCCACCTCGGCACCCGCTATGCCGAGGCGCTGGGCCTGCAGGTCCTCGACGTCAACGGCAAGCTCGCCACGGTGACGATGGGCTCCTACGGCTTCGGCGTGACCCGCGCCCTGGCTGCGATCGCCGAGGCACCCACGATGACAAGGGCCTGATCTGGCCCGCCGCCATCGCCCCGGCCGACGTGCACCTGGTCGCCACCGGCAAGGGCGAAGAGGTCTACGCCGCGGCCGAGGCGCTGATCAGCGAGCTCGAGGCGGCCGGCCTGAGCGCGATCTATGACGACCGCCCCAAGGTCTCCCCGGGAGTGAAGTTCGGTGACGCCGAGCTGCTCGGAGTCCCGATGCTGGTCACCGTGGGCCGCGGTCTGAAGAACGGCACCATCGAGCTCAAGGATCGCCGCTCCGGTGAATCCCGTGAGGTCCCGGTGGCCGAAGCCGCGGCGGCGGTGCTCGAACACGTCAAGGGCCTGCGCTGAACGAAGCCCTCGAGG
Source organism: Nesterenkonia sp. AN1 (assembly GCF_000582475.1). Taxonomy (NCBI): domain Bacteria; kingdom Bacillati; phylum Actinomycetota; class Actinomycetes; order Micrococcales; family Micrococcaceae; genus Nesterenkonia; species Nesterenkonia sp. AN1. The sequence continues at coordinate 112,643 of NZ_JEMO01000004.1, forward strand.
CCGCTGCTGATCTCGTGATCGGTGGCGGCCTCGAGATCACCTGGGTGACGCTGCTGCTGCTGATTCTGGCAGGCTTCGCGGCCGGGTGGGTGGACGCCGTCGTCGGCGGCGGCGGGCTGCTGCAGCTGCCGGCGCTGCTGATGGTCCCGGGGATCACCCCGGTCCAGGCGCTGGCCACCAATAAGCTCGGCTCCATCTTCGGCACGACGACGTCGGCGATCACCTACGCGCGGCGGGTCAAGCCCTCCATGACCACGGCCCTGCCCATGGCCGCAGCCGCCCTGCTGGCCAGCTACGGCGGCGCGGTGGTCGCCGCCTCGCTGCCGGAGCGGATCATCCTGCCGCTGATCCTGCTGGCGCTGATCGGCGTGGGGGTGTTCACCGCGTTGAAGCCGCACGTCGGCCAGCTGGAGAGGCTTCGCCATGTCGGGATGGGCCACCTCGCGCGCGCGGTGAGCATCGGGCTGATCGTGGGCTTCTACGACGGGGTGCTCGGTCCCGGCACCGGCACGTTCCTGGTCATCGCCCTGGTGACGGTGCTGGGCTACAACTTCCTGAACTCCTCGGCTCAGGCGAAGGTGGTCAATGTGGCCACGAACCTCGGCGCGCTGCTGTACTTCTTCCCGGCCGGACATGTGTTCATCGGCCTGGGGCTGGTGCTGGGTGCGGCGAATATGGCCGGAGGCTACCTGGGCGCGCGGATGGCCATCGCCAAGGGTTCGAAGTTCATCCGGGTGGTGTTCCTGGTGGTGGTCTTCGCCCTGGTGATCAAGCTGGGCTACGACGTGGCCATGGACCTCTTCGGCTGAGCAGGACGCCCAGATCTGGGTCCGGGGGCCCTGCGCCGAAGCTCAGTCCAGGCTCTCGAGCAGATCGACGGCCTCGGCCTCAAGCTCTTCAACGGCGACCTCAGCCTCGTCCTCGGAGAGCCCTTCGCTCAGCGGTACCGTCACCGTGACGATATGTGAGCCGCCGCGCAGGGTGACCGCGGCGCTGTCCTCACGGTCGCCCTCCGAGCTGATCCGCGTGGTGGTGCCCAGTGCGGCGTCGGCCTCGGAGGAGACCTCCACCAGGTCCACCGAGGTCGAGGTCTCCACGGAGTCCTCTCCCCCGCGGCTGGCGGTGTAGGAGTCGCAGGACTCCAGTCCGTCCTGCTCCGCGGCGAGGTGCGCGTCGGCGGCGCGCCAGTCCCGGAAGCTCAGGATCAGGGCCTGGCGCTGCTCCGGCAGGTCCACGGTGACCGGCTCGGGCTCCTCCTCATCATCGGAGTCACCGTTCTCGGAGTCGCCGTTCTCAGAGTCACTGTTCTCGGGTTCACTGTTCTCAGAGTCGCCGTCCTCAGAGTCGCCGTTCTCAGAGTCGCCGTTCTCGGGGTCGTCTTCCGCAGACTCACCGTCTGTGGAGTCGTCCTCCTCGGTGCTGGCCAGCTGGATCTGCGCTTCGGGGTCGTCTCCCCCGGGCTGGTGCGCTCCGGCCTCGGGATCACCCTCGGACCCACCGGGCTCCTCGCCCTGACCCTCGCCCTGCTCCTCGGACTGCTGCTCCTCGCCCTGGTCCTCGGCCGCTGCGGTCGTCCCATCGGCAAAGGCCACCAGCGCGCCCGCCGGCACCGGGACCGCAGAGCGCACGACGAACTGCTTGCACTCCGGAGGGTCCACCACCAGTCGCTGGAGCTCGGTCTCGACATCCCGCAGCCCCGCCCAATAGTCCGTGGTGTCGCTCAGCGCGGCATCCGGGTAACGGGCTTCCAGCTGCTCACGCATCTCCTCGTGGGAGAGCTGGTTGCCGGAGGGCTCCGGGACCTGCTGGCCGACGCCGCCGCTGCTGGTGCCCGGCTCGGCCGCAGGCGTGCCCGGCTGCTCCGCGGGCGTGGCGTCACAGCCGGTGAGCAGCAGCGCCCCGAGGAGTCCGAGCGAGGCGCCGGCTCGGCGGCGCGCAGCAGGAGAGGAGGGGAAGAAAGTCATCTAGAACAGTATGGTCGCGAAGGTCCCCACCTGGGTGAATCCAACACGCTCATAGGTCCGAATCGCCGCCGTGTTGTAGCTGTTCACGTACAGGCTCACCGTGGGCGCCAGCCTGAGTCCGTGCTCGATGACGGCGGCCATCCCAGGACCGGCGAGGCCGCGTCCGCGGTGGCTCGGCCGCACCCATACGCCCTGGACCTGGACCACTTCGGGGCTGACCGCGCCGAACTCGGCCTTGAACACGAGCTCGGAGGTCCCAGGGTCCACCGCGATGATCGAGTGCCCGGCGTTGATGAGTCCGCGCACGCGCTCCCGGTACTGGCTTCCACCCTGGGCGTAGGGAGAGAATCCCAGCTCTTCGGTGAACATCGCCGCGCTGGCCTTCTCCAACCGGGGGAAGTCCCCGGATGCGGAGAGCCGGGCCCCTGCCAGCGGCTCCACCGCAGAGGGCGCAGTGATCGCCATCAGCGGCTGGTCGGGCCTGACGTCGCGGGCGCCGGTCCAGCCGGTGGCCTCGAAGAGCGCCAGGCTGGCCTCGGCCTCGCCGTAGATGGACGCCACCCGGCGGCGCATCGCGGCGACGGCCTCGCCGAAGAGCACCCCCTGGGCGGCGGTGGCCCCGACGGGGATGATGTTGCTTCCGGTCCAGCAGGCCGCGAGCAGCCCGTTCTCGCCGTCGATGCCGAGCACCACGGCACCGTTGCGTCCCTTCCCGGGGCCGGCAGAGCGGCGGGCACGCACGGTGGAAGCAACGGAGACGTTGGCCACCGGGTCGGCTGCGAGCAGCTTCTCCAGCGCCGGAGTGTCTCCGTGTCCGAGCACGCGGACGCCGCCGCGGGTGGCGCGGTGCACGCGAGCAGCTGCGGCGTCAGCTGACGGAGACCACAGGGGCACTCGCTGCCTGAGCATCTCCATCGGATTCGCGTTCCATTTCTTCGGCCAGACGGTTGGCTTCTTCGATCAGGGTCTCGACGATCTGGTCCTCGGGGACGGTCTTGATGACCTCGCCCTTGACGAAGATCTGTCCCTTGCCGTTGCCCGAGGCCACGCCGAGGTCCGCGTCGCGGGCCTCACCGGGTCCGTTGACCACGCAGCCCATGACGGCCACGCGCAGCGGCACGGTCATGCCTTCGAGTCCGGCGGTGACGTCGTCGGCGAGGGTGTAGACATCGACCTGAGCGCGTCCGCAGGAGGGGCAGGAGACGATCTCGAGCTTGCGCGGGCGCAGGTTCAGCGATTCCAGCAGCTGGTTGCCCACCTTGACCTCTTCGGCCGGCGGTGCAGAGAGCGAGACGCGGATGGTGTCGCCGATGCCCTGGGCGAGCAGCGCGCCGAAGGCCACGGAGGACTTGATCGTGCCCTGGAAGGCCGGTCCGGCCTCGGTGACGCCCAGGTGCAGGGGCCAGTCGCCGCGCTCGGCGAGCATCTGGTAGGCCTGGACCATGATCACCGGGTCGTTGTGCTTGACCGAGATCTTGAAGTCATGGAAGCCGTGCTCCTCGAACAGCGAGGCCTCCCAGACGGCGGACTCGACCAGCGCCTCGGGCGTGGCCTTGCCGTACTTGTCCATGACCCGCTTGTCCAGGGACCCGGCGTTGACGCCGATGCGGATGGAGACGCCGGCGTCGCTGGCAGCCTTGGCGATCTCGCCGACCTTGTCGTCGAACTGGCGGATGTTGCCGGGGTTCACGCGCACAGCCCCGCAGCCCGCCTCAATGGCGGCGAACACGTATTTGGGCTGGAAGTGGATGTCGGCGATGACCGGGATCTGCGACTTCATCGCGATGATCTTCAGCGCCTCGGCGTCCTTGTCCGTGGGGCAGGCCACGCGGACGATGTCACAGCCGGAGGCGGTCAGCTCGGCGATCTGCTGCAGGGTGCCGTTGATGTCGTGGGTCTTGGTGGTGGTCATCGACTGCACCGAGACCCGGTGATCACTGCCCACGCCTACTGATCCGACATGGAAGTTGCGCGTCTTCCGGCGCGGCGCCAGCACTGGCGGCGGCGCGGAGGGCATTCCGAGGTTGATCGCGGGCACAGACTCTCCTGATGGATCTTGGGCTTCGACGTCGGTCAGACGCCGTGATTCTTGTACATCTTCTTGGCGCATCGGCGGGGGTCACCCGCCTACTCCATGGTACCGCCCGGCGTGGACGCTGCTACTCGAAGAGACGGATCGGGTTCACAATGTCCGCATAGATCAACAACACGCCCATGACCAGGAGCATTCCGGCGACCACATAGGTCAGCGGAAGCAGCTTGGAGATGTCGAAGGGGCCCGGATCCGGACGGCCCAGCAGCTTGGCCAGGCGCCGGCGCAGACCCTCATAGAGCGCCCCGGCCACGTGGCCGCCGTCGAGCGGCAGCAGCGGGATCAGGTTGAACACCATCAGCGCGACGTTGACCCCGGCCACCAGGGAGCTCAGCGAGGCGAAGCGGGACTCCAGCGGGATCTCCTCCTGCGCGGAGAGCTCCCCGGCGATCCGGCCCACACCGACCACCGAGAGCGGCCCGTCGGGGTCCCGCTCAGCGGAGGTGAAGGTGGACACCGCCACGTCGTAGAGGCGCACCGGCAGGTTCGCGACGACGGCGCCCACCGCCTTGGACTGCTCCCACACCATCGGCCCGGCCTCCCAGAACGGCTGCTGGACGATCTCCTGATCGGCGCCCATCCCGATGAAGCCCACCGGTTCGGTGATCAGCGCGCCGTCGTCGTCGCGCTGCGCCCGGCCCAGTCCGTCGCTGATCGGGCGCTCGGTGAGGATCGGGGTCAGCGTGGTGGTGGTCTCTTCGCCGTCGCGGACGTAGCTGACCTCGCTGGACTCATCGGCGGATTCCCGGATCAGCGCGGTGAGCTCATCCCAGGTCGCCACCGGCTCACCGTTGAAGGCCAGGATCTGGTCCCCCGGACGCAGGCCTGCCTCAAAGGCGGGTCCGGCGGGATCCTCGGTGGTGCATTCGGTCTGCCCGGCGTCGGCGGCCTCGGCGGAGACCACGCACTCAAAGACCTCTCGGACCGTGGTGTTCGGCTCGGCGGTGCCGTGGAAGGAGATGATCCCGGCGGTCAGCGCCAGCGCGATCAGACCGTTCATGGCCGGGCCGCCGAGCATGATGATGATCCGCTTCCAGATGGGCAGCCGGTAGAACATCCGGTCCTCGTCCCCGGGCTGCAGATCCTCGGCGGCCACCTCGCGCGCTTCGGTCGAGAGCTGCTGGAAGATTCCGGTGGACTGCGAGCGCACCGTCTTGGTCGCCGTGCCGGTTCCGGCAGTCCCACCCTCGGTCCCGCCCTCAACCCCTTCGGTGAACCCGCCGGCAGCGGTTCCTGCGGCCGGGGAGGACGCCGCGGGGGCGCCGTACTGGGCTCCGACCTGGCGCAAGTATGGATCCCGCGGGGAGTGGTCATTCCGTGCGGGATCCTCGGCGGCAGGAGTCTCCGAGGATTCATGCTCACCCTCGGCGGGGTGGTTCAGCGTCCCGGTCTCATCCGGCGGCGGGTACATCCCGATCATCGCGACATAACCGCCCAGCGGGATCGCCTTGACCCCGTACTCGGTCTCGCCGCGGCGCCGGGACCACAGTGTGGGGCCGAAGCCCACCATGTACTGGGTGACACGGACCTTGAAGAGCTTGGCGGGCAGCAGATGCCCGATCTCATGCAGCGCGATGGACAGCGCGATCCCGAGGGCGACGATCACGATGCCAGCGATCATCAGCAGCGCGATCATGCGCGCACCTGGACCGATCCGGCGGCGATGCGCTCCTCGGCGGTGCCTCTCGCCCAGCGTTCCGCGTCGAGGACCTCCTGGAGGGAGGGGGCGGCGGAACTGCTGGCGGGCTGGTAGCACTCCAGGGTCGCCTCCACCGTGGCCACGATTCCCGGGAAGCCGAGCCGTCCGGCGTGGAAGGCCTCCACGGCCTGTTCGTTGGCCGCGTTGTAGACCGCCATATGGGTCGGCGAGGCGGCGCAGGCGGCCTTGGCCAGGGCCACGGCGGGGAAGGCCTGGTCATCCAGCGGCTCGAAGTCCCATTGCATGGCCTGGGTCCAGTCGATGGGCGCGTCGATCTGCTCGAGCCGTTCGGGCCAGGACAGGCCCAGCGCGATCGGGATCAACATTCGAGGGTGACCGGCCTGGGCGATGGTGGAGCCGTCCTGGAACGTGACCATCGAGTGGATCCACTGCTGCGGGTGCACCACGGTCTGGATGTCTTCCAGCGCGATGTCGAAGAGCAGATGCGCCTCGATCACCTCAAGCGCCTTGTTGACCATGGTGGCGGAGTTGGTGGTGACCACTCGGCCCATCGCGTAGTTCGGGTGCTTCAGCGCCTGGGCCGGAGTGACCTCGGCGAGCGCCGCGGCGTCCCAGCCGCGGAAGGGCCCTCCGGAGGCGGTGACCACCAGGCTGGAGACCTCTGAGGTCCCGCTGAGCCGGGTGGTGCCGTCTGCGGGGACGGAGCAGAGCCCGCGCTCATGCCGGCCGGAGCTCAGAGCCTGGGCCAGCGCCGAGTGCTCGGAGTCCACCGGGACCAGCTGCCCGGGACGCTGCAGCGCCTCGGCGACCAGCGCGCCGCCGACCACCAGGGACTCCTTGTTCGCCAGCGCGAGGGTGGCGCCGGAGCGCAGCGCGGCGAGGGTGGGGCGCAGGACCGGATGGACCCGGTCCATCCCGTTGCAGCACGACGTCGGCACCGGACTCCGCGGCGATCTGCACGGCGGCCTCTTCACCGGTGAGGATCTCGGGGCGGCCGGCCGGGTGTGAGGAGTCGGCCCTGCCGGGATCCGCCGCTGAGCCCGATCCGCCGGCGGTCAGCGCGGCGCGGAGCTCGCTGGCCGCGGCGTGCTCGGCGATCCCGACCAGGCGCGCGCCGGTGGCGGTGGCCTGCTCGGCCAGCAGTGCGGCGTTGGAGCCGGCGGCGAGCGCGACGACCTCGAATCGGTCCGGATGCGCGGCGATGACCTGCAGCGCCTGGGTTCCGATGGAACCGGTGGAACCGAGGATCGCCACGCGGCGCTTGGGGGAAGCCATAGGCACCATTATGGCGCACCGAGGTCGCCCGTGATGGGCGTGCACAGTACGCTGGTCACACAGCAGTTGCAGACCCATGCGGCCACAAGCCGATGAAGGAGCCTCACCGATGATCACACTGCGTGCAGTGGAGACCGAGGACCTGGAACAGTTCTTCGTGTTCCAGCAGGATGCCGATGCCGCCCATATGGCCGCCTTCGCCTCGACCAACCCCAAGGACCGCAGCGTCTTCGATCACCATTGGGGCGAGCTGCTGAACTCCGATGACATCATCGTGCGCACCATCGAGAGCGACGGCCAGCCCGTGGGCTCGATCGCCGCCTTCGAGGACGAGGCCAGCCGGGAGATCACCTTCTGGATCGAGAAGCGCTTCTGGGGCCAGGGCATCACCACCGAGGCCGTGCAGAAGTTCCTCACCGAGTTTCCCGAACGCCCGGTCACCGCACGGGTGGTGGTGGACAACCTCGGCACGCTCAAGATCCTGGAGTCGCTGGGCTTCACCGAGACCGGCGAGGAATCCAGCTTCTCCAACGTGCGCGCCAAGGTCGTGCAGGAGAAGATCCTGCAGCTGGGCTGAGCCCCGCGGTGCCCATGCCTCGGCACCACTGAACGCCATCTAGCAGCGACATGAGCACGACATTGTCCTGACCTGGGGATACCATGTGTTCAACGCCGCTGAAGGTGGCGCGTTGAACCCGACGGGGGTCATGCATGTGAAAGCATCAGCTGCCAGAATCGTGATTGGGCGGGACTCGGAGCGCGCCAAGGCGCTGCGCGCGATCCATCGCACCCTTGCCGGGCACAGCGGTGTCTGCTTCCTCGAGGGAACCGTAGGCTCCGGGAAGTCCGCACTGGCCTCCGAGGCGCGGGAACGCGCCGCCGGCGCTGGCCTGACAGTGCTCTCACTCGCGGATCTGACCCCTTTCCGGGGGATGTGCGAGTCCCTGCAGACACACGGGACCGGCCCCTACTGCTTGGTCGTCGATGACCTCCACCGGTCCTCGGCTGAGGCGAAGCACGCTCTGGAACAGCTGGTGGATCAGGCGTCGCTGACCCGCAACGCCGATTCCCCGGTGCTGATCCTGCTGACCTCCTCCCCCACGGTCGATCCGCTCACCCGCAGGCTGGCGAGGATGTCCGCGCACACCGGAACTCGGGTCACGCTGCGCGGCATCACGCGCCATGAGCTGAGCAGGTTGCTGCGCCAGCACGGCCACCAGCTCAACGAAGAGACCGTCGCAGCGGTGCACATGAGAGCGGCGGGCAACCCCGGCGTCGCCCTGCGACTGGCCGAGGCCGGGGTGCACACCGAGGCCGAGGAACAATCCGCGATCTCGCGGTCATTCCTGCGGCCCGAGCTCGAGCGGATGGAACCCTGCCTGCGGACATTCCTGGAGGTCCTGGCTCTGGACACCGGCGACTCCCGGGCCGAGGTCGCGGCCGAGGCCGCCGTCCTCGCGCTGAAGGCCGCTCGTCCCGACCTTGCCGCCCCGGTGGACGCCGATGACCTGGTCGACGCGCTGCACCCGATCCTGAGCGGCAACGGACGCGAGGTGAGACTGGCCGACGAAGCATGGCGGCAGACGGCCCAGGCACTGATCGAGCCTGCCCGCCGCCAGCAGCTGCACGAGCTGCTTGCTGAGCGCACGACCGGTCTCGCTCGATCCCGCCACCTCAGCGCCGCCTCCTCATCTGACGGAGATCCAGGGCTGGGTGACGAGTTCGAGGTCGAAGGGCTCAAGGCGCTGGAGGCTGGGGACTATTTGACCAGTGCGGAGTACCTCTCCATGGCCATGAACGTCAGTCGCGGGCCCGAACGTGCGCGCCGGATGCTGACGGCGAGCCTCACAGTTGCTATAGCGGAGGACCCGCACGGCGTGCTCGACCTCCATACGGAGATCGGCCTGCTCGAAGACCCGGTCATGGTGACGCTGTTCCAGGCGGGTCTGGCCTTCTTCACCGGTCAGCTCGCCGAGGCCCGGCGGCTGCTGCACAGCGAGCTGCGCGCGCCCGGGGCCGGGCAGCACATCGAGAGCCTCACCCATTGGCGGATGCTGATCCTGCTGTGCACCGTGGAGATCGCCGCCGCCGATGCACAGGCCGCACAGGCCGCCGTGGCCGAGCTGCGGCTCCTCGGGATCACACCCTCTACTCCCATCGACAAGGTGCTGGGCCGCGTGCTGGCCATGCATGAGATCTACGCGCTGTGGAACTCGGGGGTGGTCGAGGAGTCCATCGCGCGCCTGGATGATTTCCTGATCCAGGCAGCTGGTACCGCCGAGCACACGGACGCGCTCTATTTCCGCGCCAGGGTGCACTACTACGCCGGTCATACCGCCGCGGCCCTGGACGATCTGGAGCGCGCCGAGGAGGGAAGGCACCACCGGGTGGTCCCAGCTGCGGCGCAGCGCGGAATGGCCGAGCAGGCCATGATCGAGTTTCAACTGGGTCGCTGGAGCGATGCGATCCTGCGCGCGGAACGGGTGATCTCGATGGCCCGGGCCAGCTACGACTGGCGCGGCCTCGCCAGTTCTCATGCGGTGCTGGCCATGGCCGCCGTCGCCCATGCCGATGAGACGGCGGCCGCGGAACACACCGACTGGCTCAGCCACCATGTGACGACCTCGAGCTCTCTGCCGCTCTACAACGTCATGACCGCCATGGCCTGGACGGCTCGAATGTCCCATGACCATGCGCGGGCCCTCGACGTGATCGCGGCCTTCAGGCGCAGCAGATTGAGCACCTGGGCCGAGGAGGTGGGTCTCATCGGCTGGCGTGCCCTGGAGATCGAGGCGCTGTTGGACCTCGAGAACCCCAGCGGGGCCCGGATCGCCGAGGCTGGCCGACTCCTGGAGGTGTTCTCGAAGCAGGTTGCGCTGCAACCTGCGCTGCCCCTCCCCTATGGCCATCCGCAGGCCCTGCGGGCGAAGCTCGCCGCACAGCGCGGGGACTTCAGGGCGGCGGTGGCGGACTACCGGGCAGCGATCTGGCTCGCCACAGACTTCCCGCACACCAAGGCCCGGCTCCACCACAGCCTCGGGATCGCGCACCGCGAATGCGGCGAGCATGCCGAGGCCGACGAGCAGCTCGAGGCGGCGCGAGACATCTTCGCCCAGCTCGGCGCTTCTCCGGAACTGGGCGCGGTGAAGAGCAGGCTGCTCTCCGTGGCCGGCCGCTACGCCTCGTTGACGCCCCGGGAGCGGGACATCGCCCACCTGATCTCCCAGGGACGCACCAATCGTGAGATCTCCGAGAGCCTGTTCGTGTCGAAGAAGACCGTGGAGTATCACGTGTCCAACCTGCTGCCGAAGCTGGGGATGTCCTCCAGGCGGGAGCTCTGGACCTCCGCGGCAGTGGCCTCCCAGCGCACCGCCCCGCCCGAGCAGGCGCCAGGGTTCTCCCCCGGGGTGCGCGGCATCTAGCGCAGCGACTGCAGCGCGGTGGTCTCAGCGCCATCGCGAGCCCCATCACCGAGCGTCTTGCGCAGTGACCTCAGCCCGTAGTACATCCGGGTGCGCAGCGTCGCGATCGGAATGCCGGTGCGCTCCGAGAGCTCCTGGTAGTCCATGCCGTCCAGCTTGACCGCCACGATCACCTCGCGGTGTTCAACACTGAGCCCGGCCAGGGCCTCGTAGATGGCCAGCCGCTCCACGATGAGCAGGTCCTCGGTCACCGGTTCGCTGGCCGATTCGATCTTCTGCTCTCCCGAGGGCGACGGACGCCGGGAACGAGACCGCAGCGCGTCGATGATCAGGTTCCGCTCGATGGCGAAGAGCCAGGTGCGCACCGAGCCCCGCGAGCTGCTGTAGCGCTCCCTGCCCTTCCAGGCCCGGATGAACGCCTCCTGGACGCAGTCTTCGGCGTCGGTCCGGTCACCCAGTCCGTTGAACGCGAACGCGAAGAGGGCGGCTCCGTGGGCGGCGTAGGCCTCGCGCACGTCGAAGGGCGCGTCCTCGGCGGCCTGCTTCGGCGGCGCCGCGACATGGGAAGTCTTGGTGCCCAGGGCACCTGCGGGCCGGCCGATGATCTGGCTGAGAATGGGGGCGCGCTTCGGGTTGAAGGCGGGAGGGGTGGCGAGAGGAGAGATAGACATTTGAGACATCCCGTAGCTAGGTGTAAGAGGGCGTGACGTTATTGACACGGGCCGGGACCAGAGGGATCTTGCAGGGGGGCGGGTCCGCCGGGGAACGGCCGGCGGGCCCTGGTGCTACATAGAGACTAAAGTCCATACCTGTGCGTACGCCCTGGGGTGCGGCCCTAGGTTTTCCGGGGTCCACGGACTTCTGTCCGACACATGTGGCTCGACAAGCCGCGCGGCGTGGCCGTCGGGCCGATTCCGGGCGTCCGCGAGCAGAAGCGGCCCCTGGGTGATCCCGCAGGATCCTCCAGGGGCCGCTTCTGTCGCCGAGGCAAGACTGCTACTCGGCGTCCTCTGCGTCCTCCGAGTCCTCCGAGTCCTCCGAGTCCTCCGCGGCATCTTCGGTGACGTCTTCGGCGGTCAGCGGCACCCATGGCGAGCTGTCCGGGTCGCCCTGTGAGGCGTCCGGACTGTCTCCCTCGGTCCACCACTTCGCCTCATACGGCGTTCCCTCGGCGAGCACCCGGTCACCCTTGTCATAGGAGGTCGAGCCCTTCCAGGCCGGGTAGGTGCCCTTCTCCACGGTGAAGACCGGCAACGGGGTCTCCCCGGGCAGGACCGGTCCGATCAGCTCCCATGGGGTATCCCAGGCTTCGAGCACCGGGTTGTCCGGGAGCTCTCCGCGGGTCCACCACTTCGCCTCGTAGACGTTGCGGTGCCAGACGATCTTGGTGCCTTCCAGATAGGACGCCTCTTCGGTCCAGATGGGATAGGGACTGGTCTCCGGGTCATCCTCGGCCGGGGCCGCGGCGGCCGGATCGGGCGTGGTGGTGGCCGAGGCGGCCTCCGCAGCATGACCGGTGTAGCTCTGGCTGAGCACCTCCGCGAAGCGCAGCTCCCCCTGATCGACCCCGCTGCAGGCGTCAGAGACCCGTGAGGTGTCTGGATAGTTCGGCCCGCAGGTCGCATCCCGGTTCAGCGACCACATGGACATCCGTCCGACCCCGTTCTCCACGGCGAACTCGTTGAAACGTTGCGCATCATCGACCGTGAAGACCTCGTCCACCACGTCGTTCTGCCCGACCATGGGAGTGGCGCCCAGCTTGCCCCACAGTGAGGCGCTGCTCAGCGGGATCCCGGCCTGCTCGTACATGATGCCCAGCTGGCGGTGGGTGGCGTGCAGGGACGCTGCGGAGGCGTCGAACATGGAGCGTGAGTCGCGCGCCTGGCCGTAGTTCATGGTCATCAGGTTCACCCCGGCCAGGTCGGCGCCCGAGTCGAGCATCCCGATCACGACGTCGCGCCCGTCGGCGGTCAGCCCGCTGGGGATCACCGGCAGCGTGAGCCACACCGCGAGCGGCTTGCCCGCGGCAGCGAGCTTCTTCTGCAGCAGCGCCACCGCTTCGGCGCGCAGCGCGTTGCTCTCAGGGTCCTCGAGTGCGGGTCCTTCGATGTCCAGATCGATGGTGTCCAGGTCGTAGCGCTCGATCACCGCCAGGTAGGCCTCGGCGAGCTCCTCCGGAGACTCGCAGACCGTGGCCAGCTCCTGATTCATGGCGCCGCCGAAGGAGACCACGACTCCGGCCCCCTGTTCACGCAGCCGCTGGATGCGACGGTCCAGGTCGAGCTCCGCGCCGGCCTCCTCGAGGCCGTAGTACGTCCCCCAGCTGGGCGTGCAGCTCCCGGCTTCATCGGCGACGATGAAGGAGAGCACGACGTCGGACACGTGGCCCTCGGCGTCCACCGACCCCTCCTCGAACGCGTAGCTCGGAGTGGCGGTGACATCGACATAGCCGGCGAACCAGTGGGAGGCCGGCTCCTGTGCTGCTCGAGCTTCGTACATGCGGACTCCTAGAACGCCGGCCACCGCGGTGGCGAGCACAATGATGACGGCGAGGGTAACTCGCCACGGTGAGAGTCGTGCGGTGCTGCTCATGCGTTTTCCTCCTGTGCGCTGCGGGATCGGTCTGCCGACGGCCGGGCGAGCGACAGGGGCTGATAGGTGAGCTTCTGGCTGGTCAGCGGGCGCAGCACCGCGAGCGAGGCGGAGCCGTTGCGCTTCGGGTGACCCTCGGCCTGGGGCCCGCGAGGGGCTGAGCCCGCGCCGAGGATGCCTTCATCCAGGACCAGTCGCCAGTCGAGCTGCCCAGGGACGGGCGGCGTGGCGTGAGCCTTCTTGGAGCTCCTGGCTGGTCGCCGGGAGGTCTTGACGTCTTCGACGTAGAACCAGCTGCGGATCGCGAGCACCACATCCATGAACGCGTTCCAGGGTCCGATATACGCGATGAACGCCCAGGTGCCCCAGAAGGCGTTGAAGGCGGCGAAGGCGGCGTTGCCCCAGTTCTGCTGCCCGATGTCGCGCCAAAGGGTCAGAAGCGAGAACCCCACGATCAGCACCGGTGCGACCGCGTAGATCCAGGGTGCAGCGGTGCGATCCTTGACCTTCGGGGTGCGGGCGAAGGGGATCTTCTCTCCGGTCAGCGCCTGCTGCAGGGATTTGATCACCCCGGCCAGGTTCACCGGGAGCAGGATCAGGTTGAACCCATAGATCCGGAAGATGTCAGAGAACCGGTACCCGCACTCCCGCAGGTCGGCTCCCATGGTCAGGAAGTAGGGCAGCGCTGCCAGCAGGATCAGCGGGCTGAGCAGCCGAGAGTCATAGGGGTAGGCGAGCAGAAAGATCAGCCCCAGGGAGGCCCAGGCGATCGAGGCCATGTAGTTCAGCCGCAGCATCACCTCGGTCAGCCGGATCTGCTCCCCCCGACGACGGCGGGCGCGCAGCTCGCGCACCAGCTTGGGCAGGATCAGCAGTCCACCGTTGGCCCAGCGGCGCCGCTGAACCACGAGGGAGCCGAAATCCGGCGGGGTGGCGCTGTAGGAGAGCCGCTCGGGGTAGTTCATCAGGGTCCAGCCGTGGGTTCCGAGGTCGATGCTGGATTCGGTGTCCTCGATGACCGTGCGGTCCTGCACGAAGCGCTTGACCAGCACCCCGTTCTCCCAGCTGGTCTCGGCGATGTCTTGCAGCGCCGCAGTCCGGATGACCGCATTGGCCCCCACCCAGAAGGTCGCCCCGGCGTGGCTCATCCCCTGGTGGAGCAGGTGCTGGATGTCGGTGGTCGCCCCGGCCAGGCGCTCGATCCGTGTGCCGGCGCCCCGGAAGGACGAGTACGGAGTCTGGGTGACCGCGATCCGCTCGTTGCCAGGCTGTTCCAGCAGGTGGACCAGGCGCAGGCAGTATTCCGGCAGCAGCAGCGAGTCGGCGTCGAGGGTGAGCACGAACTCGGCGTCGGCCACGCTGAGATCCGCAGTCTCTCCGGGCTGGACCGGACGCAGCGCGGTCCCCGAGAAGCTCAGCTCCGCCTTGTACTCCCCGCCGAGGAGCCCGAGGTAGGCGTTGAGGTTCATGGCCTTGTTCGCCTCGTGGGAGAGGTTCGTGTAGCTCTTGCGCTCGAAGTTGCTGAGCTCGGCGTTGAAGATCCAGGCCAGCCGACGGTGCAGCTGCAGCATCCGCTCTGCGGAAGGCAGCTCCTGGGCCGTGGCGGCCATCACGAGGGCCTCTGCGGTGGCCGCGAGCTCGGCGGAGAGGCCGCCCAGGACCTGGTTGCAGAAGAAGTCGTCCACGTGATCGACGCGGGACTCCTCAGCCGCCATCTGGCGCAGCCAGTCCGCACCCCAGGAGTAGTGCCCGGCAAGGGTCAGCACCTGCAGCGAGTTCACCGGCTGGCCCTGGGAGAGTCCCATCTCGTAGATGACCTGGGCGTCCGACATCCTGGTTCCGGGCTTCTTCAGGGCGGCCTCGATCTCTGCGGCCAGGCCTCTGGTCCGCTCCAGCGCAGGACTCTGCGAGTCAGGGGCGTCGTCGATGAGCAGCACCACGTGGATCTCGGGGTATTCCTGCAGCGCCGCGGACCACAGGGTCTGACGCACCACGCCTGGCTCCTCTGCGTAGGAGGGCACCAGCACGACCATCGGGGAGTCGACCTCGGAACGCTGCGAGACCGCGCTCTGCCCGCTGAAGTGCGCGTCGAGCTCCACCCGGGAGGCCCGGCGGTGGGAGCGGAAGCGCAGCAGCGCGCCGTGCCGGGCCACGAGGTACATCAGGGCCGAGAAGGTCAGCATGGTCACCACCAGCAGGTAGCCCACGGTCTCCATGGTGAAGCGGAAGTTCTGCGAGCCGTACTCCAGGAACTGCCAGAGCACGGTGCTGACCACGTACCCGACCCAGGCCAGCATGGTGGCGAGGATCGCCAAGCGGCTGAGCACGATACGGCGCAGGCTCGGCCGCGGATGCACCACCGACAAGGGTTCGGTGCGCCGCTCGGCGCCGAGCTGACGACGACGTCGCGGGCTCGCCGAGGGCCGCGTGCGGGACTCGGCAGCCGAGCTGGAGGTGGAGGAGCTGGCGGCGGTCAGGCCGTCGGCAGACACGGAGGAGCTGGGAGGAACAGTCATGGTGGGCTTCCCGGAGGTCGGGCAGGAGATCTGCAGAGGGTGGGTCCGCCGGGGAACGGGCCGGCGGACCCTGGTGCACTCTATAGACTAAAGTCCACACCCCCAGGCGCCCTGGGGTGCCACCCTAGGATTTCTCCGCTGTGCGGACCGCTGTCCGGATCAACCGGCTCAAGAAAACCCCTCCTCGGTGTATTCTCAGGCCCATGACTGTGAGCCAGGCAACATCCGCGTTCCCGGAAGACTTCCCCACCGACCCAGCCCGCTCCCGCGAGTCTCCCGGCGGGACCCCCGGCGGGACCCAGCACGAGGCAGATCCGGTGACCCCGGCTCCGACTCCGCGACGCCATGGTCTGCGCTGGGGCATCCTGGCCACCGGGTTCATCGCCGGACAGTTCACCGCCGACGCCCTGATCGCCGGACTCGACGTCCGCGCCGTGGGCTCCCGCTCCGAGGAGTCCGCGCAGCGCTTCGCCGATACCTATGGGATCCCGCATGCCCACGGCTCCTACGAGGCGCTCGTGGCCGATCCTGAGGTCGACATCATCTATGTGGCCACACCGCATCCGATGCACCGCGAGACCGCGGGGATGGCGCTGGAGGCGGGCAAGCATGTGCTCGTGGAGAAGCCGTTCACACTCAACCGGGCCGAGGCCGTGGAGCTGCGTGAGATCGCCGCGCGCCACGGGCTGCTGGTCATGGAGGCCATGTGGACCCGATACCTGCCACATATCCGCCGGATCCGCGAGATCATCGCGGCCGGCGGCATCGGCGAGGTCCGCACGGTCTTCGCCGATCACACCCAGTCCCTGCCCACCGACCCGGAGCACCGGATCAATGCGCCGGGTCTGGGCGGAGGCGCCCTGCTGGACCTGGGCATCTACCCGATCTCCTTCGCCTGGGACATCCTGGGTGAACCGATCAGCATCCAGGCCGCGGCCCACTTCGGCGCCACCGGCGTGGACACCGAGGTCGCCACCTTGATGACCCACCTCTCCGGGGCGCTCTCGACGACGACGACCTCATCGCGCGCCAAGGGTCCCAACACCGCCCATATCGTCGGGACCGAGGGCCGGATCGACATCGACGGGGTCTGGTACACCTCCGCGGACTTCAGCCACCGCGCCGCAGACGGCACGCTGCTGGAGCGCTATGAGTCCGCCCGTCACGGGGTGGGCATGCAGCATCAGGCGCTCGCGGCGCAGGACTATGTGGCCCGCGGGCTGCTCACCTCGGAGCTGCTCAGCGTGGATGACTCGGTGCGGATCATGGGCACCCTGGACGAGATTCGCGCGCAGATCGGGCTGCGCTACCCCGGCGAGCCGCGACGGCGCTGAGGTTCGCCGGGCCTGAGGTTAGGCGCCGCATCTCGCGCAGGCCGAGGCGCGGGGCGGGGCTCGAGGCGGGGTTCGGTGCGGGCTGACCTCACAGGTTCTGCCGCGCCGCCGCGATCTCCGGGGTGTGCAGCCGAGCCATCACGGCCTCGGTGTGGCTCGGCGGCTGCCCAGCTCCGAACCGGCTCACCAGCACCGTCACCGCGAAGGCCAGCGGGACGCACCACAGCGCCGGGGACACCAGCAGCTGCAGCGGGCCGTCCTGGACCGGTCCCTCCCCCAGACTCAGGCCCAACACCTGCGCGGCCAATGAGCTCACAGCTCCCAAGGCCATCCCCCAGAACGCACCCTGGGCGGTGAGCCCGCGCCACCACACCCCGAGCAGCATCACCGGGGCGAGCGCGGAGGCGGTGAAGGTGAACACCATCGCCACCGCACCGGCCAGCGCGAGCTCCGAGGTCGCAGATCCCACCACCAGCGGGACCGCGATCGCCAGCAGCGCGCCGAGCCGGAATCCGCGCACCGTGCCGGAGAAGAACTCCTGGGAGAGCACCCCGGAGACCGAGACCACCAGCCCCGAGGTGGTCGAGAGGAAGGCCGCGAAGGCTCCCCCGGCGATCAGCGCGGTCAGCAGATCGCTGGCCAGGCCGTCGAACACCGCGGCCGGCAGGCGCAGGATGGCGGTGTCGTGGCTGAGCCCGCCGGTGCCCGCCAGCTCGCTCGCCGCCGTCGTCGTTCCCCAGACCATCCGGGCGATGACTCCGAGCAGCACCGGCAGCAGGTAGAACAGCACGAGCAGCCCCAGCAGGAAGGTGGTGGTGCGGCGGGCGGCGGCGCCGTCGGGGTTGGTGTAGAAGCGGACCAAGACATGGGGCAGCCCGAGGGTGCCCATCATCAGCGCCACGAGCACCGAGAGGCTTCGGGAGAAGTCCCCCAACTGGTCCCCGGATCCGCTCAGCGTGGCCAGCCCGGCAGACCAGGTGCCGTGGAACTCGGGCAGTTCCAGCCGCTCCCAGAAGCCGACCTGGAGCAGGATGAACACCGTGGGCACCAGCAGCGCGGTCAGCTTCACCCAGTACTGGACCGCCTGGGCCAGGGTCACCGACCGCATGCCGCCGGTGAGCACCACGAAGAGCACCACCAGGGCCACCAGCAGCGGCCCCACCCAGCCGGGCGCGCCGCCGGTGGCCGAGAGCGCGATCGAGGCGCCGTGCAGCTGCGGGACGATGTAGAGCCAGCCGGCGGCGACCACCACGAGGACCGTCATCCGGCGCATCATCGCGGAACGGAAGCGCAGCACCACGAAGTCCGGGATCGTATAGGCCCCGGACCGGCGCAGCGGGGCGGCCATGAAGAGCAGCACGATCAGGAAGCCCGCGGTATAGCCCACCGGGAACCACAGCCCATAGGTCCCGTGGGCAAGGATCAGCCCGGCCACGCCGAGGAAGCTGGCCGCGGAGAGGAACTCCCCGGCGATCGCGGAGGCATTCATCCAGGGCGGGACACGGCGGGAGGCCACGAAGAAGTCGCCGGTGCTGCGCGAGAAGCCAGGACCACCCAGCAGCAGGGTCACCGCGCACACCAGCGCGACGGCGGCCAGGACGGCGATCTGCTCCCCGGTCACCGTGGGGCCCCTGATCCGGGACGGGCCGTCGGGGTGGCCGTTGAATCGGAGCTCTGCAGACTGAGTCCCAGGACCTCAGCCCATCGCTGCTCGTTGGCCTCAGAGTGTCGACGGAAGTACCCGGCCAGGACCAGCAGCACCGGGAAGAACCCGAGGCCGGGCACGGCCCAGGCCAGCGGCACGCCCCAGAGCGTGAGCGCCCCGAACCCGGTGGTGACGAGCAGCAGGCTGATCAGCACCACGGCGCAGAAGAACCCGACGCCGAGGATCAGCGCGAGCCGCAGCTGGGCGCGCATCAGGCCCCGCACCGCCTGGTCCCGCTGGTCGGAGTCTGCACCGGCGGTCCGTGCGTGATCGGCCGCCTGACTGCGGCTCAGCAGCGCCTCGCGCACGGTGGGCTCCGCCTGGGGCCCGCGCACTGAAGTCCGCGGCGGGACGGCTGCGCGGCCGGGTCGGCGGCTGGGTCGGCGTCGCTCATCAGCGGCCGGCCTCCAGGCGCTCGCGCACCTGGGGCATCAGCCGCCGGCTGACCTCGAGCTCGGCGCCGGGAACTTCGATCAGCATCCGTCCCTGCCGGCGGGTCACCCGCTGCACGTGGATGACGTTGACCAGCGAGGAACGGTGGGTCCGGATGAACCCGTGCTCCTGCCACTCCTCCGCCAGCTCCGCCAGCGGGGTGCGCAGCAGGTAGGTGCCGGCCTGGGTATGGAGCCGGGCGTAGTCACCATGTGCCTGGACCCAGCGGATGTCCTGCAGCTTCACCAGCACCGTGGAGTCACCCTGAAGCACCGAGACCCGGACCGGTTCGGGGCGATCCTGCGCGGCGGCCTCTCGAGCCGCCGTGGCCCGCCGCAGCGCCGCGGCGAGCCGCGCGGCGCGCACCGGCTTGAGCAGATAGTCCCGAGCCTCGAGCTCGAACGCCTCCACCGCGGGATGGGCGTCCGCGGTCACGAAGATCACCTGGGGTCCGGCCTCGGCCTGCGGTTCGGCCGCCGGAAGATCTCGCAGCCTGCGGGCCAGCGCCAGTCCGCTCATGCCGGGCATATGGATGTCGAGCAGCACCACGTCGATGCGCTGCCGTTGCAGCACCTGTTCCGCGCTGCGTGCATCCGCTGCCGTGAAGACCTCGCCGGCCTGGGGCTCGGCGTCGAGCAGCCACTTCATCTGAGACAGCGCCAGCGGCTCGTCGTCGACCACCAGGACACTCAGTCCCTGCGAAGCCGTATTCGCTTCCATCAGGTTCCTTCCTGGGGCCGGGTCGGTTCGTGCTGGGGCAGTTCTTGCCTGGACGGGTCGGGTCGGAACGGGTCCGGCTGGAACGGGTCGGGCTGGAACTTCGGGATCCGCATGGAGACCTTCATCCCGGCTCCGGGAGCGGTCTCCACCACGAGCCCGGCGGCTCCGCCGTAGGCCTGGCGAAGCCGCAGGTCCACGTTGCGCACCCCGATGTGGGCGTTGCCGGCCTCCCCGTGGAGCACCTGCCGCATAGCTTCCGGATCGGCGCCCTGACCATCGTCCTCCACGCTGATCTCCGCGTGGGTCGCGGTGTCCGCGGCGCGCAGCCAGACCGTGCCGGAGCCGGCCTCGGAATCCATCCCATGGCGCACCGCATTCTCCACCAGGGGCTGCACCGCAAGGAAGGGGATCCGCACGCCGAGCACCTCCGGGGCGATCTGCAGCTTCACCTGGATGCGATCACCGAAGCGCGCCTTCTCCAAGAGCACATAGCTCTCGACGGCGGCCAGCTCCTCGCGCAGCGTGGTGAACTCGCCTTCGGCGCGCAGGCTGTAGCGGGTGAAGTCCGCGAAGTCGAGCACCAGCTCTCGCGCTCGAACCGGGTCGGTGGGGATCGTCGCGGCGATGGCGTTGAGGCTGTTGTAGATGAAATGCGGGGAGATCTGCGCGCGCAGCGAGCGCAGCTCCGCCTCCACGAGCTGGCGCCGCAGCGCCTCCTCCACGGGCGCCTCACTCAGCTGCGCCCGGACCTCCGGACTGATCACAGCCTCCCGAGCGCCGGCGGGCCCGGCGTCGTCGTGGGTGCGGTAGAGCAGGACGGCAGCCAGGATCACCCCGACCACCAGGGCCAGGGCGAGCACCAGGGGGGCGAGCTCGGTCAGGAAGTCCATCGTGTTCATCCTATGAGGGCGCGGGCCGATCTGTTGCACAGCTCACCATTCCTCCTCGCGAGCGCCCGAGCGACCACTCGTCGCTAATCTGGTGCCGCTCGTCGCATGAGCATGCCCTCAAGTCGATCGTGACCCGGATCACACTGCACTCTTGAAGTACACACACGTGACCGAGGCCCGCATCCGCGGGCCGACGCTACTGATGAAGGAGCCGACATGACCCAGGTCAATACCCCCAACGCGGGGCCCGTTGACTACCAGGAGGTGCAGGCGCGCGAAGACTTCCAAGAGCTTCGTAGGACGCACCGGAGCTTCGTCTTCCCGATGACCGCTTTCTTCCTCATCTGGTACATCGCCTTCGTGATCACCGCCGCGTTCTTCCCGGACGTCATGGCGATTCCGGTCTGGGGCAACATCAACCTCGGCCTAGTGCTGGGGCTCGCGCAGTTCGTCACCACCTTCGTGATCACCGGACTCTATGTCTGGTTCAGCAACTCGAAGATGGACCCGAAATCCACCGCCATCCGACTCGAGCTCGAGGCCCGAGGCGCGGGCCTTCCTGAGGAGGACAAGCACTGATGAACTCCCTGATCAACGCATCCACCATCGAGGCAGGCTTTGCGCCGCTGGCCACGGCCGCCGCCGAGGCAGGCTCCGACGTCGGCAGCCCGCTGGCGAACATCTCCATCTTCCTGGTCTTCGTGGGCGTCACGCTGTTCTTCGTGATCCGGGCGTCGAAGAACACCAGCACCGCCGCGGACTACTACGCCGGCGGACGTTCCTTCTCCGGCACGCAGAACGGCACCGCCATCGCCGGGGACTACCTCTCCGCGGCATCCTTCCTCGGCATCGTGGGCGCCATCGCGATCTACGGCTACGACGGGTTCCTGTACTCCATCGGCTTCCTGGTCGCCTGGCTGATCGCGCTGCTTCTGGTCGCCGAGCTGATGCGCAACACCGGCAAGTTCACCATGGCCGACGTGCTCAGCTTCCGCCTGCGCCAGCAGCCGGTGCGCATCGCCGCGGCCATCTCCACCCTCGCGGTCTGCCTGTTCTACCTGCTGGCCCAGATGGCCGGTGCGGGCGCACTGGTCGCGCTGCTGCTCGGCATCGAGAGCGGGCTCGGACAGTCGCTGATCATCGCGGTGGTCGGCTCACTGATGATCTTCTACGTCTTCATCGGCGGCATGAAGGGCACCACCTGGGTCCAGATCATCAAGGCCACGCTGCTGATCGCCGGTTCCGCCGTCATGACCATCTGGGTCCTGGCGCTCTACGGCTTCAACTTCTCCGAGCTGCTCGGCTCGGCCGTGGAGAACACCGGTGAGGCGGCTCTGCTCGAGCCGGGTCTGCAGTACGGCGCCGACCTGTTCACCAAGCTGGACTTCATGTCCCTGGGCATCGCGCTGGTGCTGGGCACCGCCGCCCTGCCACACGTGCTGATCCGCTTCTACACGGTCCCCACCGCCAAGGACGCACGCAAGTCCGTCGTCGTGGCCATCGCCCTGATCGGCGCGTTCTACCTGTTCACCCTGGTGCTGGGCTACGGCGCAGCAGCACTGCTGGACACCGAGACGATCCTGGCAGCACCGGGCGGGCAGAACTCTGCGGCACCGCTGCTGGCCTACGAGCTCGGCGGCACGTTCCTGCTGGGCTTCATCGCCGCCGTCGCCTTCGCCACCATCCTCGCGGTGGTCGCCGGACTGACGATCACGGCCTCGGCCTCCTTCGCCCATGACGTCTACGCCCAGGTCATCAAGAAGGGCAAGATCGACTCCGCCGGCGAGGTCAAGGCAGCCAAGATGACCGTGATCGTGGTCGGCATCCTCGCGATCCTCGGCGGCATCGGCGCACAGGGTCAGAACGTGGCCTTCCTGGTGGCGCTGGCCTTCGCGGTCGCCGCCTCCGCGAACCTGCCCACGATCCTGTACTCGCTGTTCTGGAAGCGATTCACCACCCGTGGCGCGCTGTGGTCCATGTACGGCGGACTCGGCTCGGCGCTGCTCCTGATCGCCTTCTCCCCCGTGGTCTGGGGCCGGGACACCTCGTTCTTCCCGGAGATCGACCTGGCGCTGTACCCGCTGACCAACCCCGGTCTCGTCTCGATCCCGCTGGCGTTCCTGCTGGGCTGGCTCGGTTCGATGACCTCGAAGGTCTCCGAGGATCCGGCCAAGCAGGCCGAGATGGAGATCCGATCGCTGACCGGTGTGGGCGCCGAGAAGGCCGCCGAGCACTAAGCGGCCGCTCCACCACCCGTCCCATCGTTGAGGGGCGGATTCTACGAGTACTTGATGCCGGGAACGGCGTCAGATGCTCGGAGAATCCGCCCCTCAACTGTGTGTGGTGGGTCTTTCCGGACGCCACCCTTGTTGGATCAGGGCGCGCTGGATGCGTTGGATCGCGCGGCGCCCCTGGTCCGCCATATGGTCCGCAGTGATCCTGACCTCGATCCAGCCCAGCTGCTCGGTGATCTCACTGCGCCGCACATCCTTGCGCACGCTGTGCGGGGTGGAGTGGAACTCCTCCCCCTCGTACTGGATGGAGACGCGGAACGTCGGAATCGCCAGATCCGGCTCGAACCACGGATATCCGCTGGGATGCCGGATCACCGGGTTCACCAGCGGCTCCGGCAGGCCGGCGAGGTGCATGAAATACCGCAGCCGGGACTCCTGCGGGGAATCGACGCCTTCGCGGATCAGCCCCAGCGCCTCCCGCACACCCCTGATCCCCTTGGTCCTTCCCCGGGCTCGGACTGCTTCACGGAGTTCGGAGATGCTGGCCAGCTGTCTGCCGGTCTCGCCGTACTCTCCGCGCGGAGGCCGCACCACCTGATCACCCAGGATCACGGCACGCGCCACCTCACCACCCCGAGGGCCCTTGGGACCCGTCGGGCCATCCAGCGCCAGGTCCAACCAGGTCCAGGCCGGACTGGTCACTCGGATGCCGCCGAGGTCGAGCACGAACTGCTCCGGAACCGTGATCCGGTGACCCACCACCAGGTGCGGGCGTTGCACGCGGGCGCCGCCTGCGGGGCTGCTGATATGCAGCGGCGCTCTGAGCTCACCGGGGATCAGCCCCCACAGCCGGGCTGCCGTCTCGAAGCTGATCACACGCGAGGTCGACTCGGTGAGGCCCTGCAGCAGCGCGCGGACCGGATCGGCCTCTGGCTCGTTCGGCAACCCCGTGCCCGCATAGATGCCGTGGGTGAGCTGATGCAGAAGATCGTTTGCCCGGGAATGCTCGAGATCGCGTCGCGCCATCCCCTCGGCCTGGAGGCGCGCCCGTCGTCGTCCCGCTGGGGGCACGAAGATCCCGGGGCGACGACGGCCGTCTTGAGGTGTGCTCAGTGACTCCACGGGATTCAGTGCACACCGGATTGCGGCTCAACCGGGGGCAGCCGCCGAGGCTGTGAACGGGAGGCTGGTAACTAGATCCTGGGGAAAACTCCTGGGCTCTGGGCCCATACGCGTTGAGGGGCGGATTCTCCGAGCATCTAGGGCTAAAAACCCCATGAGATACCCGCAGAATCCGCCCCTCAACGAAAAGGGAGGGAGGGAGGGTCAGCCGACGGAGGCCATGATCTCGGTCATCTTGTCCAGAAAGGCGTCCACCTGGGCCTCGTCGTAGCCATTGTGCCCATGGGCGCCGCTGAAGGTGATCGTGCGGACCTCGTCCACGCTCATCGGGTTCTCCCCGTCGAGGTACTGCTCGAGCTGACGGCACAGCTCGTCCACCTGCTCCTTGCGGTAGCCGTTGGAGGAGGAGTGCGCGGGCTCGCGGAAGCGCTTGCCGTCCGGGCGGGAGAGCCGACCGCGCAGCGGCTCGGCACGTTCGGCGAGCATCTCGTACCAGGCGTCCTCGCCGTGGGCATCGACGTACTTGTCCCGCTCGGCGCTGGCGAAGGCGTCCTCGAGCCGGTCCAGCGCGCCGTCGACCTCAGCCGGATCGTAGCCGCCCCCGATCATGGAGAAACTCACGTCACGGATCTCCGAGAGCGCCATGCCCTCCCCGGAGTCATAGGCCACACGGGCCCGTGCCATGAACTCGTCCACCTCATCGCGGTTGTACCCCTGCTCCTGATCGTTCAGGAGCGTGAACAGTGCCGTCTCGTTCGCCATGGTCATAATCCTAGTGGCACTCCCCCGGCATCCCCGTTGAACGCCACGACCACGAAGAACGCGGTGGGCATCGCGAAGACCAGGGAATCCAGCCGATCCATCACGCCGCCGTGTCCCGGCAGCAGCCGAGACATGTCCTTGATGCCGAGTTCACGTTTGACCATCGACTCGGAGAAGTCACCCGCGGTGGAGGCGATGACCACGGTGACCGCGAGCACCGCACCGATGTAGACCGGTTCCTCGAAGATCAGCCAGGAGGCCAGCACCCCGACGCCGGTGGCGCCGAGCAGCGAGCCGCCGAAGCCCTCCCAGGACTTCTTGGGACTGATCTTCGGCGCCATCGGGTGCTTGCCGAAGAACACGCCGAAGATATAGCCGAACGTGTCATTGGCGACCACCAGCAGCACGACGACGACGAGCCGCCAGTCGCCCTGCTCGAGGTTCAGCAGCAGCACCGCGAAGGACATCATGAACGGCACCCAGCTGGCCACGAAGATCGAGGACAGGATGGACCGGCCAGGATCGGAGACCTTCCACAGGGCGGCCGCGACGACGATGGCCAGTCCGGTGGCGATCAACGCCAGCGTCAGCGCCTCCACCCCGCCGAAGTAGGCGGCGGTGGGCATGGCGATGGCGCCGAGGAACAGCGGAATCTTGGGAAGCCGCAGCTGGTGTCCGGTGGGGGCGACGCGCGTCTCGAGCGCGCGAGCCACCTCCCAGACACCCATCGAGAGCAGGATCGTCCAGACGAAGATCAGCATCAGCTCGAAGAAGAAGATCCCGAGCAGTGCGGGTACCAGCAGGACGACGCCGGTGATGATGGCTGCGGGCAGATTCCTCCCAGCTTTTCCCGCCATCAGACCTCGAGCAGCTCAGCTTCCTTGCGCTTGCTCATCTCGTCGATCTTCTCGACGTAGGTCTTGGTGAGGATCTCGAGCTCTTTGGTGCCTCGCTCGCCGTCGTCCTTGCCGACCTCGCCGTCCTTGATGGCCTTCTCGATGATCTCCTTGGACTTGCGCCGGGTGTTGCGCACCGAGACCTTGTGGTCCTCGCCCTTGGACTTGATCAGCTTCACGTACTCCTTGCGGCGCTCCTCGGTGAGGTCCGGGATCGTGATGCGGATCTGCTTGCCGTCGTTGGAGGGGTTGGCACCGATCTCCGAATCCGAGAGCGCCCGTTCGATGTCGCGCATCGCAGAGATGTCGAAGGGGGTGATCAGGATGGTCTTGGCGTCCGGGGTGGCGAAGGAGGCCAGCTGCTGCAGCGGTGTGGCGGATCCGTAGTAGTCCACCAGCACGCGGGAGTAGATCGCGGGGTTGGCGCGGCCGGTGCGCACGGTGCTGAAGTCGACCGAGGTGGCCTCGACTGCTCGTTCGAACTGCTCCTTGGCGTCTGCCAGGGTCTCATCAATCACGGGGGTCTCCTTAAGGGATGACGTTGCGGATGGAGTAGGGCTTCAGTCTAGTCGGGGGCACCAGGTCAGGGGGTGACCAGCGTGCCGATCTCCTCGCCGAGCAGGGCGCGGGTCACGTTGCCCTCCCCCTCCATGCCGAACACCCGCATGTTGAGGTCATTGTCGTTGCACATGGTCATCGCGGTCTGGTCCATCACTCGGATGTTCTTGCGCAGCGCATCCCCGTAGGTCAGGTGATCCAGCTTCTGCGCGTCGGGATTGGTCTTCGGGTCAGCGGTGTAGACCCCGTCCACGCCGGACTTGGCCATCAGGACCATGTCGGAGTGGGTCTCCAGGGCTCGCTGGGCGCATACGGTGTCGGTGGAGAAGTAGGGCATGCCCGCACCGGCGCCGAAGACGACGACCCGGTCCTTCTCCATGTGGCGCACGGCGCGCAGCGGGATGTAGGACTCGGCGACCTGACCCATGGTGATGGCGGTCTGCACGCGGGTGGGCTGGCCGGCCTGCTCCAGGAAGTCCTGCAGCGCCAGCGCGTTCATCACGGTGCCCAGCATGCCGATGTAGTCGGCGCGGGCCCGGTCCATGCCGGCCCGGGAGAGTTCAGCGCCGCGGAAGAAGTTGCCGCCGCCGACGACGACGGAGACCTCCACCTGACCTTTGACCGCCGCGATCTGCTCGGCGATCCCGCGGACCGTGGCCGGATCGACTCCCACTGCGCCTCCGCCGAAGACCTCTCCGGAGAGCTTCAGGAGCACTCGGCGGCGGTGTGTCGGTGTCTCTGCGGTCATGGGTGTCCTCCAGGGGATCGTGGGGCGGGGCGTTGCGGTTGCGGGACGCTGCCGGGCACCCGGGCGGGCGGGCGCAGGCACGGAAAAGGGGGCGACCACCTCATCTGAAGTGGTCACCCCCTTGACGTCTGAACTGCTGAGCTGCGACCAGTCTAATGGTCAGCGGCTCCGCACTTCAGCTGCGTTGAGTCTCAGCTGTTTTGAGTCTCAGGCTCCGACGCGGAAGCGAGCCAGACCCTTGGCGGACGTGCCGGCGGACTCGAGGACCTGGGTGACGGTCTTCTTCGGGTCCTTGGCGAACGGCTGGTCGACCAGCACGTTGTCCTTGAAGTACGCGTTGGTGCGTCCTTCGATGATCTTGGTCATCGCCTGCTCGGGCTTGTTCTCGGCCCGGGCGGTCTCCTCGGCGATGCGGCGCTCGTCGGCCACGGTCTCCGCGGGGACCTCGTCACGGGTCAGGAACTGCGGGGACAGCGCGGCGGCGTGCACCGCGATGTCGTGGGCAGCCTCCTTGGCCCCCTCCGAGTCGGCGTCGACGGCGAAGAGCACGCCGACCTGAGCCGGAAGGTCCTTGGAGGTCTTGTGCAGGTAGGCGTCCACGAAGGCACCCTCTACCGTGGCAAGACGACGCACGACGACCTTCTCGCCGAGGATCGCACCCTCTTCGGTGACGAAGTCGACGAGCTTCTTGCCCTCGACGTCGGCCTCCAGGAGTGCCTCCACAGTGGTCACGTCGTGGGCGACTGCGGTCTCGAGGACCTTGTCGGCCAGCGCGACGAACTTCGCGGACTTGGCCACGAAGTCGGTCTCGGCATTGATCTCGATCAGGAAGCCCTTGGTGCCGTTGACGACCTTGGCGGTGACCAGGCCCTCAGCGGCGGAGCGGCCTTCGCGCTTGGCAGCACCCTTGAGTCCGCGGATCCGGATGGCCTCGAGGGCCTTCTCGGTATCGCCGTCGGTCTCGTCGAGAGCCTTCTTCACGTCCATCATGCCGGCGCCGGTGCGCTCACGCAGGGCCTTGATGTGTGCAGCGGTGTAGTTCGCCATAGAAAAGCAGTTCCTCTCTCTACTTGGCTTCTTCAGCGGGAGCTTCGGTGGACTCTGCAGCGGGTGCCTCTGCGGCCTGCTCGGACTTGGCGGGCTCTTCGGCCTGCTCGGTCTTTGCGGACTTCTCAGCCTCGGCAGACTTCTCAGTGGCGTGCTGCTCGAGCAGCTCGCGCTCCCACTCGGCCATCGGCTCAGCAGCCGTGCCGGAGCCGCCGCCGCGCTTGTTCTCGCGAGCCATGAGGCCATCGGCCACGGCGTCGGCGATCACGCGGGTCAGCAGGTCCACGGACCGGATGGCGTCGTCGTTGCCCGGGATCGGGTAGTGGACGTCATCGGGATCGCAGTTGGTGTCGAGGATGGCGATCACGGGGATGCCCAGCTTCTTGGCCTCATCGACGGCCAGGTGCTCCTTGTTGGTATCGACGATCCAGACCGCGGAAGGGGTCTTGGTCAGGTTGCGGATACCACCGAGGTTCGACTGCAGCTTGGTGAGCTCGCGGCGCATCAGCAGCAGTTCCTTCTTGGTGTGACCGGAGCCTGCGACGTCGTCGAAGTCGATCTCCTCGAGCTCCTTCATGCGCTGGACGCGCTTGGAGACCGTCTGGAAGTTGGTCAGCATGCCGCCGAGCCAGCGGTGGTTGACGTAGGGCTGACCGACGCGGGTGGCCTGCTCGGCGATGGCTTCCTGGCCCTGCTTCTTGGTGCCGACGAAGAGGACGGAGCCGCCGTGGGCGACGGTCTGCTTGACGAACTCGTAAGCAGTGTCGATGTAGGTCAGGGACTGCTGGAGGTCAACGATGTAGATACCGTTGCGCTCGGTGAAGATGAAGCGCTTCATCTTCGGGTTCCAGCGGCGAGTCTGGTGACCGAAGTGGACACCGGAGTCGAGCAGCTGGCGCATGGTGACGACAGGCATGGTATTTCCTTTCAATGCCGGGCTTGGAACATGGAGGACATGCCTCATGCAGCTCCGGCTGGATTTCTCGGTTGGACAGTGGCCCGGTTCTCTCGGGCTCCTGGCAGAAGAAGGAGGGGTCTCGCGTTCTCGCCGCACGGCTGTTCCAAAGTGAGAGACAGCTGGATGTGGACCGATGAGAAACGCCCCGATCACTCGGGCAGCTCCTGCGCGTAGTCAGCTGATCCAGGCACGCCTAGGCACACACAGGTCAACTGCTGGGGTTCAGCTTAGCGGTTCGACGGCGTTTTCCCCAACCGCCTCGGGGATCCGGCAGCGGCCTGGATGCTCCACACATCGGCGGATTGGCGGGGATCCCGGATCGCAGTGGTCCAGGCTGGGTCCATGGGCGCGGGCGGGCGAGGGATCACCGGGGCAAAAGTCACCGCGCTGGGTGTTGTGCTGCTGCTTGGTCTGGGCGGTCTCCCGAGGGCGACACCGGAGGATTCTGCCTCCGCGCCGGCCCGGGCACTGTGGCAGCTGCCGGTGGTCGCCGACGAGCTGCGCCCCTTTGCCAGACCCCCCGCTCCCTGGGGCGCAGGCCACCGCGGAGTGGACCTGGGACCTCTCAACGTTGGAGCGAACATCAGAGCTCCCGCTGAGGGCGAGATCAGCTTCGCCGGCGTGGTGGTGGACCGCCCGGTGCTCTCCATCCGTCACGGCAACGGCTACCTCAGCTCCTTCGAACCGGTGGAGGCCGCCTTGGAGGTCGGGGATCGGGTCAGTGCCGGGGATCCCGTGGGTATCCTCGCGACCGGTGCGGGCCACTGCGAGGCACCCTGCGTGCACTGGGGAGTGCGGCTTGACGGGGAGTACATCAACCCGCTGCTGCTCACAGGTGACGCGGAGCCCTCGGTCCTGCTGCCGTTGGGTGGGGATTGAGGCCGCCGGTACAGTTGCCGCCGCGACAATGGCACAATATTGTCACCTCGCAGGCAGATCACTACCCGAGGAGGACCCGTGGCCCGACCGTCCGAGGACGCGAGGCAACAGAGCCAGCCCCAAGCTCGGAAGAACCGTGAGCGCGAACCCGCCGCGGAGGGCCGCACCAGAAAGCTCCGGAACCTGCTGCAGCGCCCCGAGTTTCTCACCGATGTGCTGCAGATCCTCAAGACCGTGATCGCGGGCACCGCCGCCTGGTGGGTCTCCATCTCGGTGCTGGAATCTGAGCTGGCGTTCCTCGCTCCCTGGACGGCGCTGCTGACGGTGCACGCCACGGTGCACCGTTCGCTCTCCCGAGGCGTGCAGACCACCATCGCCTCCACGATCGGCGTCGGACTCTCCTTCCTGATCGGGCATCTGCTAGGCGTCAGCCTGTGGACCTTCGCCCTGGCCCTGCTGGTAGGGGTGACCGCCGCCCGGATCTCCTGGATCCGAGACGAGGGGATCGCGATCGCCACCACCGCGATCTTCGTGCTGGCCAGCGGCTTCGATGATCAGGCACCACTGCTGGATGATCGCATCCTCGAAGTCGCCGTCGGCGTGGCCGCCGGGCTGCTGGTGAATCTGCTGATCGTTCCGCCGCTGCGTGACAAACAGGCCGGACGGTACGTGGACAGCATCAACGAGCGGATGGGCAGCGTACTGGTGAGCATCTCCCAGGAGTTCTCCGACTCCTGGGACACCGACAAGGCCGAGGCCTGGTTCGAGGAGACCGAGGCGATGACCCAGGAGCTGAATTCGGCCTGGACCGTGGTCCGCTTCGCTCGCGAGTCTCGCCGCGCCAACCCGCGGGCACGCCAGGGCATGCAAAGTCTGAAGGTGAGCAGCTGGAACGCCGAAGAGGCCAGCTACGAGGAGATCCTGGAACGCGCCGACGAGGGCATCTCGCACCTGCGTCACCTGGCGCGCACCCTGCGCGAGGCCACCCACACCGACGGCGAGTGGGACCACAGGTT
Source organism: Nesterenkonia sp. AN1 (assembly GCF_000582475.1). Taxonomy (NCBI): domain Bacteria; kingdom Bacillati; phylum Actinomycetota; class Actinomycetes; order Micrococcales; family Micrococcaceae; genus Nesterenkonia; species Nesterenkonia sp. AN1. The sequence goes on from NZ_JEMO01000004.1 coordinate 143,465, forward strand.
CCGTGGACAGTGGGCGCAGATCGTCGGCGATACCGGCCGGGCGATCGCCGACCCGGATGCGGAGGTCGCCCCGCTGCACGAGAACCTGAGCTCGCTCTCCGCGGAGATGTCACAGGGGCAGGGGCTTCCGGGAGATTCCTGGCCGCTCTATGGGTCCTTGATCTCCAGCGTGCGCCATATCGTGGTCGTGGTCGACGATGTCGCCTCCGCGCGCGAGGCCCGCGAGGGAACCTCCGAGAACCCGATCGTCTCCCACTAGAGGGCCGTCGGCGCCCGGGGCTGGTCCTGAGTCAGCTCTTCCGGGCTGCCTGCCCGTGGGAGGCCAGCCGCTCGCCCAGGTCCACGAGCGCGGCGGCGGAGTCACTCCAGGCGAACTCGAGGCTTCGATCCCGGGCCGCACGGGAGGCGCGGGCGAAGGTGCCAGGCTCCTCCAGTCGGCGGACCGCCCGGGCAAACGCTTCAGGGTCGTTCCCGGGGACCACCTGGGCGCCTGCCTCCGCGACCGCCGCTCCGCCGATCTCGTGGAATATCGGCAGGTCAGAGAGCACCACGGGGGTGCCGTGGGCCATCGCCTCCACCACGGGCAGCCCATAGCCCTCCGCCGCCGAAAGCGTCACCAGAGCGCTGCCTCCCCGCAGGAGCGCGCGGTAGTCGGCATCGGAGATTCCGTGGTGGAAGACCAGCTGCTCCGGATCTCTCGCCAACGCCCGAAGCTGGGCCTCGCGGGGCGCCTGGATCGGGCTGCACAGATGCAACGTATAGCCGGGCAGCCGGTTCAGGCCCGCGATCACTGACTCGACGTTCTTATATCCCATGAAGGAGCCCATGTAGATGAGCTCCCTCCGCGGCGCCTCGGCGGGATCCCGGGGGCGCTGCACCGATGGCGGGGCGTTGGAGATCAGCTCCACCGGTCTGCGGGTCAGCCGGTGCTCACGGATCAGCCCACGGGTGGTCTCGGAGACGGTCGCGACGGCGTCGGCCTGGTTCAGCACAAGCCGCTGCGGCAGGTAGGAGAGGTGGTAGGCCCGCCAGCCCAGGCGCACCAGGGCAGGAAGATCCTGCGGCGGGGTCCGGTGGGCGTAGTAGATCAGGTCATGCAGGGTGAGGATCAACGGGTAGTTCCGGCCCCGGCCGCCCATGGTCTGCATCGGAGAGAACACCACATCGGGGCGGTGCGGATTGATCTGCCGGGCCACCCAGGGCTCCCGGGCCGAGGTGGGCGAGGAGATCTGCAGATGCGCAAGGTCCGGGAGCAGGTTCAGCTGCTCGGGGTCGCTGATCAGCATGGTGACATCGGCCTGTTCGGCGGCGGCCTCCACCAGAGAGGCCGTGAACCTGGAGATGCCGTCGTGGACCTGGGTCCGGGTGTACCGGCAGTCGAAGAAGAGCTTCAGCACATGCCGATTCTGGCACAGCCGTCTGCGGGGCACCGGAGTGGACACCTCTGGCATGATGAGGGTCATGAGCGAGTTGAGTTTCACAGGTGTCAGTGCGGATGTCCCGGGCCATGGCCCGGCACCGGAAACCTCCCGTCAGTACTGGACCGAGGCCGCCGAGACCGGAGAGCTGCGCGAGGTTCCACTCCCGGAGCCCCGCCCCGGCGAGCTGCTGATCGAGACCCTGCACAGCGGGATCTCACGCGGCACCGAATCGCTGGTGCACCGCGGCGAGGTGCCGAGCAACATCACCGAGATCATGCAGGCCCCCTTCCAGCTCGGCGAGCTGCCCTTCCCGGTCTCCCACGGTTACCTCAACGTCGGGGTGGTTCGGCAGGGCAGCGAGGCCCTGATCGGGCAGACGGTCTTCACCCTGGCCGGGCACCGCGAGCATGTCGTCGTCCCCGAGTCCGCCGCCCATGTGCTGCCCGAGGGCTGTCCTCCGCAGCGGGCGCTGCTCGCCGGAATCGGCGAGGTCGGACTGAACGGCCTCTGGGAGGGCCCCGTGATGGTCGGTGACCGGGTCGCCGTCGTCGGCGGTGGACTGATCGGGCTGACCACCGCGCTGCTGGCCTCGAAGCTGGCGCTGCAGCGGCTGCAGGTCGTGGAGATCGACGCCGAGCGGCGCGCCTTCATCGAATCCCTGGGGCTGGACGCAGTCACCCCGGATGCGGCTGGCCTGGACAACGATGTGGTGCTGCACAGCTCGGCCAGCTCCGCCGGGCTGGCGACCGCGCTGCGCCTGGCCGGCGAGGACGCCGTGGTGGTGGAACAGTCCTGGTACGGCACCGGAGACCAGCAGGTCCCGCTGGGAGCCGACTTCCACGCCCGTCGACTCCGGATCGTCGCGACCCAGGTCGGTCAGGTGCCCGGGCCTCGCCGGATGCGGCGGACCCGCGGCCAGCGACTCGCCACGGCGCTGGATCTGCTCGACTCCCGCTTCGACCTGCTGATCAGCGGGCACTCACCGCTGGCCGAGCTGCCGAGCGTGATGCAGGACGTCGCCGCCGGGGCCCCCTGGACCCGGGACCAGATCCTGCACGTGATCGATCACCCGCTCGCCGCGCATCACGCCGTCGGGTGATCCCCGCGCAGCGCCTACTCTCATCCACCACCCTCCAAGGAGAACCATGAGCCGCTTCCGCCTGACCGTCGATGACCACATCATGATCGCGCACAGCCTGCAGGACCCGTTCTTCGGACCGGCGCAGAACCTGCACGGGGCCACGCTGAGCATCCAGGCCAGCTTCTTCCGGGATGGTCTGAACGAGTACGGAGTGGTCCTGGACATCGGCGCCGCCACCGAGCTGCTGGCCGCCACTCTGGAGCCGCTGCGCTATAAGAACCTGGACGAGCTGGAGGCGCTGGCCGGGAAGTTCACCACCACCGAGGTGATCATCGAACACATCGCCGAGACGCTGGCCGCAGAGCTGCCCGCCGACCACGGGCTCACAGCACTGGAGGTGCAGGCCGAGGAGCACCCCCGGGCTCGTGCCTCCGTCTGGGTTCAGCTCTAGACCGGCAGGCTCGGTAGTATGTCCGAGTGTCCTGGCGAGTCGACCCGTCGTCGCCCGCGAGGACCCGAGGGGCGTTAGCTCAGTTGGTTAGAGCAGAGGACTCATAATCCTTTTGTCCTGGGTTCAAGTCCCAGACGCCCTACCCCCGCAGGCAGCACCCTGCACGTGCCGGACCGAGCAAGATCCGGTCCGGCCTGCAGGCCCTGGACGGCTCCGTCATACGCGCCGGCCGCACATCGGTGTGAATTAGGGTCAGGTCATGGGACGTCTACCAGCGATATCTGCCGGAATCCTCACCTCGATGCTGCTCATCGGCTGCGCCGAGCCCGCTGCAGAGCAGCCCGAGAGCGGCGGCGAGGCCGACACCGAGACCAGCCCCGAGACGGAGACGGACACCGGGACCGACGCGGCAGATCTGGACGACGCGGACGACGGCGCAGAGGCGGCCGACGCGGCCGCACCGGAGGCCGATGACCCCGACTCGGATGCGCCGCCGTTCGGCACCGAATCCCGGGGCAGCTATGACGCCCCCTGGGCGCTGGAGTTCCTGCCCGGTGGCGAGCAGATGCTGATCACCAGCCGCTCCGGCGAGCTCTTCCTGCGCGGCACAGCCGAGACAGACGCCTCCGAGGACCTCAGCGTGGCCGGCCTGCCGGAGGACATCGTCGTCGACGGCCAGGGCGGGCTGGGCGACGTCGTCGCGGCCCCCGACTTCGAAGAGAGCCAGCGAGTCTATCTGAGCTGGATAAACTCCTCCGAGGCCGGCACCGGCGCGTGGTCGGACACGCAACGCTGGCGGACTCCGGAGACAGCGCGGAGCTTCAGGACCTCACGATCATCTGGGAACAGGACCCTAAGGCCTCCGGCTCGGGTCACTTCTCGCACCGGCTGGCGTTCAGCCCGGACGGCGAGCAGCTCTTCGTGACCTCCGGGGACCGCCAACAGCTGGACCCGGCGCAGGATCTGGACAGCGGCCTGGGCAAGGTGATGCGGCTGACCCCAGAGGGTGACCCGTTCCCGGAGAATCCCTTCGCCGAGGACGGTGAGGTCACCGAGGAGGTCTTCACCTACGGTCACCGCAATCCGCTGGGCATCGACTTCGACGCCGAGGAGCAGCTCTGGGTCTCCGAGATGGGACCCGAGGGCGGCGATGAGCTGAACCTGCTGGAGGCGGGCGAGAACTACGGCTGGCCCGAAGCCTCCAACGGCTCGCAATACGGCGGTGCCGAGATCCCCGACCACACCGAGGGTGACGGATTCGCACCCCCGGCCGCATGGTGGACCCCCTCCATCTCCCCCGGCAGCCTGATGATCTACCAGGGCGAGATGTTCCCGGACTGGGCCGGCAGCGCCTTCATGGGCGCCCTCTCCGGCGAAGCGCTGGTCCGCGTGGAGCTCGACGGGGATCAGGCCGGGGAGGAAGAGCTCTGGGAGATGGGTGCGCGGATCCGCGATGTGGAACAGGCACCGGACGGAAGCATCTGGATCATCGAAGACGGCGACGGCGCGGAGCTGCTGCGCCTGACCCCAGCAGAATAGCCTCAGAGGAATGACCCCAGAAGAATGACCGCAGCTAAGGCGTGTGCCGGCTCTCGATCCAGTCGGCACCGCGGTAGAGCTTCTCGAAGGCGTCCATCGTGGTGTTGAGACTGTGCCGGCCGGCCCGCTCGCGGCTGCGCTCCCCCATCGCGGTGCGCTGCTCGGGGCTGATCGCGAACAGCTGCTCCAGCCGGGCCGCCAGATGTGCGGAGTTGCCGGGCTCGAAGAGGTAGCCGTTGACGCCTTCCTCCACCAGGTGCGGCAGTGCCAGGGCGTCGGCGAGCACCACGGGAAGCCCGGAGGACATGGCTTCCAGGGAGACCAGCGACTGCAGCTCCGCGGTCCCGGGCTGGCAGAAGACATCGGCCTCGAGATAGGCCCGGCGCAGCGCATCCTCCCCCACATGGCCGCGCATCCGCACCCGGTCACCCAGACCCAGCTCCTGGATCTGGGCGGCGAGCAGGTCGCGCTGCTCGCCGTCACCGACGATGTCCAGCCCGATCCCCAGGGCCGGATCGGTCTTGCCGATCGCCTCGATGAGCACGTCCACGTTCTTCTCCACGGCGAGACGACCCACAAAGAGCACCGTCGGCCTCTCGGGCAGGCTCAGCACCTCCTCGGGCCGCAGACGGTAGTACTCGACGTCGATCCCGTTGGAGAGCGGGAGCACCTTCTCGAATCCGGCCCGCTCCATCATGGTCCGCGCCGCGAGCGGGGTCGGGGTGGTCACCACGGCCGCCTTGCCCATCAGCCGGCCCATGTCTCGCCAGGAGTTCTTCGCCACGATCCGGCGGAACCAGCCGGGGAACGGCAGGAACGGATCCAGGTTCTCGGGCATGAAGTGGTTGGTCGCGATGGTGCGCAGTCCGCGTTCGGCGGCGGCGTCGATCGCGGCCTTGCCGATCATGTAGTGGCACTGCACGTGGACGACGTCGGGCTGCAGCTCGTCCATCAGCCGTCCCATCGCGGGCTCCACCAGCCAGGGCAGGCAGAGCCGGATGTACTCATGGGTCGGGGCCTTGAAGGACCGGAACCGGTGCACGGTGGCCTCGTCGGTTTCTTCAACCAGGTCGGGGCCGCGACTGGTCCGGGCGGCGGCGATATGGACCTCGTGACCGCGTGCCGCCATGTTCTTCGCCAACCGGTGGCTGAACACCGCGGCACCGTTGACGTCGGGCGGGTAGGTGTCGGCGGCGATCAGGATTCGGAGCTTCGCCGGGGGCTGCTCTGCGGGCTCCCCTGGGGGGTTCTCGGCGACATCTTCTCGGGGAGCCTCAGGGGGCACAGCGTTCACCATCAGCCAGTCGAATCCTCCTCGATGCCCGGTCGGGCCTGTTCACGGCGCAGCCGCTCCGCCTCGCGGCGCGCTTTGATGAAGTAGTCGATGGACGCAACGATATGCATCCCCGCGCCGAGCGCCAGCAGCCCGAAGGCGATGTCGGGCACGAGGCTCTCGCGCAGCATCCCGGTGGAACCCAGCAGCGCCATCGGCAGCCCGATCAGCAGGCAGGCTGTCCGCAGCTTGCCCAGCACGGTGACCTTCAGCGGCGGGGGTCCCTTGAAGAGCAGGTAGGTGTTGACCGAGAGGACCAGGTCCGGGATGACCACGGCGAGCACCACCCAGATCGGCACGATGCCGAAGCTGGCCAGGGTGGAGCTGACGATGATCAGCGCGAGCCGGTCGGCCAACGGGTCCAGCCACTGCCCCACGGTGGACATCTGATCGAAGCGTCGAGCGATGTACCCGTCGATCCAATCAGTGCCGGAGAGGACGACCAGCACCCAGAAGGCCGCCATGTACTCGTCGCGCGCCACGAGCACCACGAACACCGGGATCAGCAGTGCGCGCAGCACCGTCACGATGTTCGGCGCGGTCCAGAACGTCTCGCGCATGGTGTACTCGAAACCATCCTGGGTCCCGGCACCGATCAGTCTCACCGGGGCAGTTTATTTCTTCACAAGCTCGCGGAGGAAGACTGCACCCGCGGCGGCAGAACCTGCCACGACGGCGAGCGGCTTCCACCGAGCGGCCACAAACTCACCGGCGACGTGCGCGCCGGACTCCTGGCCTGCGGAGCCGGTTCCCTTCGCGGCGGGGACGCCCTCGATCTTGGGCTCGGCGGCCGGGACGCTCACCGGTGCACCGGCGGCGCCGCGGGTCTTCGCCGAGGAGTCGGTCCGGGCTGTCTTGGGCTTGCTGCCGCCGCGGGTCTTCGCCGAGGAGTCGGTCTGGGCGGTCTTGGGCTTGTTGCCGCCGCGGACCTTTGAACCGATGTTCTCGGCCTTGTCCTGGAGGCTCTGCGCCCGACCCTTGGCACCCTCGGCGATGTTGCGGGTGCCGGAGGTGATCTGGTCCTGCAGCGAGGCCAGGTGGTCGCGGCGTAGACCGGTGCGGCGCAGCAGCTCGCTGTAGGTGGGAGGTGTCGGGGACCGGCGCCGGGGGTCTTCGCGTCCTTCTTGGCCTGTTCGGCGGCCTGGCGCTTGGACTCTTCCTTCTGGCGGCGCTTCTCGGAGTCAGCTTGGTCCAGGCTCTGCGGATCGAAGCGGGTGCCTTCGCGGGCCACCCCGAGATCGAGCCGGAAGCCACGGATGGCGTCCTCGGGCAGCAGCGGGAACGTCTTCTTGAGCTTGAGCAGCCCGATGAGCGCGAAGATCAGCGCGATCACCAGGAAGACCCCGGCCACGATCAGCGCGGCGGCCCAGAGCTCGAAGATCAGTGAAAGCGCAGCGACGGCGGCGACGATGAGCGCGACCACGAGGAAGGTCAGGAAGACCACGCCCACCACCATGAGGGCCACGGCGATGCCTGCGGCCACGCCCTTGGTCTTCATCTGGGCGATGGCCAGCTGGATCTCGTCGTTGATCTGCTTGGGGCCGAGTCGCAGTACGACCTTGATCACATCGAGCAACGACGTCCGGGGCGCCGTGCCCTTCGTGCGGCCGATTCCTGGCTGAGACAAGACTGCGCCTCCGTAGTGTTCATGGTGCTCAGGGGTGGGTGTTCAGTTCACTACAAACTACCACCTATACGATTGGAGACATGGCTGACCAGTACGATTTCGAAGAGCTCTATGCCAACACCTACACCGAGGCTGATCAGCGGGCGTACGAGACCCAGCCGACCTCGCAGAAACGTTTTGTGACCGCCTGGCTCCTGACACTTCTCCTCGGCCCCACGGGGGCGCATCGGTGGTATCTGAGCCGCCCGGGATCTGCCGTGATCATGGTCCTGGTGAGTGTCGCCGCCGTCGTGCTGATGGTCGCGGGGCAGGCGAACCTCGGCCTGCTCTGCATCACGATCGTCTTCGCCTGGACCCTGATCGACCTGATCATGATCCTCACCGGGTCGATGCGTGACCGTGATGACCTGCGACTGGCCGGGCATCGCGAGCGGGCCGGCCTGTGTTCGGCGATCACGATGCTGCTGCTGGCGATCGGGCTGGTCTTCGCCCTGGTGCTGGGCACCAGCTCCGGGGTGGCCGGCTGAGCTGAACCCGGCCCGCCGGGTTCAGTCCTCGATCTGTCCCACCGGGGTGCGCTTCTCGGCCTGGAACTGATCCTCGATCCGACCATGCGCCCAGTAGGCCGAAAGCGACATCGCCTTGCGATCCAACCCCTTCTGATCCACCAGCATCCGTCGGATCCGCTTCATCTGGGCACGTTCGCCGTGCACGAAGACCTGCACGTCACCGTCCGGGATGCTCAGCTCCTCCAGGTACTCCGTGAGCATCGTGGCCTCCGGGCTGAAGTCCGCCTCGCGGTGCAGCCACACCAGGTCCATCCCTGCGGGCACGTCCAAGGGCTGACGCTCCGCAGCGTCGCGGACCTCGACGACGGCGACGCCGCGCGCATCCTCAGCCATCGATTCCAGCGCGGAGGCGATCGCGGGCAGCGCGGCCTCATCTCCGGCCAGCAGGTGCCATGCGGCCTCCTCACGCGGGGCGTAGCCGCTGCCGGGTCCGAAGAAGCTGATCTGGTCCCCGATCTGCGCGTGCTTCGCCCAGACTCCGGCGCGACCCTCCTCGCCATGGACCACGAAGTCCACCCAGATCTGTGAGTTCGCATGGTCGACGTGCCGGATCGTATAGGTGCGGGTCGCCGGCATCTGCTCGGTGCTCAGCTGCTCGCGCAGCGCGTCCATGTCATAGGGACGACTGAGGTCGACGCCCTCGGGCAGGCGGGCCGCCTCGAGGTCCTGCGGCAGGAAGAGCAGCTTGATGTATTGATCGGTGGCGGGCGACTCCCCCACAGACTTGAACTCGATCGCCTCGAATCCGGGACCGCCCAGGATCAGCCGGATCATGTGCGGGCTGAGCTGCTTCTTCGCATCAACCGTGAGGACGTGCTGGACGCGCTTCTTCTTTGACTTAGACACCCCGGCACTCTAATCGAACCCGACGCTCCGGCGCAGGGGAACCTCAGTCAAGCGGCACTGTATTGCGACAGAAGTCCATGCCCAAATCCGACTCACAGCCCCTGGGAAAATTGAGTGCATCGCGCTCAATTTAGGCAGGTTTGATCCGGACAAGGACGTCGCCGTCGAGCTGACCGGACGCACGATCACCCTGCCGGGTGAGATCTCCGGTGACGCACTCCCCCCCTCCCCACGTTGAGGGGCGGATTCTCCGCGCAGTTTGAGCCGCCCGACCCATGAAATACCCGCGAAATCAGCCACTCAACGAGGACGGGGAATGGGGGGTGGGTGGGATCAGAAGACGATCGTGGTGCTGCCGTTGCGGATGACCCGGTCCTCGCAGTGCCATTTGACCGCGCGGGAGAGCACGGCGCGTTCGACGTCGGCGCCGAAGCGGGTGAGCTGGGCGACGTCGTCGCTGTGTGAGACCCGGATGACGTCCTGTTCGATGATGGGGCCCTCGTCGAGGTCCTTGGTCACGTAGTGCGCGGTGGCGCCGATGAGCTTCACCCCGCGGTCCGCGGCCTTCTGGTAGGGGCCTGCCCCGATGAAGGCGGGCAGGAAGCTGTGGTGAATGTTGATCACCGGAGCCCCGACCTTTTCGAGGAAGTCCTCGGAGATGATCTGCATGTACCGGGCCAGCACGATCATGTCGACGTTGCCTCGCAGCAGCTCCAGATGCCGGGCCTCCGCCGCGGCCTTGTCCCCGTTGGCCACCGGCACGTGGAAGTACGGGATCCCGAAGGGCCGCACGTCCTCGGCGAGGTCGGCGTGGTTGGAGATGACCATGACGATGTCCATCGGGATCTCGCCGCGCCGGTGCCGCCAGAGCAGGTCCAGCAGGCAGTGGTCGGTCTTGGAGGCGAAGATCGCCACCCGCTTGGGCTGATCGGCTGCGGAGAGTGAGTAGTCCATGGAGAACCGGTCGGCCAGCTTGGTCTGGATCGCCTGCTCCACCGCGGGCTTGGCCGCGGCGAGGCCCGGCAGGTGGAACACCGTGCGCTGGAAGAACCGGCCGTCCTCCACGCCCGTGGAGTACTGGTCGAGGCTGATGATGTTGCCGCCGACCTCGGCGATGAGCTCCGAGACGGCCGCCACGATCCCTGGCTGATCCGGGCAGGAGATGATCAGCCGGGCAATGTCATGGGTCTTCGTCTCAGGGGCGCTCATCAAGTCTCCGAATCGGGTTCACCAGGTCAGTGCGGCGCAGCAGCGTCGCAGGAAAAACACTATGGCATGAAAAACGCCCCCGCCCGTGAGGGCGAGGGCGGATCTGCTCCCCCAGTTGGATTCGAACCAACAACCGCTCGATTAACAGTCGAGTGCTCTGCCGTTGAGCTATGGAGGATTGCGACTGGAAAAGTCTAACAGGGGTTCCCGGCCGCTGGGAAATCGCTGTGGAATCATGGATCCGTGACGCCTATCTCTCCCGACACCCCTGCGACGGCCCCTGCCCCGAGGTTCAATGCTCTCACGGTCTTCACCGGCTCCGCCTCGGGATCCGACCTGGACTATACCGAGGAGGTCCGCAGGCTCGGCACCGCGCTGGCCGGAGCCGGCATCGCCGTGGTCTACGGCGGAGGCAAGGTCGGTCTGATGGGGCAGATCGCCGATGCCGCCCTGGAGGCCGGCGGCGAGGTCCACGGAATCATCCCAGAGGTGCTGATCGGCCGCGAGGTGGGGCACCATGGGCTGACCTCGCTGGAGATCGTGCCTGACATGCATTCTCGGAAGTCCCGGATGGCGGACCTCGGTCACGGCTTCATCGCGCTGCCCGGCGGCATGGGCACGCTCGAGGAGTTCTTCGAGGTGTGGACCTGGCAGTACCTGGGGCTGCACGCCAAGCCCGTGGGGCTCTATAGCGTCAAGGGGTTCTGGGATCCGCTGCTGGACATGGTCGACCATATGGTCGACGAGGGCTTCATGTCTGCCTGGCGCCGCGAGGCCCTGGTGATCAGCAGCGACCCGCAGGACCTGATCTCCCAGCTGCGCGCCTGGACGCCTCCCGAAGGGCGCTGACGCCCGGCGTCAGCTTCAGCTCCGCGTCAGCTCAGCCCAGCCCAGCCGTCAGCTCAGCCCGGCCGTCAGTCGAGCTCGCGGTCCAGCCAGCGGCCCAGCACCACGGTGTCCTGGTCGGTGTAGCCCAACGCCCGGTAGAAGTCCTGCACGGCCGCGTTCTCCTGCCGCACCATGAGCATCAGCTTGGGCACCCCGCGCCGGCGCAGCCAGTCCTCCGCCCCGGCCAGGAGCTGCTTGCCGAGCCCCTGACCCTGGAGCCGTTCATCCACGGCGAGGTAGTAGATCCAGCCGCGGTGACCGTCCTGACCGACCATCACGGTGCCCACCAGCTCCCCCGCGGCGTCTTGAGTGACGAGCACCGTGGACTCCTCCCCGGTCAGGGCGCGCAGGCAGTCCTGGTGCGGGTCGTTCCAGGGTCGGGTGAGCCCGGCCTGCCGCCACAGGGCGACGGCGGCGTCCACCAGTTCCAGCGGCAGCTCGGTGAGGCGCAGGTCGGTCACCTCGCGGCGGCTACTTCTGCACCGGCCGGATGGAGATGCTCTCCACCATCGAGGCGTCCTCCATGTCCACCACGGTGCGCGCCGCCTCGGCGATCGCCTGCGGGGAGATGTAGATGCCGCCGTCGTAGTCCTTGTTGCCCATGGACTCCTGCAGGGCGACCTGCATGTCGGTGTCCACCCGGCCAGGGTGGATCGAGGTGACCTTGACCTGGCCGCGCTCCTCCTCGCGCAGCGCATCGGTGAGCGCGCGCAGTGCGAACTTGGTACCGGAGTACATCGAGCTTCCGGGGCCTGCGGTGAATCCTGCCCCGGAGTTGATGCTCAGCACCGCTCCGGCGGAGGCGCGCAGCAGCGGAAGCGCGGCGCGGGTCAGCTCGGCGACGGCGAAGACGTTGACGGTGAACATCCCCTGGAACTGGGCCGGGGTGGTCTCTGCGACCGGGTTCATCCAGGCCAGCCCGGCGGAGTGGACCAGCACGTCAAGCCGGGAAGGTTCGGCCGCCTGCAGCGCGGGGGCGATGGCGTCGAGGTCGGTCAGATCCACCAGAAAGGGTTCGGCGCTGGGCAGGGCCTTCACCACGGCATCCACGGTCTCCGGGTTCGTCCCGCCGACCAGGATGTGGTGATCGCGGCCGAGCTCGACGGCGATGGCCTTGCCGATCCCGCGGGAGGCGCCGGTGATCAGCGCGACGGGACGGGTGCTGGGGGTCTGCTCTTCGGTCATGAGTTCAGCCTAGAGGATTCCGCCCAGCGGCTCAGCCGTCCATCCGCCCAGCAGCCGGCAGCCAGCGGTCTCCCGCCCAGCGGCTCAGCCGTCCAGCAGCCAGCGATGCAGCGCGGTGTGGCAGTCCCGCAGCGCCTGCGCGGTGACGTGTTCGTCGTCGGAGTGCGCCAGCAGCGGGTCCCCGGGGCCGAAGTTCACCGCCGGGACTCCCCTGGCCGAGAACCGCGCCACATCGGTCCAGCCGTATTTGGGCATCGGCACTCCGCCCACCGCGTCGATGAACGCCTGGGCCGCGGGATGCTCCAGCCCGGGGCGCGCCGCAGCCGAGCTGTCGGTGACTCGCTGCTGGTCCTCGCTGATCCCGGCCTCGGCCAGGACCTCTCGGACATGGGCGTGGGCCTGCTCCACGGTCTTGTCCGGGGCGAAGCGGTAGTTGATCTCCACCACGGTGGAGTCGGGGATGACGTTGCCGGCCACCCCGCCGCGGATCCGCACCGCGTTGAGCCCCTCGCGGTAGTCCAGGCCCTCCACCGTGATGGTCTTCGGCGTGTAGTCGCTGAGCACCCGGAGCAGCCCAGCGGTGCCGTGGATCGCGTTCTCCCCCATCCAGGCCCGTCCGGAGTGTGCGGCGACCCCGGGGATCGTGACCTCGAACCGGCAGGTGCCGTTGCAGCCGCCCTCGACCACCCCGTGGGTGGGTTCCAGCAGCACCGCGAAGTCACCGTCGAGCAGCTCCGGGACTTTGGAGAGCACCCGGCCGAGCCCGGACTTGCTGGCCTCGACCTCTTCGTGGTCGTAGAAGACCCAGGTGATGTCACGATCCAGGGAACCGCCTGCGGAGAGGTGCGTCGCGACGTCCTCGGCCAGCTTCAGCTGCACCGCCACGCCGCCCTTCATATCGGTGGCGCCGCGGCCGTAGAGCACCTCGGCACCCTCGGCCTGCTCCCAGCGCGGCGGCACGGTGCCGCGGGATCCCGGGGTGCTCGGCAGCGGGACCGTGTCCAGGTGCCCGGCGAGGATGATCCGCTGCGCCGCACTGGTCTCGGTGCGCGCGATCACGGTGTCGCCGTCGCGGTGCAGGCTCAGTCCCGGCAGGTCCTGCAGCGCCGCTTCCACGGCGTCGGCCAGGGTCTTCTCGTTGCCGGAGACGGATTCGCAGCCGATGATCGCCTCGGTGAGCGCGGCGACGTCGCCGGAGAGCAGTGCACGGATATCCATCCGCTCAGCCTAGGCGAACGCCCCCGCGCGTGGGACCCGCGGGAGCAGCTGATGGGCTTGCACGCAGGAAAAAGTAGGATGGTGCCATGAGCACAGACATTCGAACCGCATCCGGCCATGGCCTCGCCACGGTGACCACCGACGGCACCGTCCTGGACACCTGGTTCCCGCGCCCCGTGATGGCCCCTCTGTCCGAGAACGACGACGCCGAGCTGATCGCCGCCCTGCAGACCGCCGCCGGCGAGGATCCTGACCGCGGGGTCACGATGAAGGTGGTCTCCGTGGAGTCCGATCTGGACGCCGAGGCGAGCTCCGCCTCCGACGTCTGGCTGCGTCTGCACCTGCTCTCCCACCGGCTGGTCAAGCCGCGCAGCATCAACCTCGACGGCATCTTCGGGCATCTGAGCAACGTGGTCTGGACCAACTTCGGGCCCTGCGCGGTGACCGACTTCGAGACCACCCGGCTGAAGCTGCGCTCCCGCGGGCATGTCAGCGTGCACTCGATCGATAAGTTCCCCCGCCTGGTGGACTACGTGACCCCCTCCGGCGTGCGGATCGGCGACGCGGACCGGGTCCGTCTGGGCGCGCACCTTGCCGAGGGCACCACCGTGATGCACGAGGGCTTCGTGAACTTCAACGCCGGCACCCTGGGCACCTCCATGGTGGAAGGTCGGATCTCGGCCGGGGTCGTGGTCGGCGACGGCACCGACATCGGCGGCGGCGCCTCCATCATGGGCACCCTCTCCGGCGGCGGCAAGGAGAAGATCACCCTGGGTGAGCGCGTGCTGCTGGGCGCGAACTCCGGTGTGGGCATCTCGGTCGGCGATGACTGTGTGATCGAGGCCGGGCTCTACGTGACCGCCGGAACCAAGGTCTCGGTGCTCGATGATGACCGCAGCGTGATGGACACCGTGAAGGCCTCGGCCCTCTCCGGCGTGCCGAACCTGCTCTTCCGGCGCGACTCCGTGACCGGTTCGGTCCAGGCAGTGCCGCGCAAGGGTGCGAAGGTCGAGCTCAACGCCGCCCTGCACCGCAACTGAGCGGCCGCTGCGAAGGCAGCCACCGAGCCGCTGCAGAGCAGCCCCCTGAGCCGAACCCGAGCCACCTGAGTCGAGAGGTCTTCGATGAGCCGTCGCGCTGATCGCCCCATCACCGTCACCCGCACCGTGCATCGGCGACGACGTCGAGTCAAGGCCGTCGCGGCCATCACCGTGGTCGCGGCCGCCGTGGGAGCCACCGGCTACGGGGCCTGGCAGCTCATCGAGGAGAACGAGTATCTCCTCGATGAGCGCTGCTCGGTGACGGTGGGCGAGGTGGAGCACCGGCTCACCCCGGCCCAGACCTATGCGGCCGCGCACCTGGCCGCCGCGGCGGCGGAGCGCGAGCTGCCGGTCCAGGCCGCCACCGACGCGATCGCGATCTCGTTGCAGGAGACCAACCTGGACGACCGGGCGGACCCCGTGGAGGAGGAGACCGAGGAGGTCGACGCCGAGGAGGCGGAGGCTGCTGATTCAGAAGAGGACTCGAGCGCGCCCGCGCCGGTGCTCTTCGCCGACGGGGGCCCGCAGTGGGACGCCGTGAAGGCGACCAGCTCCACCCCGACCACCGCCGAGGACTTCTACTCGCGGCTGATCCAGAGCCGCGAGGACGGAGGCGAGGACGCGTGGTCCCCCGAGCTGGGGCTCCAGGAGGCCGCCGAGACTCTGGGCCGGCCGCAGAACCCGACGTTCTACCCGCAGCACGAGGAGCTCGCCCGGGCCTTCGCCCGCCCCCTGGCCGGCCTGCAGCCCATGGTGATGACCTGTCAGCTCAGCCAGCTTGAGGTCCCCGGACCGGACTCCGAGGGTCTGGGCGATGAGCTTCAGTCCACGCTGTCCGGGATGCTCGGCGCCGAGGCGACCGAGGTGCAGGGCTCCGGAGATTCAGCCGTGGTGCGAGTCTCGGTGAGCGACGTGGCGGAGGAGGCCGGAGCCACCGAGGCGGAGGAGGATGACGCGACCGAGGACGACTCGACCGAGCGCAGCGAGCCGGAGTGGCTGGTGGCGCAGTGGGCGGTGGCCGCCGCAGAGACCTACGGGGTCCAGTCGGTCCACGCCGGAGCCTATGAGTGGCACCGGGATTCGGGCCGCTGGGAGCGGGTGGAGACGGTCAGCGAGGACGTCGTGGTGATCGGCTTCTCCCGCCGCTGACCCCTCCCCCCAAACACGTTGAGCGGCGGATTCTCCGAGCATCTATGGGCCTTTTCGGCCTCAGATAGTCGCAGAATCCGCCGCTCAACGGAAGGAGGGAGAGGGTCAGACTCCGGGGTAGTTGCGCTCGGGCTCGCCGATGTAGATCTGGCGGGGCCGACCGATCTTGGTGGAGGGGTCCTCGATCATCTCGCGCCACTGCGCGATCCAGCCGGGAAGCCGGCCCAGCGCGAAGAGCACGGTGAACATCTTCTCCGGGAAGCCCATCGCCTTGTAGATCAGGCCGGTGTAGAAGTCCACGTTCGGGTAGAGCTTGCGCTCGATGAAGTAGTCGTCCTCCAGCGCCTTCTGCTCCAGGCGCTGGGCGATGTCGAAGAGCTCGTCGTCGCCGCCGAGCTTGGCCAGCAGGTCATCGGCCAGGCCCTTGACCACGCGGGCGCGCGGGTCGTAGTTCTTGTAGACCCGGTGTCCGAAGCCCATGAGCCGGACCCCGGCCTCCTTGTTCTTGACCTTCTCCATGAAGGTCTCCGGGCTGACGTCGCCGGACTGGATCTGGCGCAGCATGCCCAGCACTGCCTCGTTGGCGCCGCCGTGGGCGGGGCCGTAGAGCGCGTTGATGCCCGCGGAGACCGAGGCGAAGAGGTTCGCCTGAGAGGAGCCGACCAGGCGCACGGTGGAGGTGGAGCAGTTCTGCTCGTGGTCCGCGTGCAGGATCAGCAGCGTGTCCAGGGCCTTGACGATGTCCGGGTCCAGCTCGTACTGCTCGGCGGGCACGCCGAAGCAGCCGCGGAGCAGGTTCTCGACCAGGGTCAGGTTGTTGTCCGGGTAGAGCATCGGCTGGCCGATGGACTTCTTATACGCGTAGGCCGCGATGGTGGGGACCTTCGCGAGCATCCGGTAGGTGGAGCGCTCCACGTGGTCCTTGTTGAAGGGATCCAGCGAGTCGGGATAGTAGGTGGAGAGCGCCGAGACCGCGGAGGAGAGCACCGGCATCGGGTGCGCGTCACGCGGGAACCCGCCGAAGAAGTCGCGCAGCTCCTCGTGGAGCAGGGTGTGCCGACGGGTGACGGTGTCGAAGTCGCTCAGCTGCTGCTGGGTGGGCAGCTCGCCGTAGATCAGCAGGTAGGAGACCTCGAGGAAGCTGGACTTCTCCGCGAGCTGCTCGATGGGGTAGCCGCGGTAGCGCAGGATGCCTTCATCGCCGTCGATGTAGGTGATCGCCGACTGCGCATTGGCGGTGTTCATGAAGCCGGGGTCATAGGTGACCGCGCCGGTCGTCTTCAGCAGGGGTGCGATGCCGAGACCGACATTGCCCTCCACGGAGGGCTGCACGGGTAGTTCGAGATCTCCCCCCTGATAGTTCAGGCGGGCAGAAGACTGCTCAGTCATGGGTCTCCTTATCAGACACACTAGGGGGACATCATGACAAACCTACCGCTTGGTCACAGGTGGTTGCCAGTTGTGTCATGGTTCACCGCATCGGGTGTAACCTGCGCCGAATCGCATCGGATCCCGCAGAAGCACCCAGCTCAGCTGGTGAGTCGCGCAGCCGCGGCGGCGATCCGCTCATCCGTGGCGGTCAGCGCCACCCGGATGTAGCCGTTGCCCTGCTCCCCATAGAACACCCCGGGACCCACCAGGATCCCGCGCCGGGCCATCTGATCCACCAGCGCCCAGGTGTCCTCCGCGGTGCTGGCGGAAGGGTCAGCCTCGGCGGCGCGGCACCACAGGTACAGTCCGGCGACCGAGTCTTCGATCTGCAGACCGGCGGCCTGCAGGGCCGGCACCATCAGCGCCCGACGCCGGCGGTAGAGCTCGCGCTGAGCGGCCACGTGGGCGTCATCGTTCAGCGCCGCGGCCAGCGCGGCCTGGACCGGGGCCGGAACGATCATGCCGGCGTGTTTGCGGGTGTTGATCAGTCCGCTGATCAGCTCCGGGCAGCCCGCGGCGAACGCGGCCCGGTAGCCGGCGATATTGGACTGTTTCGACGCCGAGTACACCGCGAGGAGTCCGCGGTGGTCGGGTGCGCCGGTCTCCGGGTGGGTTCCGCAGACCCGGGGGTCCAGGACCGAGGGGACGTCGTCCTCGGCGACCTCCCAGGGCAGCTCGGCGTAGCACTCGTCGGAGGCGACCACGGCGCCGATGCGGCGGGCGAGCTTGACCACCTCGGACATCCACTCAGCCCCGGCCACCGCGCCGGTGGGGTTCGAGGGTGAGTTGATCCAGATCAACCTGACCCGCTGCAGCGTCTCCTCGTCGAGGCTGAACGGATCGTCGGTGGCCAGCGGGGTCGCGCCGGCGATCTGTGCGCCGATGTCATAGGTCGGGTAGGCCACCAGTGGGCGCAGCACGACGTCGGAGGTGCCGGCCCCGGCGCGAGCGCCGAGTCCCAGCAGGGTCGGCAGCCAGGCGACGAGCTCCTTGGAGCCCACCGTGGGCAGGATGTTCTCCGGGTCCAGGCCGGTGACCCCGCGCCGTCGGGCGAACCAGCCGGCGATGGCTTCGCGCAGCGCGAGCGTGCCGTGGGTGGTCGGGTACCCGGGAGCGTCGGCGGCGGCGGTGAGCGCCGCCTGGATCACCTCAGGGGTGGGGTCCACCGGGGTGCCGATGGAGAGATTGACGATTCCCTCCGGGTGCTGCCGCGCCTTCTGAAGGTAGGGAGCCAGCGCGTCCCAGGGGTACTCAGGAAGAGTGAGCATGGAGGCCTCCGCTGAGCTGGGTGGTCACTGCTGCTGCGGGGGCAGGGCCGCGACGATCTCGTGGTCCTTCGGGATCAGCCCGACCTTGGCCGCGCCGCCGGGGGAACCGACCTCGTCGAAGAACTCGACGTTGGCGCGGTAGTACTCGGACCACTGCGAGGGGGTGTCGTCCTCGTAGTAGATGGCCTCCACCGGGCAGACCGGCTCGCAGGCGCCGCAGTCGACGCATTCGTCGGGGTGGATGTAGAGCATCCGATCACCCTCGTAGATGCAGTCCACCGGACATTCATCGATGCAGGCCTTGTCCTTCAGATCCACGCAAGGAAGGGCAATGATGTACGTCATGGACTCCTCTTATCTTTCTTCGAGTGCGTAAGTCGAGTCTACCGAGATGCGGCGCGGTCCCGCACCAGGATCCACTTGACCAGGACCATCGCGATCAAGGTCACCGCTGCGGTGCCCAGCCACCAGATCGCCGAGGCCAGCGTGGGCCCCGGCAGCAGCGCCATGGCCTCGGGGCTGTAAGGCACCACCAGCTGATCCGGTCCGGGCCAGAGGTAGGCGATCGAGGCCACGGTGAAGGTGGTCATGCCCATGACCATCGGTTCCAGCAACGAGCCGCTCTTGAGCCCGGCCCAGAGCTGCGCCATCAGGCACATCAGCAGGGCCAGCACCGCGCCCCAGGGCAGCACGGTCCCGGTCTCGGTGGGACCGAGCATCACGATGTTGCCGTGCAACACGGTGCCCAGGATCCCGAGGACCACCCCTGCGGAGAAGCAGACGCCCAGCAGAGCTGGTCGCAGCGAGCTTCTCCGCGAGGGTGCCTCGGTGTCCTGCGGGCTGGTCATTACTGTGAAGCGCTCTTCTTCTTGCGTGTGTCACGCATGCGCTCGGAGGAGTTCAGGATGACCTTGCGGATGCGGATCGAGTGCGGGGTGACCTCCACGCACTCATCCTCATTCGCGAATTCGAGGGACTCCTCGAGGGTCAGCTTGGTCGGCGGGGTCAGGCCTTCGAAGGAGTCGGCAGCCGCTGCACGCATATTGGTGAGCTTCTTCTCCTTCGTGATGTTGACCTCCATGTCGTCGTGGCGAGCGTTCTCGCCCACGACCATGCCCTCGTAGACCTCTTCCTGCGGGTCCACGAAGAAGTTGCCGCGCTCCTGCAGGTTGATCATGGCGAACGGGGTCGCGGTGCCGGTGCGGTCGGAGATCAGCGAACCGGAGGTGCGGTACTCGATCAGGCCCTTCCACGGCTCGTAGCCTGCCGCGTAGGAGGAGGCGATTCCGGCGCCGCGGGTGTCGGTGAGGAACTTGGTGCGGAAGCCGATGAGACCGCGAGCGGGCACCATGAACTCCATACGGATCCAGCCGGTGCCGTTGTTGGTCATCGTGGTCATGGTTCCCTTGCGGGCCGCCATCAGCTGGGTGATCGCACCCATGAACTCCTCGGGGGAGTCCACGATCATGTTCTCCATCGGCTCGTGCAGCTTGCCGTCAATCTCGCGGGTGACCACCTGGGGCTTGCCCACGGTCAGCTCGAAGCCTTCGCGGCGCATCTGCTCGACCAGGATCGCCAGTGCGAGCTCGCCTCGGCCCTGGACCTCCCAGGTGTCGGGGCGTTCGGTCGGGAAGACCTTGAGCGAGACGTTGCCGACCAGCTCCTTGTCCAGGCGGTCCTTGACCTGGCGGGCCGTGACCTTCGCGCCCTTGACCCGGCCGGCCATCGGCGAGGTGTTGATGCCGATGGTCATGGAGATCGCGGGATCATCCACGGTGATGGTCGGCAGCGGCTTGGGGTTCTCCAGGTCGGTGAGGGTCTCACCGATCATGATGTCGGAGATGCCGGCGACGGCGACGATCTCGCCGGGTCCGGCGGAGTCTGCCGAGACTCGCTCCAGGCCCTTGGTGGCGAGGAGCTCGGTGATCTTCACCGTCTTCATGGTCCCGTCCTTGCGGGCCCAGGCGACCTGCTGGTTCTTCTTCAGCGTGCCGTTGAAGATGCGCAGCAGGGCCAGGCGGCCGAGGAACGGGGAGGCGTCGAGGTTGGTGACGTGCGCCTGAAGGACCTCGCCGGAGTCGTACTTCGGCGCCGGAACATGCTCGAGGATGGTGTCGAAGAGCGGCTCGAGGTCGTCGCTGTCCGGCATTCCGCCGTCCTCTGGCTGGTTCTTCGAGGCGCGGCCTTCTCGGCCGGAGGCGAAGACCACCGGAACGTCGAGCACCGAGTCCAGATTCAGCTCGGGGTTCTCCTCGGCGACGTCGGAGGCCAGGCCGAGCAGCAGGTCCATGGTGTCGGAGACGACGCCGTCGATGCGCGCATCGGGGCGGTCGGTCTTGTTCACGACCAGGATCACGGGAAGCTGAGCATTCAGTGCCTTGCGCAGCACGAAACGGGTCTGGGGCAGCGGGCCCTCAGAGGCGTCCACGAGCAGCACGACGCCGTCGACCATGGAGAGGCCGCGCTCGACCTCACCGCCGAAGTCAGCGTGTCCGGGGGTGTCGATCACGTTGATGGTGACGTTGTCCATGCCGGCGTGCTTGGTGGCGGCCGGACCGGAGTAGAACACGGTGGTGTTCTTGGCCAGGATCGTGATGCCCTTTTCCTTCTCGAGCTCACCGGAGTCCATGACCCGTTCCTCGAGGGCGCCGTGCGCACCGGCCTCTCTCGTCTGGGTGAGCATGGCATCGACCAGAGTGGTCTTGCCGTGGTCGACGTGGGCGACGATGGCGACGTTGCGCAGATCCTGGCGCTCGTCAGTACCTGCAAGTGTCCGAGCGGCAGCAGTGGTCATAAGTGGGGCAACGCCTTCCATAGAGGAGAGTGACGTGTCTGGTCGGTCGATGTCGTTTCTTGACTCGTCCATGTCACGTCGTGGTTCTACATGTGGTTCAACAGTGTGGTTTGGGGTGGGTCAGAGCGCACAGCAACACGGCCGTGTCGCGACCACACCATTCCAGTGTACGGCCTCGAGCGGCGAGTGCGGCAATGCCGGTGGTCACCAGGGGTTGGGGGCAGCCCCGGACCTAGCTGTGGGCCGGGATGATCTTCTCGTTCTGCTGCGCATGGTGGCAGGCGCTGAGCTGGGTGATCTGACCTCGGGAGATCAGCTCCGGCTCCTGGGTGGCGCAGATCTCGGTGGCCTTCCAGCAGCGGGTCCGAAAGCGGCAGCCCGAGGGCGGGTTCGCCGGGTTCGGCGGATCCCCCTGGAGCACGATCTGCTCGCGCGCCCCGCGCAGGGTGGGGTCCGGCAGCGGCACCGCGGAGAGCAGCGCCTGGGTGTAGGGGTGCGAGGGACCGGTGTAGATCTCCTCCTGAGTGCCCAGCTCGGCGAGCTTGCCCAGGTACATCACCCCGACCCGGTCGGAGATGTGCCGGACCACCGAGAGGTCGTGGGCGATGAAGATGTAGCTGAGCCCGAACTCCTTCTGCAGGTCATCAAGCAGATTCATCACCTGGGCCTGGACCGAGACGTCCAGCGCCGAGACCGGCTCGTCGCAGATGATGACGTCGGGGTTCAGCGCGAGGCCGCGGGCGATGCCGATCCGCTGGCGCTGCCCGCCGGAGAACTGGTGCGGATAGCGGTTGATGTGCTCCGGGTTCAGCCCGACCAGGTCCAGCAGCTCCTTGACCCGGTTGCGGATCCCCTGCTTCGGCTTCTCCTCCGGGTGCAGCTTGAACGGCTCGGCGATGATGTCGCCCACCGACATGCGCGGATTCAAAGAGGTGTAGGGGTCCTGGAAGATGATCTGAATCTTGCGCCGCAGCCGGCGCAGCTCGTCGCCCTTGACCGAGAGGAAGTCCTCACCGCGGAACTTCACGGTGCCGGCGTCGGGCTCCTCCAGGCGCATCAGCAGCTTCGCCAGGGTGGACTTGCCGCAGCCGGACTCCCCCACGATGCCCAGGGTCTCGCCCTCACGCAGGTTGAAGCTCACCCCGTCCACGGCCTTCACAGCACCGACCTTGCGCTGGAAGACGATGCCCTGGGTGATCGGGAAATGTTTGACCAGGCCCTCGACCTCGAGCACCGAGGGCTTGTCGGCGAAGGGATCTGCGGCGGCGGGAACTGACAGGCTCATTGTGGTGCCTCCTCGGAGACGTCGATCATTCCGGCGCCGGTGGGTGACGGGCGCCGGGTGCGGGTGGCGGTGCCGGCGTAGACGTCCTCGGCGTAGTGACACGCCGAGAGGTGTCCCTCCGCGACCGGGCGCAGCTCCGGGCGTTCGGTCCGGCAGCGGTCGGTGGCGAACTCGCAGCGCGGGTTGAACGGGCAGCCCGGCGGCATATCGGTCAGCGACGGCGGCAGCCCCGAGATCGCGCGCAGCCGTCCACCCTCGTCGTCGATCCGCGGGATCGAGTTCAGCAGGCCCTGGGTGTAGGGGTGCCCGGGCCTGCCGTAGATCTCGTAGACATCGGCGGCCTCCATGACACGTCCGGAGTACATCACCGCGATCTTGTCCGCGACATCGGCGACCACGCCGAGGTCATGGGTGATCAGGATCAGACCCATGTTGAACTCGGTCTGCAGATCCTTCAGCAGCCGCATCACCTGGGCCTGGACGGTGACGTCCAGTGCGGTGGTGGGCTCATCGGCGATCAGCACGTCGGGGTCCAGGGCGATGGCCATCGCGATCATGATGCGCTGGCGCATGCCTCCGGAGAACTGGTGCGGGAAGTCCCCCGCCCGCTCTTCGGCGCCGGGGATGCCTACGCGCTGCATCATCTCCACCGCCTTGACCTTGGCCTCTTTGCGCTTGAGTCCGCGGTGGACGCGGAACATCTCAGCGATCTGCCAGCCGACCGGCAGCACCGGGTTCAACGAGGACAGCGCGTCCTGGAAGATCATGGCGATCTTGACCCCGCGCAGCTTGCGCCGGGACTCCTCGTCCATGCTCAGCAGGTCCTCGCCGCGGTAGCGGATCTCACCGCCGGCGATCTTGCCCGGGGGCATGTCCAGGATGCCCATGATGGTCTGCGCGGTCACGGACTTGCCCGAGCCGGACTCGCCCAGGATCGCGAGGGTCTCCCCCGCGTGCAGGCTGAAGTTCAGCCCGTTGATCGCTTTGGCCACGCCGGCCTTGGTGCGGAACTCCACCTGGAGGTCCTTGACCTCCAGCAGCGGAACCTCACCGGGGCGGGTTCCGGGGGTGAAACCGGCGGGGGTCTGGGA
Source organism: Nesterenkonia sp. AN1 (assembly GCF_000582475.1). Lineage (NCBI taxonomy): Bacteria > Bacillati > Actinomycetota > Actinomycetes > Micrococcales > Micrococcaceae > Nesterenkonia > Nesterenkonia sp. AN1. The sequence goes on from NZ_JEMO01000004.1 coordinate 166,890, forward strand.
TTGCGTCATCAGATCCAACCCTTCACTTCTTGGATTTGGGATCAAGGGCGTCGCGGATCGCGTCACCCATGGTCATGAACGCGAACACGGTGAGGCCCACAAAGATCACCGGGAACAGCAGCAGGTGCGGCACGGTCTGCAGGAACGGCTGCGCGTCGGAGAGCTGCAGTCCCCAGGAGATGGCCGGCAGCTGCAGGCCCACCCCGAGGAAGGTCAGCGTCGCCTCGGCGCCGATGATGATGCCGGTGAACACCGTGGCGTAGCCGATCACCGGTCCCAGCGAGTTCGGCAGGATATGACGGCGCATGATGGTGATCGGTCCGGCACCCAGGGCGCGGGCGGCGAGGACGAACTCGGAGTTGACCACCGAGATCACCGAGCCGCGCATCAGACGCGTCATGGTCGGCCACATGAAGATGATCAGCACGAAGGCGACCTCGCGGACTCCGCGGGACTCCAGCACGTTGAGGAACACCAGGCGCCCAGGATGTAGGGCACGGCGAAGACCATGTCGGTGAACCGGGAGATCACGGCGTCGACCCAGGAGCCGAAGTAGCCGGCGACCAGGCCGAGGAGCACGGCGATGATGAAGGTGCCGATCGCGACGATGAATCCGACCGCGATCGAGTTCCGGGCACCGTAGATCACCCGGCTGTAGTAGTCGCAGCCCTGGACATCGGTGCCGAACCAGTGCTCGGCCGAGGGCGACTGCCGGCTGCGCCCGAGCAGGCACTCGCGCGGATCGTTGTTGGTGAAGAGCTGCGGGAAGATCGCCATGGACAGAAAGAGCACCAGCAGGACCGCGGAGATGATGAACCAGGGGTTCCTCCGCAGCGAGCGCCAGGCATCGGCGAGCAGGCTCGCCTCCTCGACCTTCTTGTTCTTGGCGGGCTCCCCTGCGGGCTCGATCGTCGAGTCGATCGGCTCCACGCGCGCTTCGGGGCGGTGTATCTCACTCATAACGGATCCTTGGGTCGAGAAGGCCATAGAGGAGATCAACGATCAGGTTGATCACCACGAAGAAGAGCACGAAGAGGGTCACGATGCCGACGACGACGGTGCCCTCTTGCCCCTGGATGGAGGCGAAGACCTGCTGGCCCAGTCCGGGGAGGTTGAAGATCGTCTCCACGATGATGGAGCCGCCGAGCATGCTCGCCAGGTCGGCGCCGATGAAGGTGACCGCCGGGATCAGCGAGTTGCGCAGACCGTGGCGGGTGATCACGCGGCTGCGCTTCATGCCCTTGGCGGTGGCGGTGCGGACGTAGTCGGACTTCAGCGAGTCCAGCAGCTCGCTGCGCACCAGACGGGCCAGGATGCCGGTGGAGACCGCAGCCATGGTCAGCGCCGGAAGGATATAGCTGGAGACCCCGTTGTTCACGCCGGCGATCGGGAACCAGCCCAGATTCAGCCCGAAGATCAGCTGCAGCAGGAAGCCGATCACCAGGGTGGGCAGCGCCACCATGGCCACGGTGGAGACCTGGACGAAGCGGTCGAAGAACCGGTCGCGGTAGAGCGCGGCCAGGATGCCGGCGATGATGCCCATCAGCGTCTGGATCACCAGGGTCACCAGGGCCAGGGTCGCGGTGACCGGCAGGCGCTGCTGGATGATGTCGGTGACCGGGCGGCCGTTGAAGGTCGAGCCGAAGTCCAGTGCGGTGACGATGCCCCAGATGTATTTGAAGTACTGGATCAGGAACGGGTCATCCAGGTTGTACTGCTCGCGCAGGGTCTCCCTGACGGCGTCGCTCATCGGGCGGTCCCCGGCGAGGGCTCGGATGGGATCGCCCGGAATGGCGAAGACCAGTGCATAGACGATCAACGTGGAGATCAGGATGACCGGGATGAACTGGAGCAGACGCCGAATGATATAGCGGGTCATTGCTGTCCTTGTGGGTGCGTGTGGTGGCGCGGGTGCGCCCAGCGTCTGTCTCGGCGGAGAGGTCTTCTCCTGAGCCGGGGGCGACGCCGCGATCAATGATATGGACTCGGACTGCATTTCCGAGAATCCTTGGATGCCGACACGGCAGAGGCGCGACCTGCGAAGACTTCGCGCAGGCCGCGCCTCTGCCGTGGACTGTGAGGATTACTCCTCGGTCACCACCACCTGCTCCAGGCGGGTGAAGGTGGCCTGATCCATGAAGATGGACTCGCCATCGATCCGGTCGCTGTGCACCACCTGGAAGTTGGTGAACCACATCGGGATCACCGGCATGTCCTCCAGCAGGATCGCCTCGGCGTCGGTGTAGAGCTCGGCCGCAGCATCGGGATCGGTCTCGGCGTTGGCCTGGCCGATCAGATCGTCGAACTCCTCGGAGGAGTAGTCGGCGTAGTTCGAGGAGACACCCGTGGTGTAGATCGGCTCCATCGCGTACTGCGCGCTGGGGTAGGACAGCGTCCAGCCCAGACGGTAGGGCCCGGTGATCTCCTGCTCGTCATGCAGACCCAGGTACTGGGCGAATTCCAGGGACTCGAAGGTGATGTCCTCGATGCCCAGGTTGTCGCGCCACTGGTTGGCCACGGCCTCGACCCAGTCCTCGTGGCTCGCGCCCGAGTTGAAGTAGACGGTCAGCTCGTCAGGGCCACCGGCTTCCTCGTAGAGCTCTGCGGCAGCCTCGGGATCGTACTGGCAGAACTCACAGGTGTTCTCGTTGCCCTCGATCAGATCCGGGGGAATGATGTTCTCCGCCGGGGTCTGTGCGCCGTCGAAGATGTTGTCGATGATCAGTTCACGATCGATGGCCATCGAGAGCGCGTGGCGCACATCGACGTCCTGGAACTCTTCCTGGTACAGCGGGAAGCCCAGGTAGGTGAAGGAGGAGGTGTCGAAGTCCTGCGCGTTCTCGCCGAAGTCGGCTTCCACCGTGGTGCGGCGGTTCGCCGGTGCGGCGTCGAGGATGTCGAGGTTGCCGGCCTGGACGTCCAGGTAGGCGGTGTCGACGTCGGAGTAGATGCGCCATTCGATGCGCTCGGGAAGACCCGGGTTCTCCCCGGCCCAATCCTCGTAGCGGTTCACCGCGATCTGCTGGTCGCGCTCCCACTCGCCGTCCATCTGGTAGCGACCGTTGCCGACCGGGGCCTGCTCGAAGGCTTCGATGTCCTCATAGGCCACCGCGGGCATCGGGTAGAAGGCCGTGTAGGTCAGCATGTCGGGCAGCGGGGAGAAGGGCTCGGTGAGCTCGATCTCGAGGGTGTACTCGTCGAGCGCGCGGACGCCTTCCATCTCCTCGGCGTCGCCGTCGACGACCTCCTGGTAGCCCAGGAAGTTGTCGAAGAAGTTGGCGCTCTGCTGGGCGTTGTCAGGATCCACGGCCCAGTTGTAGGTGTCCACGAAGGTCTGTGCGGTGATCGCTTCGCCGTCGTGGAAGGTCCAGTCCTCACCCAGGGTGAAGGTCCAGGTCACGTTGTCCTCGGTGTCCCAGGACTCGGCCACGCCCGCGGTGGGCTCGTAGGTGTCGAAGTCGGTCTGGGTCAGACCGGTGAACAGGGAGCCGAGGACCCAGGAGCCGCAGACCTCGGTGGAGTTCGCGGGGACCAGGAACTGCGGTTCGCAGTTATAGGCCGAGACGGTGCCGCCGCCTTCGACGCCTTCGGCGGCTTCGCCGTTGTCCCCGCCGTTGTCGCCGCCGCCGCAGGCCGACAGCACCAGGGCTGCGGCGGCGGTCACGGCGAGCGCACCCGTCGCGCGAGAGCGACGAGAGGTCTTGTTGACGTGCATATTCGGTTACTCCTCGAGAAGATGCGAGCTTTATGGGCAGACGATGACCCTCGCGCGAGTGTTGCGTGGGTCACCTGTGGGAGTGAGTTTAGCAGGGCAATTTTTCAGCTGTGTTTCAGGTTCTGTTCATGTGACCGTGTTTCTTCTGCTGCTAGAGGTTGGCCTTGGGCCGCCGCCTCAGCCCAGAGCGGCGAGCAGCCGCTGCCGTTCGGTGCGGCGTCGAGCCTGGGTCTCAGGATTGGGCACCGGGGCCGCTGCAAGCAGCTGCTGGGTGTAGGACTCCTTCGCATGGCGCAGCACCTGATCGGTGGTCCCCTGCTCCACGGTGCGGCCGTTCTGCATGACCAGCACCTTATGCGCGAGCGAGTCGACCACCGCGAGGTCGTGGCTGACGAAGAGGCAGGCGAAGCATAGTGCTGCTGCAGCTCGGAGAACAGCTCCAGCACCGCGGCCTGCACCGAGACGTCCAGGGCCGAGGTGGGTTCGTCGGCGATCAGCAGCGTGGGGTTCAGGGTCAGCGCGCGGGCGATGGAGATGCGCTGCCGCTGGCCTCCGGAGAGCTCATGCGGGTAGCGGTTGAGCACGCTGGAGGGGAGCCGGACGGCATCGAGCAGCTCCCGGGCCCGTGCCATGCGTGAGTCCTTGTCCCCTTCTTTATGCACCACCATGGGTTCGGTGATGATGTCACCGATCGGGAACCGCGGGTCCAGCGAGGCCGCCGGGTCCTGGAAGACCACGCCGATCTCCCGCTTGAGCGCCTTCTTCTGCTTCGACGGCAGCGCGGGCATGTTCTCGCCGCGCACCCGCAGCTCACCCTCGGCCACATCCAGCAGGCCCAGAACCGCCTTGGCCACCGTGGACTTGCCCGAACCGGACTCCCCCACCAGGCCCATGATCTCGCCGGGCTGGACGGTGAAGTTCAGGTCATGCACCACTCGGGTGGCCTTGCGGCGGAACTTGTACTCCAGCGCGACGTCCTTGGCCTCGAGTGCCGCAGGCGCGGGTGAGGCTGCACCTGAACTCATGCCTGCGGCAGCCCGGTGGCTGGTCTCACGCGCGGCACGTTCGGTGACGCGCACACGCTCCTGCTCCTGCTCACGCTCCAGCGAGGGGTCCCCCGCCTCGCGCAGCAGCGGCATCGCCGCGAGCAGGCGCCGGGTATAGGGGTGTTCCGGGTGACCGAGGATCTTCGCCACCGGACCGGTCTCCACCACCTCGCCGTTGAGCATCACCACCACGCGGTCCGCCATGTCTGCGACCACGCCCATGTTGTGGGTGATCAGCAGGATCCCGGTGTTCAGCTCCTGCTTGAGCTCGCGCAGCAGATCGAGGATCTCGGCCTGGACCGTGACGTCCAGAGCGGTGGTGGGCTCATCGGCGATGATCACCTTCGGTCCGCAGGCGATGGCCATGGCGATCACGATGCGCTGCCGCTGCCCCCCGGAGAACTGGTGCGGGTACTGCCGAATCTTGGTCCGGGCCTCGGGGATGCCGACGCGTTCGAGCAGCTCGATGGACTTCTCCAGCGCCTTACCCCCGAAGGCGACCTCGTGGACCTGCAGCGCCTCCACCAGCTGGTCCGAGACGCGCAGCACCGGGTTCAGCGCCGTCATCGGCTCCTGGAAGACCATGCTGATGTCGGAGCCGCGCAGCCTGCGCAGCTCGGCGGTGGACATCTTGAGCACATTACGGCCCTCGAGCAGGACCTCGCCCTGCACGCTTGCGCTCTCGGGCAGCAGTCCCATCGCGGTGGAGGAGGTGACGGACTTCCCGGATCCGGATTCGCCGACGACCGCGACCACCTCACCGGGCATGACCTCGAAAGAGACGCCCTTGACGGCGTCGACATCGCCGAACTCGGTGGCGAAGCTGACGCGGATGTCCTTATAGCTCAGCACTGGTGCGGGCATCAGGAGTCCCTCTTCTCGTCGGTGGGATCGTGGCCGAAGTCTGGACCGTGGTCGGTCATGCCGGCGGGTGGCTGCATCTGGGTGGGACCTCCGGAGAGCTCCGAGACCTGCTTGCCGGACCGCTCCTCGGCGGTGGCGCGGCCCAACAGGCCGAAGGCTGTCCGCCAGCCGGGCCGGTTGGCGCCGGAGCGCTTCTGCCGCGGGTCGATGGCATCACGCAGACCGTCGCCGATGAAGTTCACGCTCAGCGCGATGGCGATGATGAACAGGCCGGGGAACCAGAACAGCCAGGGCCTGGTGGTGAAGGCGTTCTGGTTGTCCTGGATCAGGGCACCCAGCGAGGTCTCCGGAGGCTGGACACCGAATCCGAGGTAGGACAGCGTGGTCTCGAGCAGGATCGCCGCGGCGATGGCGAAGGTGGCATTGACCACGATCACCCCGATGCTGTTGGGCAGCATGTGCTTGAGGATGATCCGCGCCGGATGCGCACCCATGGCGATGGCCGCCGCGACATACTCCTTCTCGCGCAGCGAGAGGATCTCGGCGCGCACCAGTCGAGCGGTGCCGGTCCAGGTGGCCAGGCCGATGAACAGCGCCAGCGTGAGGGTCCCTCCCGGAAGGCCCTGCGCGTAGGCGCCGAAGACCGCCGCCAGAGCCAGAAGCGGGACCACGATCACCACGTCGGTGATGCGCATCAGCACCGCCTCGATCCAGCCGCGGAAATATCCGGCCAGGGCACCGACGAGCACGCCGAGGAAGGTGGAGGAGAGCGCCACGCCCAGGGCCACCAGCAGCGACTGCTGGGTGCCGCGCATGACCATGGCGAAGTAGTCCCGACCGATGCTGTCCTGGCCGAAAGGGTGCTCGCCCAGGAAGGCGGCGTTGAACATGGTGGGGCGGCCGCCGTCGACCGTGAGTCCGGTGGCGGAGAAGCTCTTCGACCACCAGCCGGTGCCCTGCCCGGAGAAGCCGATGGAGCTGACCGAGAGCAGGATGATGAAGACCAGCACCGCCATGGAGACCACGGCCGGCTTGTGCGCAAAGAACCTCTTGCGCACCAGCTGGCCCTGGGAATAGGACCGCTGCGCACTGGCGAGCTTGGCATCCTCGACCTCCGCGGCGCTGCGCACGTCCTCCGGCGGGATGGGGGGTGTTGGCTGGCTCATACTCTAATCCTCGGATCCAGGACCGCATACATGAGGTCCGCAATCAGGTTGAACAGCACCGCGGCGGCGCCGGTGATAAGGGTGAACGCCATGACGGGCGCGGGGTCTGAGTTGCTCAGGCCGGTGACGAACATGTTGCCCATGCCGGACCAGCCGAAGACCTGCTCGACGACCACGGCCCCGCCGATCAGCCCGGCGAAGTCGAAGGCCACGATCGTGGTCAGCGGGATCATCGAGTTTCGGAAGGCGTGCTTGAAGACGACCGTGCGCTCGTTGACGCCCTTGGCTCGTGCCGTGCGGATGTAGTCCTGGTTCACGGCCTCCAGCATGGAGCTGCGGGTGTACCGGGTGTAGGTGGCCACCGAGACCAGCATCAGGATCGTGGTGGGCAGCACAAGCTGAGTGCCCTGATCCAGAGCGACCTCCCAGAAGTCCCCACTGAAGTTGGGCGAGGAGGAGCCGATGGTGGCGATCGGGCGCGGCTTCATGCCCAGGAATCCGGGCCAGGCCCGCATGAAGTGATCCAGCAGCACCATCACCGCGAACAGCGCGGCGGTGATCACGCTGACGGCCACGGCCTGACCCTTGGCGTGACCGCCCATGGTCCGGCCGACCAGCACCGCGACGGCGATGGTGACCAGGAACAGGCCGATCACAGTCAGCCAGCCGCCGGGCGGCTCGATCAGCAGCCAGAAGGTGGCGTAGTAGGAGACCAGACCGATGCCGACCACCGTCAGTGCCGAATACAGCACCCTGCGGTTCTTCAGCCCGGAGAGCAGCGCGGTGAGTCCGAAGGCCAGACCGATGCCGAGCAGCGTGATGACCGCGGGGCCCAGACGAGGTTCGAGGGCGTAGTTCAGCGAGTCCATCAGCGGCATCACCACCAGGACGAAGCCGAACATGGCCGCACCGGTGAGCAGGCGTCGCCGGGTGGAGCCACCGATGATCAGCGGCACCAGGATCGCGGCGACCACGGCCACGATGATGATCTGCGTCCAGCTGAACTGTGGTTCTCGCAGCCAGTTGTTGTACGTGATGCCCATCCAGTCCTTGGCCAGCACCGCGGCCCAGAAGACCGGGAGCGAGAAGAAGAGGAAGACGAAGAAGGAGACGGCGTAGTCCAGTGAGGAGTACTGCCGGATGGCGGTGACGATGCCGGTGAGGATGCCGATGATGATCGAGAGGATGGTCGCGATGAAGACCAGGCGCAGCGTGGAGGACGCGGAGTTCGCGACCATCGCACCGACGTCCTGACCGCTCATATTGGTGCCGAAGTCACAGGCGCCGACGGCGCAGCCGGCGATTCCGGTGAGCCAGATCCAGTACCGGGAATACCAGGGTTCGTCGAGATTCATGAACGCGATGCGCTGCTGGATCAGGAATTCGACATTTTCCGCATTGGACTCGCGCAGCTCCTGGAGCGGATCGCCGGAGTTGATCACCAGGACGAAGACCAGAAGAGAGGCGCCGAAGAGCACCGCGATGGCGCTGAGGAGACGTTTCAGAACATAGCTGTACACGGGGTGGTTGTACCTTCCACGAGCTGCAGGGGAAGCATCGGTGGGGTTCGATCCGAAGTTCTTTCGGATCGAACCCCACCGATGTCATCGGTCCTACTGGGCTGAATTAGTCAGCCGCGGGGACCTGGGAACTGCTGAGATCACTCAGCGCGCTGCCACTGCTCGGCGTTCCACACGATCTGGTCCTGCGAGGCGGTGTCGCGGACATTGCTGATCGAGATGTCGGAGCCGGAGAGCTGCGGGTGCACGTAGAGCGGGATCCCGAACAGGTCGCCCCAGAGCTCCTGCTCGATTCCGATGATGATCTCCTGCTGCTCGTCTGCGTCCTCGGTCGTGGCGAGCTGGTTGAACAGGTCATCCACGGTCTCGTTGGAGTAGCCGCCGTAGTTCTGCGGGCGATCCGTGGAGTAGATGTTCTGTCCTGAGACGACCTGACCGGAACCGGCCCAGGCGAAGAGTGCGACCTCGTAGTCACCGGTCTCCTGGGCGCCGCCCGGACCGAAGAAGTCCTCGGAGCCGGAATCCACGATGTCGAATCCTGCCTCATCACAGGAGGCCTTGATCTCGGCCACCGTGTCGGTGCGGCGCGGGTTCGGGCCGGCGTAGCCGATCCGAACCTCGGTGCCCACTGCATCCTCGGCCTCGAGGATCTCAGCCGCGCCCTCGACGTCGACCTCGTCGTAGGTGCCCTCATAGCTCTCGGAGACGATGTCCTCGTAGTTCTCCTCGAAGGTCAGCGACTCACGGGCGTTGAGCACCGTGGCCTCGGGGTTGACCGGCTCGATCAGGTTGGAGACGATCTGCTGGCGCGGCACGCACATGGCGAAGGCCTCGCGCAGCTCCAGGCTGTCGGCGAAGGCTCCACCTTCGATGAAGTTGAAGTCCAGGTGCTCCCAGGTGGCAGCCTCGCCCTCGTGCAGCACGATCTGATCCTCGAGACGCTCGAGCTGGCCGCGAGTGTCCACGGTGGCCTGCGGGCGGGCGATGTTGAGGTCGCCGTTCTCCAGGGCCTGGACGTGCTGGCCGTCGTTGACGAAGCGGAAGACGATCCGCTCGGTGCCCGGTGCGTTGCCCCAGTACTCCTCGTTGGCGGTGATGGTCAGTGACTCACCGGCCTGCCAGTTGTCCAGCGTGTAGGGACCGGTGACCGGGATCAGCTCCTCATCGGGCAGCGTTCCGGGATCGGTCAGCCAGCCCTCGTTCCAGAACTCGGCCACCGGCTCCAGCGCCTCGGTGTCGGCCTCGCGGACCGCGGTGACCAGCTCGTCGAGCTCCATGTCGCTCTGCTCGGCGACCACATGCGCCGGAAGCGTGGAGTTCACCATGATCTCCCAGTCGGCGAAGGGCTCGGAGTATTCGATGGTGAAGGTCTTGCCCTCGGGATCGCCCTGCGGGCCCTCCAGGACACGCTCCCCGTAGGTCTGGGAGATGCCGTTGAACAGCGGCTCATCATCAGAGTTGGTCAGCGAGGCGTTCTGGTAGGCCCAGTCCAGCACGTAGTCCGCCACAGTCACCGGGGTGCCGTCGGACCAGGAGACGTCTTCACCGATGGTGTACTCCACGGTGAAGGGATCCTCGCTGGTCACCTCGTAGGAGCCGAAGTCCTCATTGGCGTACCAGACGTTGTCTGTGCCCCAGTAGCCGAAGCCCTCGAAGATCCGGTTCACCACGGTGGAGTTGTAGACGCTGTAGCTCTCCGGCGTGCTGCCGTTGTAGCCCACAAACTCGATCTCTCCCATGGAGACCGAGATCTCGTCCTCCATGGTCTCCAGGTCGCTGCTGTCGGCCTTGCCGGTGTCCTCCGGCTCGGTGGTGAACTGCTGGCCCTCCGCGTTGAACGCGTCGGTGGTGCCGCCGTTTTCGCCGTTCTCGCCGTTGGATGTGTCCTCGGCCTCGGCGTCGCCGTTATCGCCTCCGGGGGTGCAGCCGGAGAGCACGAGTGCGCCCGTGGCCAGAATGGCCGTCGCCGCAGAGAGTTTCCTCAGTTTCACAGTTGCTCCTCATCCTTCAATGCGATGTGACCGGTGTTTCGTCGGCCCCTCATCCCTCGAGAAGGTGACCTATCTAACACCGGTTCAATGTGCGAACCAGACTACGGTCGGCACGCCTGATCAGATCGCCAAATCGGCTCGCGTGATGAAATCGTTACCCAGATCAACCGGCTGGACCGTGACCCAGGTCACCGCGTTGCCGAGCCCCAATCCGGCCTCGAAAACATGTGTGAAACATGCAACAACCACCCCCAGACAGCAGAACTCCCGTGCCATTCCGCCCAGGGAATCGCACGGGAGTTACCAGGCGGTCATATGTCCGCGAGTTTAGTGAGCGGCGCCACTCTGCTACGTGAAACATGTCGGCAATATTCAATCCAGACTCGAACTACCGATCGGTAACCCACCTCTGCGCCGAATAAGTCACAGTGTTACGCACTTGGGCAGGTGCTTCGCTCAGCGCCGCCAGGAGGTCTCGGGATCGGAGGTCTCACCCTCGCTCAGGCGCAGCGCCTGACCCTGCGCCACGAGGTCCTCGTACTTCTTGGACTTCTTCTCTGCCGTGCCCATGTCGCGCGGGGGAAGCATGATGGTGCGTTCGGCCTCGATGCCGCTCTGGAGCTGACGTCCACGCTCCAGCTCAGAGTCGAATTCGGCGCCGAGCAGCAGCACCAGGTTCATGAGGTAGATCCAGATCAGGAAGATGATGACGCCTGCCAGCGCACCGTAGGTGGCCTCATAGTTGCTGAAGTTCGACACGTAGAAGATGACGGCGGTGGTGGCGAGCACCATGACCAGGATCGCCAGCAGGGCGCCGGCGGAGATCCAGCGGATTCCGGGCTGACGCAGGTTCGGCGTCACGTGGTACAGCATGGCGATGCAGATCGCCGCGACCAGCAGCAGCGCCGGGTAGGTGGCCCAGTTGAAGATCGTCACCGCGGTCTCGCCGAGCCCGACGGTGTCCCCCACCGCCCGCGCGATCGGCCCGGAAATCAGCAGCAGGAACACCGCTGTGGCCACCAGCACCAGGAGCCCGGCAGTGACCAGGTAGAAGATCGGGCGCAGCTTCAACATCGAGCGACCCTCCTCCACCTCATAGATCCGGTTCATCGACCGGGAGAAGGCGTTGACGTAGTTCGAGGCGGTCCACAGCGCGGTGAGCAGGCCGAGCGCGAGTCCGATCCCGGCCCCTTCCACGCTGGTGATGGCTTCGATGGCCGGCCGCACCTGCTCCATGGTGTCTGACTCGAGCGTCTGGGCGGCGGTGGAGAGCAGGAACTCCTGGGTCCGTTCCCCCTCGCCGACGAAGGACATCAGCGAGACCAGCGCGATCAGCGCCGGGAAGACCGAGAGCACCGCGTAGTAGGTCAGACCCGCGGCGAGATCCGTGCAGCTGTCGCGGCCGAACTCGGTCAGAGTGCGTTTGGCGCTGTACTTCCAGGTGGTGCCGGTCAGCTTCACAGGTGAGGAGGTCTTATGGTCCTCGCTGTCCCCGGAGACGGACTCCTCGAAGTCCTCACGCTGGCGGTTCTTGACCATATAGGGCTGGTCCGCTGCGGCCGAGAGCGTGCCCACGCGCAGCTTGTCGCCTTGGTGCACGCTCGCGCCGGAGCGGCCGGTGTCCTCGATCTGGTGCCGCGGGACGCGGTGCGGCTTCAGGGCACCAGCGGCCCGACTGGCCGGGCTGGTGTTCTCGGAGTGACCCTGCGGGTCGGAATGAGTGCTCATGGACTCAAACTATCCGCATGTGTTCTCAGGACCAACTGTTCAGCGGCCTCCTGACACCTCGCGTCTGGTCAGGGCCAGCTCGTCGATATGGGTGATCGGTGCGGGCAGCGCGTTGTTGAGGTAGCCCGCCCGAGCGATGGCCATGGATCCCACCGCTGAGGTGAGCAGCTGAGCGATGATCGCGATGACCGCCTTGATCAGATTCAACCCGCTGAAGTCCATCAGCAGAGCACCCAGGACGATCGACGCCACCCCGAGCCCTGCCGAGGTGCCCACGGCCGAGGCGCGCAGGTACAGATCGGGAAGCTTGAAGAGGCCGATCGCCGAGATGATGATCGTGGCGATGCCCAGGAAGATGAACACCAGGCCGAGGATGTCTGCAATGTCAGCGAGTGCCATCAGCGGCGACCTCCGGATCCGAGTCGCGCCATGGACAGCGCGGCCATGAAGCCCAGCAGCGTGGCGATGAGGATGATGTCGAAGAGCGCCTCGATATTGGTGCGCAGTCCGATCAGGGCGACGAAGCCGATGGTGGCGAAGAAGATCAGGTCTGCGGCCACGGCCCGGTCCATGGTGCGTGGGCCGAGCAGCCCGCGCACCGCGGCGATGACCATGCCGATGGCCAGCAGGATCAGCGCGACCTCAAGCGTCCATTCGGAGATCATCGGCTCTCACCTGCCTCGTCCATCGGACGGACCACCGGCAGCTCGGTCGGGCGGGTGAGATCTCCGGGCGCTCGTCGCATCGCGCGCAGCATCCGGTCCTCCATCTCTTGGATCTCGGCCACCAGCTGCCCGCGGTTCTCCACGAACATGCCGTGCACGTAGAGGATCTTGTGCTCCTTGGAGATCGTGATGGTCAGCGTGCCCGGGGTCAGCGTGATCAGCGCGGAGATCAGCGTCCATTCGCTGTCGCTGCGCGAGGCGGCCGGCACTGCGACGATCGCGGGTCGCATCCTGGAACGCCCGCTCAGACGCAGCACCTCGGCGGTCACCGTGTAGTTCGAGGTGATGAACTCCTTGGCATACCAGAAGAGGAATCCGATGATCCGAAATGGCCAGCTCATCATGCTCCGCTCACCGCCCTCACATAGTCCATTGGGTTGAGCAGGTTCTCGGCCGCGGTCTCCGACCAGCCCATCAGCAGCTCCGCCCCGAGTCCGAAGAACAGGGTGATCGCGGCCAGCAGGATCGCCGGGAAGATCAGCTTGAACGGCACCTTGACCGCCTGCTTGCCGGCGAGCACCGCGGAGGTGGTCGCCGTCGGCGGTCCGATGGTCAGCGTGGGGGTCTCCGCCTGGGCCTGAACCCGCAGGTAGCGTTTGCCGTGCATCCGTTGCTGGTAGGTCAGCGCGCGCTCCTGAAGATCATCGGGCTCGGATCCCATGAAGACCCCGGTCCAGATCTTGAGCATCGAGAGCAGCGTGAAGATCGAGACCACCACCGCGACGGCGGCCACCCAGTAGTGGGATTCGGCCAGGGTGGCCTGGATGATCGCGAACTTCGCGACGAACCCGGAGAAGGGCGGCAGCCCGGCGAGTGAGAGGGCGGCCACCATGAAGGTGACCGCGATCAGCGGCTCGCGTTTGAGCATCCCACCGAGCTTGTCGATCTCTCCGGTGCCATAGGTCTCCTCGATCGCACCGGTGGAGAGGAACAGCGAGGCCTTCACGATCATGTGATGGAGCAGGTAGAAGATCGCGGCGGTGAGGCCCAGCAGGGTGAACAGGCCGACGCCGATTAGGATGTAGCCGATCTGGCTGATCATGTGGAAGACCAGGATGGATCGGGTGGTCTTCTCCCCCACCGCGCCAAGGACACCGATGAGCATCGTGGCTGAGGTGATCACCAGCGCCACCCAGAGGAAGCGCTCGTCGCCGTCGAAGAGCAGCGAGTAGATCCGGTAGATCACATAGATCGCGACCTTGGTGTGGATCCCGGAGAACAGCGCGGTGACCGCCGGAGAGGTCATCGCGTAGGTGCGGGTCAGCCAGCCATGCACCGGCACCACCGCGGCCTTGATCGCGACGGCGGTCAGCACGACGCCGCCGGCCAGCGCGACGGCGGGGTCGTCCTTGCCCGCCCCGTGCAGCTCCGCGAGGTTCACGGTGCCCGCGGTGGCGTAGACCAGGGCGATGCCCACCAGCAGCAGCGTGGAGGCCAGCAGGTTCACCGAGACGTAGATCCGCGCACCGTGGGCGCCGAGCTTGGCCCCCATCATGGCCAGCAGGCCGTAGGAGGGCAGCAGCATCACCTCGATGAACACGAAGAGGTTGAAGATGTCACCGGTCATCAGCGCGCCGGAGACCCCGGCCATGAGCACCAGCACGAAGGGGTGGAAGAACCGTGCCCGCGCCTCGTGGGTGGCCATGGCGAAGAGCACGCTGGCGATGGCGAGCACCGACATGATCATCAGCACCAGCGCGGAGAGCGCGTCGACCACGAACGGGATCGACACGCCGTAGTCCCAGAGCCCGACCTGATGGACCAGGACGGTGCCGTCGCCGGTGGCGATCACCAGCAGCACCGCGAAGACGAAGAGCGCGGCAAGGGTGCCGAGGCTGATCATGTGGCGGGCCAGGCGCTTCTTGCGCAGCGCCACGCCGAGCGCGGCGAGCAGCAGCGGGATGCCGACCGCCAGCGGAAGCAGCGGAGGAAGGATCTCGGTCATCGGGCGTCTCCCTCCTGGGTCTCGGCGGAGGTCTCGGTCTTGGTGGAAGTCCCCGGCTCGGCGGACGCCCCCGGCTCGGGCGCTGTGGCCCCCGGGGTCTTCTCCGGCCAGGGGTCTCCGGTCTCGTCCTCGCCGCGCTCCACCACGATGTCGCCGGACTCGGTGGTCAGACCGAAGAAGCCGGCGTCGTTGGTGTCGCCGCGGTCCGCGGCGAGCAGCAGCGCCGGGGAGACCTCGACGTCCTCGGTGTCGTCGTCGGTGGTGGTGGTGATCGCCAGGGTCACCATGAACATGGTGATGGAGAAGGCGATCACGATGGCGGTCAGCACGAAGGCCTGCGGGAGCGGGTCGGCCTGTTCGCCGAGCTCCCCGGAGCCGATATAGGGCACGCCTCGGTAGGCGGTGTTGCCCGCCGCGAAGAACACCAGGTTTGCTGCGTGGCTGGCCAGGACGAAGCCCAGCACGATCCGCACCATGCCTCGCTGCATGAACAGGTAGACGGCCGCTGCGGTGAGCAGCCCGACGGCGATGGCGATGCTCATCGGTCGTTCACCCCTCCCGGCTCGATCTGGTCATGGCCCCCTGGTCGGGGCTCCCCCGACTGCACCTCGAAGGGCAGGTCCCCGGGGTCGGCGTGATAACCGGCCGGGACCTTCAGCGTGGAGAGCTCGGCCTCGCTGGTGCCGTGGGCGCGGCGGTGCGCCTTGAGCAGCTCCGCCGGGTAGCGCTGCGCCTGACCGAGGCGGTCCAGCGCGACGAGCACCGCACCGATCACGGCGAGGTAGATGCCGACGTCGAAGATCAGCGCCGTGGTGAGTGAGAACCCGGCGTCGGAGCCCCAGGGCATCGGGAGTCCCTCGGCGATCACGATCGGGCGAAGGTAGGAGCCCTCGAGGAAGCCGACCAGGCCGATGGCCGCGCCGGTGATGATGCCGCCGACGATGACCAGCGCGTAGTCGAAGCGCAGCTTCACCGCGGTGTCCGAGGGTGCGACCAGGTAGCGCAGCGCGAAGAAGCCGCCGGCGACCAGTGCGGCGATGAACCCGCCGCCGGACTCGTAGTGCCCGCGCAGCAGCAGGATCAGCGAGAGCAGCACGATGAACGGCGCCATCCAGTTGAAGACGCTGCGCATCGCGGTGGTGTTGTCCCCTGCGTGGTCCAGCGGGGTCCCCGACCACTGCCGTGAGGCGGGCGGCTCGTTGTCCGAGGTGGCGAAGGAGGAGTTCAGCAGCGCCAGGATCGCGAAGCCCGCGACGCCGAGCACCGTGAGCTCTCCGAAGGTGTCCAGCGCGCGGAAGTCCACCAGGATCGAGTTCACCACATTCAGCGCACCGGTCTCCTCGTAGGTGTTGAGCAGGTACCACTCGGCGATCGGAGTCTGTCCGCGCCGGCCGGTGAGCGCGAAGGTGGCGGCGAAGGCCATCACGCCGAAGGCCAGGGCCACGGCGATGGAGATGCCGCGTCGGGTACGGGTGACCTTGTGGAAGCGTTTGGGCAGCTTGCGCAGCACCAGGACCAGCACCACCACGGTGAGGATCTCCACGAGCAGCTGGGTCATGCCCACGTCCACCGCGCCCAGCGCGAAGTACCAGGCGGCGACCACGAACCCGGCGCCGCCGGCCAGGACGACGGCGGCCGCGCGGTTCTCCGCGATCACGGTGCCGGCCAGGAAGCAGACCAACAGCCCGATCAGCACCCAGTCGGTCATCCGGGTGTTGCCGGGCTCGAACTCCCCGACCACCGGTGCCGCGATCATGCCGGCGATGAACAGGCCGGCCAGCAGGATGCCCGGTGGGGCGAGGTGGACCCCGTGCACGTCGCTGCGGGTGATGTCTCCGACCCGGCGGCCGAAGTTGATGGTCCCCAGGCGCATCGACTCGACCACTTCCACGCCGGTGAACGGCAGGATCCGCCGTGGGATCAGATTGTCGATCCGGGCGCGCACCACCACGGCGAGCACGCCGCCGCCGACGATCACCCCGGAGAGCATCAGCTCGGTGTTGAAGCCGTGCCACAGCGCGAACTCCGCCGCATAGGTCCCGGTCTGCGCGTCCTCACCGGCTCGAGTGATCAGCCCGTCGAAGACGAACGGGATGAAGCCCAGCACCAGGCCTGCGGCGGCAGGCAGCAGCGCTGGCAGGTAGAAGCTCGCCGGGGCCTCGTGCGGAGTGCTGGGATCGATCGGCTCGTGGTATTCGTCCTTGGACCCGGCGCCGGAGTAGCTGGTGAACGCGCCGAGCACGATACGGCCGCAGTAGGCGAAGGTGCCGATGGCGGCGAGCACCGCCATGGACGTCAGCGTCCAGGTCAGCGCGGCGGGCATGTCCGCGGAGAGGAACCCGGCGAGCAGGTGCTCCTTGGAGACGAAGCCCAGCAGCGGCGGGACCCCGGCCATGGAGAGCGAGGAGATCAGCGTGATCACCAGCGAGATGCGCATGGTCTTGCTCAGCCCGTTGAGCCGACGGATGTCTCGCGAATGCGCCTCATGTTCGATGATGCCGACCATCATGAACAGCGCGGATTTGAACAGTGCGTGGGCGACCACGTGGATCGTGGCGGCGACCAGCGCGGTGGGGGTGCCGATGCCGATGACGGCGACCAGGAAGCCCAGCTGGGAGACCGTGGAGTAGGCCATGATCTCTTTGATGTCATGGCGCTGCAGCGCAAAGAGCGCACCCATCAGCGCGGTGGTCAGACCGGAGCTGATCAGGAGCACCTGCCAGAGCGTGGATGCTTCGAAGACCGGGGAGAAGCGCAGCAGCAGGTAGATGCCGGCCTTGACCATGGCCGCGGCATGCAGGTATGCCGAGACCGGCGCAGGGGCCACCATGGCGTCGGGCAGCCACAGGTGGAACGGGAACTGCGCGGACTTGGTGAACGCGGCGAAGGCGATGAGCACCGCGACCACGGAGGTGAAGGTGGTGTTGTCCTGCCAGGCGCTGTGCGTCAGCGCCTCGGACATCGAGGTGGTGCCGGTCTCCACGATGATCAGCAGCACCGCGGTCAGCAGGCCCAGCCCGCCCGCGGCGGTGATCAGCAGCGTGCGCTGAGCCGGGGCCGGCGCCTTGTCTCCGGAGCGGTTGATCAGGAAGAAGGAGCACAGCGTGGTGAACTCCCAGAACACGAAGAGCAGGATCAGGTCATCGGCGATGACCATCCCGCTCATCGCGAAGACGAACATCAGCATCCACAGGTAGTAGTCGCCAGTCTTCTTCTTGACCGAGAAGTAGCGGGCCGAATAGGCCATCACCAGGGCGCCGATGAAGAGGATCAGCAGCAGGAAGACCATCCCGAGCCCGTCCAGGCGCAGGCTGATGCCGACGTCGACGGTGGGGATCCAGGGCAGGTGCTCTTGAATCACTCCCCCGTCCAGCAGGGTGTTCAGCCACGGAAGCGTGGCGACGCCGATGCCGGTCAGGGCCACGGCCGCGAAGAAGCCGGTGTCGCGACCCACAGCGCGGTGGACCAGCACGGCGAGCGGGACCAGGGCCAGGGTCAGCATCAGGAGCACCATGAGCGTCATGGGCGGACCACCGCCGGCGCCCAGGGCATGGAAGGTCTTCGCGAGTGCATGGTGCCTCCAGTCGGTGCGGGTGAAACGGCGCGGTGAAGCTCATCGCCGACCAGTCTTCCCGGCACACCAGTGATCGACTATATCCATCGGGCTGATCTCTCAGCAATTGCGTACTGCTCATGGGGGGCGGACCATGCTCCGGTGGGATCCGTGCTACGGCAAGTGTGTCCTACTGCTCCTCGACGACCCCGCAGGCCACGCGGCTGCCTGAGTCTCCGCTGGTCAGAGTCTCGGCGTCGGGGCCGAAGTAGCGTTCCGGGACGTTGCCGTGGTTGTCCGGCTGGGCGTGGATGATCACCGAGCTGCCCTGGTCACCGAGCAGATCCTCGGTCTCCAGACGGTCGCTGATCAGGCTCAGCCAGCCGGTGCGGTCCTGGTTGACCAGCAGGTTCGGCAGATCTCCGGCATGGTCCGGGTGAGTCACAGCCTCGGGCTCTGTGGGCGGGACCGCCTCGTTGAGATCATCGAGGTCGTTCTCGGGGTCCTCCTCCTGTGGAGCCTCCTCGCCGTCCACGAGGCCCATGTCCTCCTCCATGCTGCCGACCAGATGTCCGCCGGAGGACTCGAAGTCCCCCACGACGCCGGACTCGGAGCTGGACTGGATCTCGCACAGGCCGCGTTCGTGCAGCGTGATGCCTCGGAAGCCTGCGTCGAGGTCGTGTACCTCGGCCTCGATGAGCACTCCGTTGGCGACCTCGGAGAACTGCACGGTGCCGATGTCGTTGCCTGCCACGTCGGCGAGCGCCGCGGAGGCGAAGGGCTCCTCGGAGCCGTCAGGACCGCCCTGGAGCTCGGCGCCCTGCCCGTCGTCCCCGGCCTCAGCGCCAGCTCCGTGCCGCCTTCGGCGTCCGCATCGGCCTGGTCGTCCGAGGGTTCCGCGGCGGTGTTCTGCTCGGCGCCCGGTTCAGCGTCCGGGTCGGCGTCGCTCGCGTCTCCGCCGCCGCAGCCCGCCAGGGCCAGCGCGGCGACGAGCGCGATCCCGCTCAGCGGGAGGCCGCGCAATCTGCGCGCGGAGGATCGGTGAGGTCGAATGCTCATGAGCGCACAGCCTACCGGGCCCCCTGCGCCGCCACGAGCTCCGGGGCCGCCGGTCATGGAGACTCCCCCGGGCCGGTGTGGCTGCTGGTTCAGCTGCAGCAGGCGCAGCAACATGGACGCTGGGCGCTCAGGCGTGGGTGTGGGTCTCCTCGGCCGCGATGCTGCGCGGCTCGAGCTGGAAGGTGGAGTGTTCCACCGCGACGTCGAAATGCTCGGCCACGCAGGTCTTGAGCCGGTTCAGGGTCTCCGGGACGCAGCCCTCGCTGAAACAGGCGTCGTCGAGCACCACATGGGCTGAGATCACGGGCAGCCCGGTGGCGACGGTGGAGGCATGCAGGTCATGGACCTCTTGGACATGGTCCAGGGCCAGCATGTGCGCCCGGACCTGCTCCAGGTCCAGCCCGCGCGGGGTGAACTCCAGCAGCACCCGGGCGGTCTCGCGCAGCAGCAGCAGCGCACGCGGGATGATCAGTGCGGCGATGGCCAGCGCCGCGACCGCGTCGGCCTGCTGCCAGCCGGTGGTCCAGATGACGACGGCGGCCAGCATCACCGCCAGCGAGCCCAGCGCGTCCGCGCTGACCTCCAGGAACGCCGCGCGCATGTTGAAGTTGGCCTTGCGGCCCGAGGCGAGCACCAGCAGCGAGATCACATTGCCGGCCAGGCCCAGCGCGCCGAAGATCAGCAGCTCGAGGTGCAGGATCACCGGCGGGGCGCTGAGCCGGCCGATCCCCTCCACCGCGGCATAGATGCCCACGCCCAGCAGCAGCGTCGCCTGAAGCAGCCCGGCCAGGATCTCCACCCGGCGGAAGCCCCAGGTGCGCTGCGCCGTGGCGGCCCGGTGCATCAGGCCCGCCGCGACCAGGGCGACGCCGAGGCCGATGCTGTCGGTGAGCGAATGCACCGCATCGGTGAGCAGCGCGAGGGAACCGGTCATCCAGGCGCCGAGGGCCTGGGCCAGCACGATGCCGACCGTGATCGCGCAGGCGATCGCGAGCCGGCGACGGTGCGAGAGCGCGCGCTCCGGGGTCTCGGCCGAGGTGGAGGCGCCGTGATCGTGGTGGTGCATGATGCCTCTATTGTCCTGCGTCCGCGGGGGATCACCTAAGCTGCGAGCCGGACGCAGAAGCGTTCTCAGCAAGGCCGGTGCGCTAGAGTCCCAGCATGGTTGCTCAGAGAAACTATGTCATCAGCAATGCACACATCCTGCCGATCAGCGGTGAGCCCTTTGACGGCTCCGTGGTGATCACCGAGGGCAAGATCGCGGCGCTCGGAGTCGAGGTGGACCACCCTGCCGGGTACGAGGTGATCGACGCGGCCGGCGGCTGGGTGCTGCCCGGTCTGATCGACGCCCATGTCCACCTGGGCGTCCATGAGGAGGGCGAGGGCTGGGCCGGCGCCGATGTCAACGAGACCACCGACCCCGTGACCGCTGCGGTGCGCGCACTGGACGCGATCAACCCGGCGGAGCTCGGCTTCGCCGACGCCCGCGCGGCCGGGATCACCACGGTGAACGTGAACCCCGGGTCCGCGAATCCGATCGGCGGGCTCGCCGTGGCGCTGAAGACCCAGGGCCGGATCGTCGACGAGATGGTGCTGCGCTCCCCCTCCGGGCTGAAGTCCGCGCTGGGCGAGAACCCCAAGCGGGTCTATGGAGAGCGCAAGCAGACCCCGAACACCCGGCTCGGGGTCGCGATGACCATCCGCAAGGCCTTCACCGAGGCGAAGAACTGGCAGGCCAAGGACCCGGCGGACCGGCCCGGAGATCTGGTCTCCGAGGCGCTGGCTCTGGTGCTGGACCGCAAGATCCCCTGGCGCCAGCACTGCCACCGCGCAGATGACATCGCCACCGCCCTGCGCCTGGCCGACGAGTTCGGCTACCAGCTGGTCCTGGATCACGGGACCGAGTCCTATAAGCTCGCCGACGTCATCGCCGAGCGCGGCATTCCGGTGCTCTACGGGCCGATGATCGTCTCCCGCTCCAAGGTGGAGGTCCGCGACCGCAGCCCCAAGGCCCCGGGCATCCTCGCCCGCGCCGGGGTGAAGGTCTCGATCATCACCGATCACCCGGTGGTGCCCATCGAGTTCCTGATCCATCAGGCAGCCCTGGCGGTGCGCGAGGGGATGGACCCGGTGGAGGCGCTGCGCGCGATCACGATCAACCCGGCCGAGGTGCTCGGAGTGGCGGATCGGGTGGGGACCCTGGAACCGGGCAAGGACGCCGACCTGGCGCTGTGGTCCGGGGATCCGCTGGACACCCGGAACCGGGTGCAGCGGACCTGGATCGACGGGGAGCTGGTGTTCTCCCAGGAGCCCGCCGAGGCGCAGGCCTGATCCTCGCCGTCGGGTCCCTCACTCCGGCGCTCGGTCCACGAGGTGGGCCGGTCCGCTGGGCCGGTCGGCTGGGCCGGTCCGCCCCACCAGCACAGACCAGTGCCTGGTGGCTGACCCCTGAGGATGTTTGACTGGGCGTATGACTGAACCGCTCTCACCGCCCGACGCCGATCAGCCCCTCTCCCCCTCGGGCTGCACCACCGGCACCCATCTGTGGATCACCGGCCGAGTCCAGGGCGTGTCCTATCGCGCAGCGGCAAAGGCCGAGGCCGATGACCTGGGTCTGATCGGCTGGGTCAGGAACACCGCCGAGGGCGCGGTGGAGCTGCTGGTCGGTGGCGACGGGCCCGCGGTGGACGCGCTGCTGCGCTGGGCCGGCAAGGGGCCCGAGTCGGCCGAGGTCACGGAGGTCGAAGAGCGCGAGGCCACCGAGCCGGACCTCGCTTCGCTGCCACAGGCCGGCTTCGAGATCCGCCGCTGACCCAGCCGTTCCCCGCCGCAGGGATTCCGGCTCTGGTCACTCAACCAGACCTGGAATCCCGTGACCCGAGACCGGCCCGCCGAGAACGTCGCATCGCTATGCCATGTCCCACCGTTTTGAACGGAAATAGCGATGGGACATGGCATAGGCATGCGACGGATCGCCGAAGCGGTTCAAAGCCATGCGACAGATCACCGAAAAGGCGAGATGTGCCCTCGGAGGGGCCGCCAGCGCTAGTCCGCAGCCGGGGCGGTGAGTCCCAGCTCTTCCGGCGGCACGGCCGGCTCTCCCAGCAGGTGCTCGGAGAGGAAGCCGGAGACCACCTGGTACCAGATCTTGGCGTGGGCGGGGCTGAGCACCCAGTGGTTCTCGTCCGGAAAGTACAGGAACCGATGCGCGCTCTGCCCGTCCTGATCAGCCGGCAGTCCGGACTTCGCCAGCAGCTCGTACCAGAGCCGCAGGCCCTCCCCGATCGGCACCCGGTAGTCCTTATCGCCGTGGATGACCAGCATCGGAGTCACGATCTTCTCCACGTGAAGGTGTGGCGAGTGCTCCGCGGCCATCCGCTCGTCGAGCTCGTTGCGCCAGTAGGAGGCCATGTCTGTGGTCGGTCCGAACTGATCCAGCGCCCACAGCGAGGCGTGGGTGACGATCGCGGAGAACCGGTCGGTCTGCCCGGCGATCCAGTTCGCCATGTAGCCGCCGAAGGATCCGCCCATCGCTGCGGTGCGCGTGGGGTCGATGTCCTCGCGCGCCTCGGTGACGTCGGTGATCGCCATCAGGTCGGTGAAGGGATGCCCGCCCCAGGAGTTCCAGCCGCGCTGGACGAAGTCCTGTCCGTAGCCGGTGGACAGCGCCGGGTCCGGAAGCAGCACCGCGTAGCCCTGCTCCACCATCAGCCAGGGGTTCCAGCGCCAGGTCCAGGCGTTCCAGGAGTTCAGCGGACCGCCATGGATCCAGAGCAGCAGCGGTGCCGGGTGCGCGGCGGAGGCCTGCTCAGGAAGTGCCAGCCAGGCACGCACCGGTGCGCCGTCGGTCCCGACGGCAGTGACCTCGCTCAGGCTGCCCGGGAGCTCCGGGCGCTGATGGGGGTTCTGCAGTCGCGTGGCCTCACCGGTGGTGAGGTCGATCGAGACCACCTCCTCGGGGAAGGCGTAGCTCGAGCGCACCCCGTAGCCCGTGTGACCCTCGGGGTCCACGACGACGGCGGAGTAGGTCGCATCCTCGGTGGTCACCTGGTGCACCGCGCCGGAAGAGGCATCCACCCGGAACACCGGACCGCGTCCGCCCTGATCGGCCAGCGCGAGCAGAGCAGAGCCATCCGGGAGCCAGGCCGCGGGGCTCAGCCACAGGTCCGCGTCCTCGGCGAGCCGCGTCAGCTCGCCGGTGTCCAGGTCCAGCAGGTGCAGCTGCGGCTGCGGGGCCCGCTGCGGCGTCGGCTGGGCCGAGCGCAGGACGGCGGCGCTCCGACCGTCCGGGCTGATCACCCCGGCGCTGAACGTGTAGCCGGGCTCATCGGCGATCATCCGGCGTTCAGCGGTGGCGATGTCCACCACGGCCAGGGCGGTGCGCTGACCTGCCCGCGGTTCCGGCACGATGACGCTGATCAGCGCGAGCCTGCCATCCGGGCTGAGCTGCACCTCGCCGCCGAAGCGCGCGCCCAGCCCCTCGGTGAGGTGGCGCAGGCTGTTCGGTTCGGAATCCTGCAGCTCGGATCCGGCGTCGTCCTCAGGCCGGGGGCCGGCAGCCGCCGAGGGCTCCAGCGCGAACAGGCTCGGGCGGGCCGGACCGAGATCGTGGTCCCAGAACCGGACCGGGTAGCCGGTGTGCAGGATCGCCTTGACCGAGGCTTCCTCGCGCCGGGTGTGCAGCTGCTCCTGGTCCTCCTCGCTGCGCGCTCCCGGCAGCAGCGGCGCGGTGAGCAGGATGGCGGACCCCTGCTGAGCGCAGTGCGGCTGGCTCACCCCGCCGGCCCTGCGGCTGACCAGCACCGATTCACCCCCGGCGGCCGGGAGCTTGTACAGCGCGGCACCCTTGGGCTCCGGCTTCTCCCCCGGGCGGGCCGAGGTGAAGTAGAGGTCACCGTCGGCGGAGAACACCGGAGCCGCCTCACCCTTGGCGCTGCGGGTGAGTCGCCGCGCGGCGCGGCTGCCCTGCGGGTCGATCTCCCACAGCGCTCCGGTGTAGCCGTCTCCTGCGGTGTTGACGGTGGAGACCGTGGTGACCAGCCGCGACCCGTCGGGGCTCAGCGTGAGGCCGCTGAGCCGAGAGTGGGTGACGTACTGGTCCAGGTCGGCGAAGATGCTCGGACCGGGCTGTGTCGGGGTGCTGTTCGTCATGATGCTGTTCTACCAGCGCGGAGCAACATCTGGTTGCATGATGCAACTACCGGCGTGGTGGGTCGGGATACCCTGGTGCCGTGGCTTCTGATCAGACCCCCGCGCCGACCTCTTCACTGACCGCTGCACCGACTCCTGCACCGGCTCCTGAATCGGCCTCCGCGCCGGGGACCGACTCCGGCACGGAACCCACCACCAGGCCTGGCACCGGACACACCACCGCGCCTGGCAGCGGGCCTGGCACTGGACCGGCACCCGGTCCCGATGGGCTGGCCCGCACGCCCTGGGCGCTGGGCAGCGAGATGATGCTGCGCTATTACGACACCGAATGGGGCATGCCGATCCGCGACGAGCCGGGCCTGTTTGAGCGACTGAGCCTGGAGGGCTTCCAGGCAGGTCTCTCCTGGTCCACGATCCTGGCCAAGCGGGAGAACTTCCGCGCCGCCTTCGCCGGATTCGATCCCGAGGCCGTCGCGGAGTTCACCGAGGCAGACGTGCTGCGGCTGCTCGAGGACGCCGGGATCATTCGGCACCGCGGGAAGATCACCGCGACCATCGGCAATGCCCGCGCCACCCTGGAACTGCGGGATCGCGGCGGTCTGTCCGCGCTGATCTGGTCCTTCAAGCCGGAACAGACCCCTGTGCCGGAGACCATGGAGCAGGTGCCCACGCGATCCGCGGAGTCCGAGGCCCTGGCGAAGCGGCTCAAGGCCGAGGGGTTCCGATTCGTCGGTCCCACCACGGCCTTCGCGCTGATGGAGGCCATCGGGATGGTCGACACCCACCTTGTGGGCTCGCATCGCCGAGGCGCCTCGGGGGTGCAGTTCAGCAACCAGGCCGGCTGAGTCACGACGCCACAGCCTGGGCTCAGTGCGGGCGCTGGAGCTCGATGACGCCGTCCATATCGTCATCCGGTGCGAGCCGGTTCCGGTCCACCTGCCCGCACCGGGTGCAGCGGTGCAGCAGCAGGAAGCCCTTCTTGCCGGTGTGGTCCACGCCCACCGGTTCCATCGCCGCCCCACAGTTCGCGGCGCGGTCCCCCGGGGTGATGTCCACATGCCGGGAGTACAGGCAGCGGGGGCAGTGATTGCGATAGCTGCCGCCGAGCTGTCTGGGGATCGGCTGCCCGCAGTGGATGCAGTCGAAGCCGGTGTTCTCGGCCTCCCGGCTCATGCCGTGGGTGCGCTCTCTCCGGCGTCGGACGCTGGCGCCTCGGCTGAGAGCGCGTGCTGAGCCATCGCGGTGGAATACATGCACACCGTGGCCGCGGTGGCCACGTTCAGGGACTCGGCGGCCCCGAAGAGCGGGATCGCCACACGCTGATCGGCGAGTTCACGCTCGACATGGGTCAGTCCGTGGGCCTCATGGCCGAGCAGCCACAGCGTGGGGGCCGCAGGGGTCGCCAGCTCGGCGAGCTGGACCTCACCGCGGCCGTCGGCGGCGAGCACCTGGAAGCCCTTGGCGCGAGCGGTCTCGGTCAGCTCGGCGGCGTCGATGCCGGTGAAGATCGGCACGTGGAAATGTGAGCCCGCCGCCGAACGCACGACCTTGGGGCTCCAGGGATCCACGGTCCCTGCGGAGAGCACCACGGCGCCGGCGCGGCCGCATCCGCAGTGCGGATGATCGTGCCGGCATTGCCCGGGTCCTGCAGGCGCAGCATCGCCGCGACCTGTCCGGTGCCCTGGGCGACCTTCTCGAGCTGGGCGTCCAGCGCTTCGCGTGCTGTGCTCACCGAGGGGATGCGGCAGACGGCGAGCATGCCCTGGGAGGTCTCGGCGTCGCCCATGGCGCGCAGCGCCTCGGGGGTGGCCTCGCGCAGGAACGGCCGGGCGTTCGAGGGCAGCTGGGTCTCCGGGTTGAACAGCACCCCGCGCATCCGGTCCAGCAGCGCCAGCACATCGGGGTGCCGCTCCAGGGCTGCGGGATCGAAGAAGAGCGCGTCCAGCTCAGGGAAGGGCTGCGGGCCCAGCTCCTGCTCCCACTGGCGCAGCCAGATCGTGAGTGCTTCGCGGACCGGCTGGGGCCCCTCCGCCAGGAAGAGTCCCTGCTTCTGCCGCGCGGAGCGCCCGGCCAGAGCCGCCACGCGACGGACGCGGTCAGACTTCGGGTTGTCGACGAGCTCGGGGTCGATGTGCTGGGACATGATTCTCTCTTCTCCTGCTTCGGGGCTGCTCATACTTCTCGGGGTGCTGCCGAGCGGCGCGCTCTTGCGAGCGGCCGCGCACATGCAGAAGGCGCCGCCCCCGATGAGGAGACGGCGCCTTCAGCCACGCTGATCGAGTCAGACTCGAGCGGCGTTGACGTCCTGCGGGAGCGCCTTGCGGGCGGTCTCGACCAGAACGCCGAATGAGTTGGCGTCGTAGACGGCCAGCTCAGCCAGCATGCGGCGATCAACCTCGACTCCAGCGGCCTTCAGGCCCTGGATGAAGCGGTTGTAGGTCATGCCGTGCGAGCGGGAGGCAGCGTTGATGCGCTGGATCCACAGGCGGCGGAAGTCACCCTTGCGCTTCTTGCGGTGCTGGTAGTTATAGACGTACGAGTGCAGCAGCTGCTCTTTTGCCTTGCGGTAAAGGCGTGAGCGCTGACCGCGGTAGCCGGAGGCCCTGTCTAGGACCTTGCGGCGCTTCTTATGGCCATTGACGGCCCTCTTCACACGTGCCACGTGATATCTCCTTGAGTCTTAAAGTCTTCGGTGATGAACGTGCTGAGGCTCAGATGCCCAGCATCCGCTTGATGCGCTTCTCGTCGGCCTTGGTGACCAGGTGGTCTCCGGCCAGGCGGCGCTTCAGGCGTGAAGACTTGTGCTCCAGGTAGTGGCGACGGTTGGCCTGCTGGCGCTTGAGCTTGCCAGAACCGGTCAGCTTGAACCGCTTCTTGGCCCCGCTGTGGGTCTTCATCTTCGGCATGGTGCCGTTCTCCTTATGTCGTTCGGACCTGCAGCGCCTGTGCTCTCCAACCGTGAGCCGAGGCTCATCAGCCGGTGCGGCGGCGCAGAGGTGGGTCGGCCAGCGTGTCCGGTGCTGCTTGCGCAGCACAGCGGATCCACGCCTCGGACCCCTTTTGGGTGGTGGTGACGGCCCCCTGCGGGGCTGTCAAGCAAACCAGCGCACCAGTCTACGTCATGAGAATGGTGCGCGGGTTCACCGTGAGGAGAGAAGGCCTCTAGAGGTTCTTCAGCTCATCCGGCAGATAATCGGCCATGGAGTTCGAGAGCGGCGTCGCATCCTTCTTCTCCGTAGGCAGCCGCTCGGCGTTCTTCCGCGAGCGGCGCTCGTTCTTGACCTTGGGAGCCTCGGCCTCGGCGTCAGCCTCGACGGGATCCTCTTTCTTGGCCTGGTTCTTCGCCATGGCCTTGGCCTCGGCCTTGGTCTTGAGCGGACCGACGACCATCACCATGTGGCGACCGTCCTGGCGCGGGGAGGACTCCACGGCGCCGAGATCAGCGACGTCCTGCGAGAAGCGCTGCAGGAGCCGCACGCCCATCTCCGGGCGCTGCTGCTCGCGACCGCGGAACTGGATCATGGCCTTGACCTTGTCACCGGCATCCAGGAAGCGGCGAGCGTGACCGACCTTGGTGTTGTAGTCATGGTCATCGATCTTCAGCCGGAAGCGGACCTCCTTGAGCACCGTGGTGCTCTGGTTCTTCCGCGACTCACGGGCCTTGACCGCCGCCTCGTACTTGTACTTGCCGAAATCCATCAGCTTGCAGACGGGAGGTTTGGCCTGGGGCGCAACCTCTACCAGATCCAGATCCGACTCAGTGGCAAGACGAAGGGCGTCTTCAATCCGAACGACACCCACCTGCTCCCCCTGGGGGCCGACAAGGCGGACTTCTGGTACGCGGATGCGTTCGTTGATGCGTGGTTCGCTGATCTGTCTAGCTCCTGTTGTGAGGAATTCGGTGGATGGGGAGACATCGGCTGGAGCGCTTCGTTGAGCTCAACTGGGCGCATTCCGCGGTGTTGAGCGCGTTTAGCGCGGCCGATGAGACTGTGACAAGCTTACCAGCATGCAGAGTGAGCAGAACAACCACGCCGAAGAATCCGATCTCGCCCAGGCGGTCAACCAGCGGTCCCGCGACATCTCCGAGGTGCCCGCGGTGGAGCTGATCAACACCGTCGCCGTGCACCTGATGAGTGCCGCCGCGGTCAAGACCGGCCTCGCCGATGATCCCAAGGCCGAGGAGCTCAAGGACCTCGATGAGGCCCGCAAGCTGATCACCGCACTCGCCGGACTGATCACCGCCGCCGCTCCCGAGGTCGGCTCCACCCACGCCGCGCCGCTGCGTGACGGACTGCGCTCGCTGCAGCTCGCCTTCCGCGAGGAGTCCACCGTCCCGGACGCGCCCGGCAAGGGCCCCGGAGAGAAGTGGACCGGACCGGTCAACTGAACACCCCCTCAAGGCACTGAGCCCTTTTATGAGAACCAGATGAGATCAGGATGAGAGAACTCGGAAGAGACTCTCATGCTGGTCTCATCGTTGCTTCACCTGCGGTGACCAAAGTGGTCTTCCATGAGCATCACCGTAGTTCTCTACTCACACGACTCGGTCGGCCTGGGCCACGCCCGCCGCAATCGGGCCCTCGCCCACGCCCTCGCCGCAGACCTGCCGCGACTCACCGGTCAGCCGGTGCGCGGCCTGCTCATCGCCGGGCACCCCGACGCGACCGCCGACTCGCTGCCCCCGGGCTGGGACTGGCTGGTCCTGCCCGGGTTCACCCGGACCGCTGAGGGCTACGCCTCCCGGAACCTCGACGTGAGCAACGGGCGGCTCACCGCGCTGCGCAGCTCCACCGCGGCCGCCGCCATCAAGGCCATGTCCCCCGACCTCTTCATCGCGGACCGGCACCCGTTCGGGGTCGACGAGGAGCTGCTGGATTCACTGAAGTGGCTGCGCTCGCAGGGCACACGCTGCGTACTGGGCATGCGTGAGGTATTGGACTCCCCCGCCGCCGCCCGCGCGGAATGGGACCGGATCGGCGGGGCGTCGGCCGCCGCGGAGTTCTATCACGCCGTCTGGGTCTACGGAGATCCCTCGGTCTACAACCCGATCACCAGCGGCGAGATCCCGGCGCCGCTGGCCACTCGGACCCGGTTCACCGGCTACCTCAGCCACGGACGCCCCACCGATGAGCTCTCCGACTCCAGCGTGCGGGCACCGAGGCCCTATGTGCTCTCCATGGTCGGCGGAGGATCCGACGGCGGCAGGCTCGCCCTGGCCGCGGCCCAGGCCCGGGTCCCCGCCGGCCATCGGCACATCATCCTCACCGGACCGCAGATGCCGCCGGAAGACCACAGCCGGGTGCAGAAGGCCGTCGCGGCCTCCCCCGACGCGGCCCAGATCCAGGTCACCCGGCTGGCGCCTCATGTCCCGCAGCTGGTGCGCGAGGCCGCCGCCGTCGTCTCGATGGCTGGGTACAACTCCACGGCCGAGATCATGGCCACCACCACGCCGGCGCTGCTGGTGCCGCGCGCCACTCGTCGCGCCGAACAGCCTCGCCGGGCTGCGGCGCTGGCCGCCGTGGGCGCCGTCGACACCCTTGCGCTCGAGGACCTCAGCGCCCGCACGCTGGGCCGGTGGCTCACGGGCGCGGTGACCCGGCGGTGCGATCGAAGCGCCGTGGACCTGGACGGGCTCACCCGGATCGGGGCCCTGGCCGCCGCAGAGCTCTCACTCACGGCGCGTCCGGTCCCGAGGCATCCGGCCTCCGCGGCGGCGCTCGGCGCCGCCACCCCCCTGTCTCCCCCAGCCGCCGAAGCGAGGATCGAATCCCATGTCCGTTGAGCACCCAGACCAGAAGTCCGACCCGCGCCCCCTCGAGACGGCGCGGCCCACGATCGGCGAGCGCTCCAGCCTCCCGAGGAATCCCGTGATCGGCTACGTTCTGAAGATGTATCCCCGCTTCTCCGAGACCTTCATCGTCTCGGAGATCCTGGCCCGGGAAGCCGCCGGGGAGCAGCTCGTGATCTTCTCGCTGCGACCCAGCACCGATGCCCGCTTCCATCCGGAGCTCGCCCGGGTGAAGGCTCCGGTCATCCAGGTGCCTCGTCATTCCTCCCCCGCCCGGCTCTGGACCGAGCTGAGCCTCGCCGCCGAGTCACCCATGCTGGCGGAGGGGCTGCAACGCAGCCTCCTGGAGATGCTCGCCGCGAACCACGATGACGCACAGCAGGCGGTCGCCGTGGCCCGCGCGGCGCAGGAGGCCGGGGTCACCCACCTGCACGCTCACTTCGCCTCCATCGCCACCACGGTGGCCCGGCTGGCCGCGCGGATCAGCGGCCTGCCGTATTCCTTCACCGCCCACGCCAAGGACATCTTCCACCAGGACGTGGACGAGTCCGAGCTCGCCGTGAAGCTCACCGACGCGCATCATGCGATCACCATCTCCGGCTATAACCTCGAGGATCTGCGCACCCGGTTCCCGGCCGCCACCACCCGGCTGCACCTGGTGCGCAACGGCCTGGAGCTCTCCCGCTTCCCGTTCGCCCCCGGACTCGGGCCCGCCTCGGCGCCGCCTCACGACGGCACCAGGCGCCCAGCACGGATCCTGGGCATCGGCCGACTGGTCGAGAAGAAGGGGTTCCACCTGCTCATCGCGGCGGTCGCCCGACTCCAGGAACGAGGCCTCGCGGTCCAGGCGGACATCGCCGGGGACGGACCGCTGCGAGACGAGCTGCAGCGCCAGGTCGACGAGGCCGGTCTGGGAGCCTCGGTCCGGCTGCTGGGCCCGTGCACCCAGCAGGAGGTGGGCCAGCTGCTGGGCACCCATGACGTCTTCGCCGCCCCCTTCGTCATCGGCGCCGACGGCAATGCCGATGGTCTGCCCACGGTGCTGCTCGAAGCCATGGCCCGCGGCATCCGCTGTGTGGCCGCTGAGGTGACCGCGGTGGGCGAGGTGGTCCGCACCGGACAGACCGGGTGGCTGGTGCCCTCCGGGGACCTCGACGCGCTCACCGCGGCACTGGGTGAAGCGATCACCGAGGACCCAGACCACCTGCCCATGCTCGACGCGGCACGCACCATGATCGAGCAGAGCTTCGACTCGCTAGCTCAGGCCCGCAGGCTCCGAGCCCTGGTCGCAGACCCAGAGTCTCCGGTCACGCAGGAGCCCCTCGCAGCAGTGAAGGAATCAGCATGAGAATCGGTTATCTGCTCCCCGATCCCGGCATCGGGATCTTCGGCTCCAAGGGGGCCAGCGTGCACGCCCAGGAGATGATCCGCGCCTTCCGCGCCCTCGGGCACGAGGTGACGGTCTTCTGCACCAAGCGTGGGGACAAGCATGACGATCCCACCTCGGCCTCGGTCCCGGAGGACCTCGGGGACCTGCCGGTGTTCGTGGTCCCGGTGTCCGGGGTCAAGGGCGCCGCGGCCCGTGAGGCCGCCGTCGTCCGGGTCGCCGGCAGGATGGCCGAGCTCGCCGCAGAGGGCGGCTTCGACCTGCTCTACGAGCGGTATTCACTGTTCTCCACCGCAGGTGCCGCGGCCCGGCGTCGTCGTGGCGTCCCGCTGGTGCTGGAGGTCAACGCCCCGCTGCTGGATGAGCAGAGGCGACACCGAGTCCTGCATGACGAGCAGACCGCCGCCGCCGCCACCCTGGAGAGCTTCACCCAGGCGGATTTGCTCTCCTGCGTCTCCGCACCGGTTGCCGAGTGGGCGCGCCGGCTGCTGTCCGAGCATCACGCTGTCCATGAGGCGGCTCCGGTGGTGCGCGTGACCCCCAACGGGGTCGACCCCGCCCGGTTCAGGCCAGCCCGGTTCAGGGCAGGACGGTTCAGCCCTGCACAGGTCGGCCCCGGGCCGTTCGACCCGAGGCCCGCCGACCCGGAGCCCGCCGACCTGTTGGACACCGTGACCATAGGGTTCCTCGGCACGCTGAAGCCTTGGCACGGCACCGATCTGCTGCTCCGGGCGTTCGCCGAGGTCCTCGCGCCTGCCCCGGAGCTGCAGCGTGTGCTCAGGCTGCGGATCATCGGCGGCGGGCCCGAGCGGCAGCGACTGGAGTCCCTCACCGCGGAGCTGGGCCTCGGCGAGCGCGTCGAGTTCACCGGACCGGTGTCTCCGGCACAGGTGCCGAAGCTGCTGGCTGGTGTGGACATCGCGAGCGCGCCCTATCCCGCCCCCACTCCCGATGCGGAGCACTACTTCTCTCCGCTGAAGGTCTACGAGTACCTCGCCGCCGGCGTGCCGGTGATCGCCTCCGCAGTCGGTGAGCTGCCCGAGCTGCTCCACGGCGATGCCGAGCCGGCAGGGATCACTGTCCCGCCCGGCAACGTGGAAGCGCTTGCCCAGGCGCTGATCCGCCTGATCCAGGATCCCGCGCGCCGCGCTGACATGGGGACCGCTGGGCGCCGACTCGTGGAGGCCCAGCACAGCTGGAGCATGCGCGCGCAGCACGTGCTCGCAGCGGTCCCGGCCCAGAAGGTGGCGCAGCGATGAGCAGACGTTCCGAGGCCAAGGCCTCCCGCACCCTGCACCGCCAGGGACTGCGCCGCACCCTGCGCATGGTGCTGCCGCACCTCGGGGAGCACAAGCTGCTGATCACCGTGGGACTGCTGGCCCTGCTGGGCGACGTCGCCTTCCGGGTGCTCGAACCCTGGCCGGTGAAGTTCGCCGTGGACGCGGTCACCGAGGCGCTCGGGGCGCAGATCAACGAGACCATCGACTCCAGCCACAACGTGGAGGGGATGCTGGTCTTCTGGGCCTTCGCCCTCGCGCTGATCGTCGGCGGCCGGGCATTCTGCAGCTACGCCTCCACGATCGCCTTCGCGAAGACCGGGGTGAAGGTGGCCACGAGGCTGCGCACCCGGGTCTTCGACCATATCCAGGCGCTGTCCCTGAGGTATCACTCCAAGGCCTCGATCGGTGACACCTCGCAGCGCCTGGTCGGGGACATGGGCCGGCTCCAAGAGGTCGCCGTCACCGCCGGGCTGCCGATGGTGGGCAACCTGCTGACCCTGCTCACGCTGCTGATCGTGGTGCTGATCCTTAATCCCGTGCTCGCGATCATCGTGCTCCTCACCGGCGCCGGGTACCTTCTGTTCAGCCACGTGCTCAGCCCGAAGATCACCTCCGCCTCTCGCACCACCCGCAAGGGCGAGGGCCAGCTGGTCGGAGACGCAGCCGAGGCGCTGGGCGCGATACGGGTGGTGCAGTCCTACGGTCTGGAAGACACCGTGGCCTCAGGGTTCGCCGCCGGAAATGCCAAGGCGCTGACCGCCGGGATCCGCGCCCGCAGGCTCGCGGCGCAGCTGGAACGGTCCACCGATCTGCTGGTGGGGATCTCCACCGCCGTGGTCCTTGGACTCGGAGGGTGGCAAGTCCTGCAGGGGTCGATGACCCCCGGAGACATGGTGCTCTTCCTGATGTACCTGAAGATCGCGATGAAGCCGCTGCGCGACATGGCCAAGTACACCGGTCGGATCGCACGCGCCACCGCCTCTGGGGAACGCATCGCGGACCTGCTCGATGAAGAGATCGAGATCCAGGACCCGGCCCGACCCTTCCCGCTGGGACGCGCCACCGGGGAGCTGACCTTCTGGAACATCAGCGCCAACGATCACCGTGGCACGCCGCTGTTCGAGAAGCTGAACCTGACCATCCCCGCGGGCCAGCGCGTGGGACTGCTGGGGCCCTCCGGCGCTGGGAAGTCCACCCTGGCCGGGTACCTGCTCCGGCTCGCGGATCCAGACTCCGGCTCGGTGCTGGTCGACGGGTACTGCGCGCGCAACGTCACCAGAGCGAACCTGCGCGGCAACATCGCGGTCCTGCTCCAGGAGTCGGTGCTCTTCAGCACCTCGGTGCGGGAGAACATCCGGTACGGACGGCAGGACGCCTCAGACGAGGAGGTCGAGGAGGCCGCCCGGCGGGCAGGTGCCCACGAGTTCATCATGACGCTGCCCGAAGGTTATGAGACCGAGCTGGGCAACCGCGGAGACACGCTCTCTGGCGGACAGCGTCAGCGGGTGGCGATCGCCCGGGCACTGGTCCGCGATGCGCCCATCATCCTGCTCGACGAGCCGACCACCGGTCTGGACCCGGCCTCGCGCGGCGTGGTGGAAGAATCTATCCGCGAACTGACCCGGGGACGCACCACGGTGGCGATCACCCACGACATCAGCATGATCCAGGGTCTGGACCGGGTGCTGTGGCTCCAGAACGGCCGGATCCACGAGGACGGAAGTCCGGCGGAGCTGCTCGCTGATCCACGCTCCCAGCTGGCACAGTGGGCGGCCAGCCAGCGCAGCGCCGCGGGACCTGAGGCCGCAGGGCCCGAAGCCACAGAACTTGAGGCCACAACATCCGAGGCCGACGATCCAGCTGCCTCGGCGACTGCGCCGCGCACGGCAGAGAAGACCGAATGGGTGAGCCGATGAGCCAGCCCCAGCCCCACGCGATGTGGACCGACGCCGACGAGGCGGCCGCACGGGCCGTGCAGCTGCCCGGAGCGCGCACGCTGCTGGACTCCGCGGAGCTCTCTGCCGTGCTGGGCCAGCAGGCCACGATCTCCCGGGTCCGGATCAAGCCCGGACATTCGGTGGTCGCCGCGTTCACCACCGCGGAGTCCGAATCCGGCTGGGCGATGCTGACCCTGGACCCGGACAAGCTCGGCAAGGCCCGGCACCGCGCCCAGGACGACGCCGGGGCGGCACGGGAGGGACTGCCGTTCCTCGTGCATGCGCAGCACCAGCCCTACCTGTTCAGCGGGAGCCTCTGGTCTGATCCGGTCCTGGCCAAGGACCTTCAGGGCGCCCGCCGTGCCCTGAACCAGGAGTCCTGCGGAAACCATGGACCCGGCGAAAAACGGGAGCCCGGCACGATCCAGCCCTGGAAGATCCTGCGGCACAACCCGCGCCGACGGGTGGTGGCCGTGGTGCCCCCCGCCGGTGGGCGCGGCGAGAAGGTTCTCCGGGTCGCCTCCCGAGGGACCACCGGCACCGCGCTGGCGACGGCGCGGCGCTGGCGGGACCTGGGGCTGCCCTTGGTGAACAGCACCCCCGTCGGCAGCCGCGGCACCGCCCTGTGGGCCCCATTATGGGGCTGGGCCGATCTCAGCAGCCAGCCCTATGGCCCGGCCACCGTCTCCGCCGGGGAGGCGCTGGGCACGCTGCATCGGCTCACCCTCGTCTCGCGCCGAACCCCGCTTCCCACGGACACCGTCACGGCCGCCGCATCGATCGCGCTGATCGCCCCGTGGTTGGGGCCTCAGGCCCACGCACTCGCTGAGCGGATCCAGGACCGGTTCTCAGACATGGGGCCCAGCCTCACCGCGGAGCTCCACGGCGACCTCTCCCCCGATCAGGTGGTGCTCGCTGCACCGGGGAGCCATAAGATCCGACTCATCGACTTCGATCGCGCCACCACCGGGGACCCGATGCGCGATCTCGGCAGCTGGGCCGCTGCTTGCCGCCGGCTGCACCGCAACATCCTGATCGAGGACTTTCAGACCGGCTACCTCAGCCGACGCGCTGCGGACCCGGCCCGGGCCGCGGTCTGGGAGGCCTACGCCCAGCTGCACGCCGCACCGGACCCGTTCCGGGTCCGGGATCCACGCTGGCCCGACCTGATCCAACGCACCCTGACCCTCGGCGAGGAGGCCCTGGACCGATGAGCACCCTGCACCTGCCCCCCGAGCTCATCCACGAATCGGGCCGCTCCCTCCGCGTCACCCGCGCCTGGCCGGTGCCCGAGGACACCCGACTCGCGATCGAATGCGAGGACGCCGGGCAGCGCCGCGCCGGATTCTGGGATCACGACGGTGCCCGGCTGCAGCCGGTCGGCACGGACCCCCGGCTGCCCAGCCTCGAGCGTCTCGCCGGGTCCGGCACTGTGGTCTCACATCGACCGGGCAAGCGCGCCGTGGTGCGCCGCGGCGCGGAGTTCATCAAGGTGGTGCGCCGCGGCCGAGCCGCCGCGATCCTGGACGGTGTCAGCAGCGCCGGCGCCTTCACGCACTCGTTCCGCACCCCCGAGGTCCTCTCCCAGGATGACTCCTGCGTGACCTTCGCCGAGTTGGCCGGGACCAGCCTGCACGACCCTGCCATGCTCGCCGGCCCGCACTGGGGACTGGCCTGGACCGAGACGCTGAGCGCCTGGACCCAGGCGGTCCGCAGCTCGGGCGACGGTTCGGGCCTCACCCGGATCACCAGCGGCGGATCTGCCGAGTCTCCGGAGGTCCCGCGGCATGCCGCAGAGGATGAGGCAGCGGTGCTGCGCCGCTGGGCCCACCTCGTAGGGCCGTACCTCGACCCGGCCGAGCCGCTCCCGGCCTTGGTGGAGGAGGTGGCGGTGAAACTGCAGCAGCTGCCCGAGGCGCGGCTGCGGCCCGCCCACCGAGACCTCCACGACAAGCAGCTGCTGTGGACCCCGGAGAACGGTCCGGGCCTGCTCGATGTGGACACCGCGTGCCTCGCGGACCCGGCGCTGGATCTCGGGAACCTCCGGGCGCACGCCCTGCTCCGGCGGATGCAGGGACTCTGGCAGTCCCACGAGGCCGACACCGTGACCTCAGCGGTCGATGCCGCAGCGGATCGACTCGCGGTGCCGCCCGACGCGCTGGCGGTCTATGAGCGGGCCGCGGTGCTGCGGCTGGGCTGCGTCTACGCCGTGCGCCCGACCTACCGCGGGGTGGCTGCGCTGCTGCGAGCGCGCGCCGCGAGGTCCCAGTAGAAGATGAGAATCTTCTCATCCTGGTCTCACCGGACGCTCACCGGCACGGCCCAGAATGGAACCAGGAGAGAGAATCAGGCATCAGAGCAGAGACGTGAGAGGACGGGGCACTATGGCCAGGCAGTCAGGATGGATCATCACCGGGGCGCTGAGCATCGTCGCTCTGGGCGGCACGGCCGCCGTCGCCGGCCTGGGAGGTCCCGACCAGGGTCAGGACCTCGGTCCGGCCATGGAGGTGGCCTCGCCGAGCGAGGCCCCCATTGCTGAGCGTGAGTCTGCCTCACCGAGCCCGAGCTCCAGCGAGGACGACGCCAGTGCCAGCCCCAGCGTGCGTTCGAGTGCCAGTCCGATTCCCAGTTCACGTTCGAGCGCAAGCGCCAGTCCCACGTCCAGCCCCGCCGCACCCGCACCGAGCACTCCGCGCAGCACCGCACCGGCCCCGGAGTACGTGCCGCCGCAGGCTCCTGCACCCACCACGGTCGCCCCCGCACCGCCCTCGACCTACCAGCAGCAGGCTCCGCTGGCCTCTGCCCAGTCCTGGTCCAGCCCGGTGTCTGCGCAGAGCTGGTCGGCCCCCTCCGCGGCCAGCTGACCCGCTTCGAGGCTGTGCTGCGCCGGAGGAATCGCGCGCGACGTGACCTGTGCACGGTTCAGAGTTCGAGCCGGTACCCGACGCCCCGCACCGTCCGGATCGCACCGGCGCCGATCTTGGCCCGCAGATACCGGACGTAGACGTCGACCAGGTTCGACCCAGGATCGAAGCTGTAGCCCCAGACGCGTTCCAGCAGCTGCTCCCGGGAGAGCACCTGGCCGGGGTGCCGCATGAACGTCTCCATCAGCGCGAACTCCCGCGCGGACAGATCGTGATGCTTCTGCCCCGCCCTGATGCGACGGGCATGCAAATCCAGGATGAGCCCTCCGGCGCTCAGGGTGGTCGGCTCCTCCGCCGAGCCGCCGCGCAGACGCAGCCTGATCCGAGCGAGCAGCTCATCGATGCTGAACGGCTTCGACATGTAGTCATCTGCGCCTGATTCAAGTCCCGCCACCGTGTCCGCCGGGGTGCTGCGTGCGGTCAGGATGATCACCGGGACGCCGAAGCCCTGGCCGCGCAGCCGGCCCAGCAGCCGCAGCCCATCCTCGTCGGGCAGCCCGAGATCCAGGACTGCGAGGCCCACCGAGTTGTTCATCGCGTATTCGAAGCCCTCCGACGCCGTGGCGCCCCGCAGCACGGCATAGCCGGCCGCGCGCAGGCCCTTCTCCACGAAGGACGCGATCCGGTCCTCATCCTCGATGAGCAGAATCTGGGTCATCCATGACTCCTGGTGTCGATGGGGTGCGGCAGCGGCGCGGTGTCGCCGTCGTCCTCGGGGGTCTGCTCGAAGCTCTGGTCTGGGTCAGTCTGGTCCGCGGCGGGGCTGGTGAGCGGGATGATCACAGTGAAGCACGCCCCCACCCCGGGCGCGAGTCCAGTTCCACGCGTCCGACGTGGGCCTGCGCGATCGCGTTCACGATCGGCAGTCCAAGTCCGGATCCCGGTTTGGACGGGTCGGTGCGCCCGAAGCGCAGGAAGATCCGCTCCTGGTCCTGTTCGGCGATCCCTTGACCCTGGTCCCGGACGAAGATGCGCATATCCTCTGCCGTGAATTCTGAGCCGAGCGCGATCACCGAGCCGGGGGCGGAGAACTTCACCGCGTTCGCCGCAAGCTGCAGCCAGGCCTGGGTGAGGCGCTCCCGGTCGACCCAGGCGGGGCCCTCGCCGCGGGACTCCACGATCCAGCGGTTCCGGCCCAGCGCCAGCGCCTTGTCGTAAACCTCGTCGGTGAGCGTGCCGAGATCGGTCAGCGAGCGCTGGATGAAGTCCGGGCGGGCAGACTGTGCCAGCGTGGTGAGGTCATCGATCACGCGGTTCATCCGGTTCAGCTCATCGAGGGTCAGCGCCCGGGTGGAGGTCACATCCTCCTGGTCCCCGACGTCGAGGACCTCGAGGTGACCGCGCACGATGGTCAGCGGGGTGCGCAGCTCGTGGCTGACGTCTTGGATGAGCTGGTCCTGGGCCCGGAAGGAGGTCTGGAGCCGGTCGAGCATCTCGTTGACCGCCTTGGTCATCTCGGCCAGATCGTCTTTGCCGGTCACCGGGATCCGCTCGGAGAGGTCCTCGCGGCCGATATGCCGGGCCGAGGAGGCCAGCACACCCACCGGGTGGAGCAGACGCCCGGCGATCACCCCACCCACGATCGCCACGACACCCAGGGAGAGCAGGGCCACGGCGGCGTAGATCAGGAACCCCTCGGCGAACACACGCTTCTCCGCCGTGATGTCATAGGCCATCACCAGCGCGCCCACCTGCGGCACCTCGGTGATCGCCTGACCTGCCTCGTCCGCAGCCTCATCCTCGGCGGGGTCTGCCGCCTCCGCTGCGACGCGTCCCTGCACCGGCACGATGGCCGCACGGTAGCTGGTGGTCTCGGTCTCGATCGTGACCACCGTGGCACGGTCGCTGAGGGCATGGGGCTCCAGCGCGCGCAGCAGGGCGAGGTCCTCCTCCAGCCGCACCGGAGTGACCGGGGAGGTGTAGGCCACCTGCCCGTCCACCAGCCCCACGATGCCCTCATTGCGGGTCGGGATGATCCGCTCCATGGCGGTGCGGACCAGCTGACCCGGGGAGGTGAAGGGCTCGCCGGTGCCGGGGTCCACTCCGACCTCGTGCAGCACCCGGAACTGCTCGGCATCGGCCGCCAGCTCGGCGTCGATCCGACCCTCGACCTGCGCCTGCTGGATCGCGAAGGCGGTGTAGCCTGCGACGGCGAGCGCGAGCGCCGCGAGTCCGACCACGGCGGTGAGGATCCTCATGCGCACGTTGACCCGGACCGGCCGCCAGCCGCGCGGGGAACGGGGGCGCGGGCTCGAGGCGTCGGGCGGGCTGGTCGCCCCGGCGTCGTCGGGCGGGCTCGAGTGGGTCATGGACCTCAGTTTCTCACTGAAGGACCGCCGACAAAGGTCTTGGGCGATGAGAGTTCTTTCATCTGGATGCGGGAGGATGAGGGCATGGATGGGCATCAGGCGCGCGGTGATCTGCTGGGCGTGCTGTGTGGACCCGAGGCCGAGACGCTGCTGCGGCAGGCGCTGGAGTCTTCCGGCGTCGTCCTGAGCGGCTGGGCGCTGGAGCAGGTCTACGCTCGGCCCGGCGCCGAGGTCTCAGCCCGGTACCGGGTGCAGTGCACCGCACCCCTGGGGTCCCCTCCAGGACCCCTACCCAGGCAGACCGGCGCCGCTGAGCCGACCGGACTGACCGCGACCATCGAACTGACCGCGACGAACGACAACACGCCGCCCACGGAGCTGACCATGGTGGCGAGCACGGTGACGCTGACCCCGGAGCAGCGCGCTCTCATGGGGGCGGTCCGGGCCGACTCCTCGCAGGGCACGGTGCACCTGTGGGTGCACCCGGTGGACCCGGAGCTGCCGGGACTGCTCGTGGTGGAACAGCCCACCCACTCCCCCGCAGCCGGTGGCGCCGAGCTTCCTGGCGAGACCGAACGTCTCGAGGGCTCCGAGCTTCTGGGCAGCACCGAGCTGGAATCGCGACTCAGCCGTCTGCTCGGCGAGCCGTGCCGGCTGCAGAGTCTGCAGCTGCTGGTGCTGCGTCCGCTGCGCCGCGCCGTCTACCGTGCGGTGGTGGCCTCCGCACGGGGCCAGCGGGTGGTCTATCTGAAGGTGGTCAGGCCATCCCGAACGGCGCAGCTGCTGGCACGCCACGGGTGTTCTCCGCTGATCCCCGCCGTGGCCGACGCCGGGGACGGCATCCTGGTGATAGACCAGGCCCCTGGGCTGGCGCTGACCAGTCTGCTCTACCGACCCGCCGCACAGGCTGACCTCCAGCTGACCGTCCCGCCCGACCCGGAGGTGCTGATCTCCGCACTGGAGACGCTGCGCCCCGAGAGCCTCGAGATGCCGCCCCGGGTGCCGCCGGTTCAGCGGCTCGATGCTCTGGCGGCCTCCGCCCTGGCAGCAGGCGCTGATCCGGACCGGGTGGCGCGGCTGCGCATCCGGATCGCCGCCGGCCTGCGCGAGAGGCCCGGGCCGGTGGTGCCCACGCACGGGGACTTCCACCCGGCGAACCTGTTCCTGGACGTGGAGGCGCATCGTCCGAGCGGACTCATCGATGCAGACACGGTCGGTCCCGGTTACCGGGCCGATGACCTCGCCACCATGCTGGGACACCTGCTGGTGCTGCCGAGCTTCGACGCACACGGGTACGCCGCGGTACCAGAGTTCGCCCGCCGCTTCCACTCCCGCTGCCTGATCGAGACCGAGGCGGCCGATCTCGGTGCGCGCACCGCAGCGGTGCTGCTCTCACTGCTGCCCGGAGCCTCCGGCCCGGATCAGCGCGAACATCATCTGGGCTGCGCGGAGCAGCTGGTACGGCAGACCGGAGCGCGCGCTCAGTCCTGAGGCTCGGTCTCGCTCAGCCA
This sequence comes from Nesterenkonia sp. AN1, assembly GCF_000582475.1. Classification (NCBI taxonomy): domain Bacteria; kingdom Bacillati; phylum Actinomycetota; class Actinomycetes; order Micrococcales; family Micrococcaceae; genus Nesterenkonia; species Nesterenkonia sp. AN1. Next base: position 208,492 of record NZ_JEMO01000004.1, read on the forward strand.
GACCTGCGTGGGGCGGATGAACAGCAGCACCAGCGCCACCGCCGCGGGCACCAGGAATGCCAGACCGATCGGGACGGCGCCTGAGGAGAAGAAGCTGAAGGAGAGCACCACGATCAAGAGCTGGAGCACCATCGCCGGGGTGCGGGCGCCCTGGGCGCCGAGGAAGATCCTGAAGCCGAGCACGACCAGGATCAGTCCGAAGAGCACGTAGAGCACCACCAGGGCGATCTGACCGGCGGCGTCGAGCACCTGCGGCGGGGAGGCCACCGCGGAAGCGATCACGTTGAAGACCACCGCGAGGCCCTGGACGAAGAGGATCAGGAAGATCAGCCACACCGCCAGCGGTCGGGGCCGCGCCTGGACGAAGCGCCGCGGGGGTCGCGGGGCGTTGAAATCCGGCTGGACGGGGTCATCTGAGGACATCTCCCCATTGAACCACTCGACCGACCCGGCTGAGTCCCTCGGCCCTCTCTCGGAGCGAATTCTGGGGTTCAATCGCCTGACCTGGGGGTTCGCTGAAGTCTGAGAATTCTGTGACAAAGTACACACTGTTTCGGAGTCATTTCAGTCGCGCAAAGTCTTGTCTGCCAGCCGTTAACATGCCAACGTTGATGGCGTACTTATTCGGGATGGCAGAACACCTCACCCGAGGTCTGGAGATGTACATCCGTCCAGGCACTGCGGAACAGCTGGACCGTGGCACATTCTGTCGCCTGGAAGCGGATGTGACTCCCTGGAGACTCATTCACGAGCAGCTCATCATGAGGCTCGGTCGAGGAATCGCCGCTGAATGCCCAATGACCCGAACATCGGCGCCCACGTGGCGCCCTAGGAGTAGTGATCCCATGGATTGGCGCAGCCGAGCAGCCTGCCTGGACAAGGACCCTGAGCTTTTCTTCCCCGTCGGCAACACCGGACCGGCCCTGCTTCAGATCGAAGAGGCCAAGAGCGTCTGCCGGAGGTGTCCTGTGATGGACACCTGCCTGCAGTGGGCGCTGGAGACCGGTCAGGACTCAGGCGTCTGGGGCGGGATGAGCGAGGACGAGCGCCGGGCGCTCAAGCGTCGGGCCGCACGCGCTCGCCGCGCCTCCTGAGGCCTCACCCTCCAGTTTTCATCGACGCGGCGAGGATCGGCGCACGGAGCTTCACCCGTGTCCCCGTCCTCGCCGTTTCTGTGCCCGGCTCCGCGACGGCGCCAGCCTCCGAGGCAGGATCGCTCGCGGTCTCCCACTCGATGGAGCCGGAGAGCTCTCCTCGAACCAGGGTGCGCACGATCTGCAGCCCCAGCCCAGGTTCCCATTCGTGCTCCGGCAGCCCCACCCCGTCGTCGGTGAGCTCCAGCTCCAGGCGCTGACGTCCGGCGGCGTCGGAATGACGCTGCACGCTCATGCTCACATGCAGCTCCCGACGCGCGGGATCCGGGCCGAAGCCGTGCTCCACCGCGTTGGCGACGATCTCGGTGATCACCAGCGCCAGCGGGGTGACCATCTCGGGGGGAAGCTGCCCGAAGCTGCCCTCCAGCGCGGTGATCACCTGCCGGTCCGACTGCGCCATCTCTGCGGCCAGGTGCAGCTGGCGGCGCATCAGCTCATCGACGTCCACCGTCTCTTCCAGTCCCTTGGACAGCGAGTCATGGACCATCGCGATGGTCTCCACCCGGCGCATCGCTCGGCGCAGACCCTCCCGGCCCTCCTGGGAGTCCATCCGACGCGACTGCATCCGCAGCAGCGCCGAGACGGTCTGCAGGTTGTTCTTCACCCGATGATGGATCTCCTTGATCGTGGCGTCCTTGCTCATCAGCTGCTTGTCCCGGCGTCGCAGCTCGGTCACATCGCGGCAGAGCACCAGCGCGGCGAAGCGCTCTCCGCCGCGGGCCTCGCGGGCGCCGCGGCTCGAGGTCGGCGGCACAGGCGCCACAGCAGTCCCCGCGGAGCTCGCGCCAGCTCCGCTGCGGGAGGCGCGGTAGAGCGGGATCGAGCGCAGCGTCACCGCGGCGCCGTGGGCCTCCAGCTCGGCCCGCATCGCACGTCGCCCGGTGAGCATCATCGGCTGAGACTCATCCACCGCCACCCCGGTGGCGCGCTGCAGCTCGGACCCGATGCCGGCCAGCGAGCGTCCCTCCAGAGTGTCCGAGACGCCCAGGCGCAGCAGCGCCGAGACCGCATTGGGCGAGGCGAAGGTGATCCGGCCCTCGGTATCCAGGCGCAGCAGCCCGTCGCCCACCCGAGGGGCTCCGCCGTAGCCGGTGAACTCCTGGCTCGCGTCGGGCCAGCGGCCCTCGGCCACCATGACCAGCAGATCCTCGGCGCAGCGCCGGTAGGTCAGCTCCAGCCGGGAGGGGCTGCGCATTGCGGCCACAGCGAAATGCAGCGTGATCACCCCGACCGTGCGGCCGCGGTGGATCAGCGGGATGGCCTGGACCCGCATCCGCGCCGGGGAAGGCTGGCCCTGGTCCGAGGAGTTGGTCTCCACCTGGGAGGTCCAGGCCCGCTCCACCATCGGTTTGAGATCCGCCCGGATCCGGTCCCCGACCACGTCCCGGTGGATCAGGGTCTGCGTGGTCGAGGGGCGAGCCTGCGCGAGCGCGATGAAGGACCTCTCCTCCGGGGAGAGGAACCCCTCCTCGGTGTGGGGGAACCACAGCACCACGTCGGAGAACGCCAGGTCCGAGAGCAGCTGCCAGTCCCCCACCAGGGCGTGCAGCCACTCGACGTCATCCTTGGAGAGGTGGCGGTGCCCGATGAGCGGATCCTGGAAGACGGCCATCTCAGGGCTCCTCGGTGCAGGCGGTGGTGCTGGACACGCTGGTGACCAGGCAACGACGTCGGCTCACGAGTCCACCAGCCCGCGCAGGTGCCGCAGCAGCACGGTCAGCGAGGCGATGTTGTCATCGGCGAGCGCGTCCACCTCGGCGACGAGCTTCTCGCTCGCGCCAGCTTGGCCCCGTTGGCCTGCTTCCACTCCTCGAGCCGCTGCTCGGGCGCGGTCTCGGCGGAGGTGGTGCGCAGCACCGTCCCGGCGATGTCGGCCATCGCGCCGTAGAGCTCGTCGCGCTGGGCGCCGCGGGCCAGAGCCTGCCATTTGTCCTCACGAGGCAGGTTGGTGATCCGGTTCAGCAGCGAGTCTGCGCTGAAGTCGGCGTAGACCGCATAGTAGACCCCGGCGACCTCGCGGGAGTCCAGCTCGAGGTCCCGAGCCAGGGTGGCGATGTCGAGCAGCGAGAACGCCTCGAAGAGCTGCGAGACCCAGGTCGCCAGCTGGGCCGGCATGCCCGCCTCCAACGCCTCCTCGTGGAGCCGTTCGACCCGTTCGCGGTCCTCCCCGCGCAGGTAGCTGGAGAGATCGCCGTAGAGCGGGGCGATATGTTCTGCGTAGGTCGCGACGTCCTCGCGGACCGAGGTGCCGCGGCTGACATGGTTGATGAACCAGCGCACCGCGCGATCCAACAGCCGGCGCATGTCCCGGTAGGTGTTGGCCCAGGCGTCCCGGTCGAAGCCGACCGGCAGTTCACGCATGGCGGCGTCGAAGTCTTCCAGGGCGAAGAGCTCGCGCACCGCCACGAAGGACCGGACCACCTGTTCCTCGGCGGCGAAGGTCTCCTCGATGGCACGGAACACGAAGGCCGCCCCGCCGACGTTGATCACGTCGTTGGCGACCACGTTGGCGATGATCTCGCGGTGCAGCGGGTGACGGGCGAGCTGATCGGAGAACCGCTCGCGCAGCGGTGCCGGGAAGTACTGCTGGAGCGTGACCCCGAACCAGTCGTCATCAGGCACCGAGTTCTCCACGAGGGCCGCCTTGAGCTGGATCTTCGCATAGGCGGCGAGCACCGAGAGTTCCGGCGAGGTGAGGATCCGCTGCTTATTCGCGGCGCGTTCCTCGAAGACCCCATCGGTGGGCAGCACCTCGAGCTCCCGGTCCAGCCCCACGGTGTCTTCCAGCCAGCTGATCAGCCGCTGGAAGCTGGGCGACCACTCGCCCACCCGATGCCGGTCGGTCATCAGCAGCACGTTCTGGTCCCGGTTGGTCTCCAGCACCAGCGCGGCCACATCCTCGGTCATCGAGCTGAGGAGATCGCTGCGCTCGTCGACGTCGAGATGACCCGATTCCACCAGCTGGTCGATCAGGATCTTGATGTTGACCTCGTGGTCGGAGCAGTCCACTCCGGCGGAGTTGTCGATTGCGTCGGTGTTCAGCAGCACCCCGGTCTGGGCTGCCTCGATCCGGCCGGCCTGGGTGAGTCCGAGGTTGCCGCCCTCGCCGACCACACGGGCGCGCAGCGCCTCGCCGTCGACCCTGATGGCGTTGTTCGCGCGATCCCCGACCTGCTCGTGGGTCTCGGTGGAGGCCTTCACGTAGGTGCCGATGCCACCGTTGTAGATCAGGTCCACCGGCGCCTTCAGCAGCGCGTTGATCAGCTCCGGGGGTGTGAGCCGCTGCTGCGCCTCGGGAAGGTCGAAGCGGCGGCGCATCTGCTCGGTGACCTCGATGGTCTTCGCGGTGCGGGAGAAGACCCCGCCGCCGGCAGAGATCAGGTCCAGGTTGTACTCGCTCCAGCCGGAGCGCTGGGCGGTGAAGAGCCGCTGTCGTTCGGCGAAGCTGGCCGCGGCGTCGGGGTCCGGGTCGATGAAGATGTGCAGGTGGTTGAACGCCGCGACCAGTTGGATGTGCTCGGAGAGCAGCATCCCGTTGCCGAAGACGTCGCCGCCCATGTCCCCGATGCCCATGACGGTGAAGCCCTCGCGCTGGGTGTCCAGGCCGAGCTCGGAGAAGTGCGACTTGACCGATTCCCAGGCACCCCGGGCGGTGATGCCCATGGCCTTGTGGTCATAGCCCACCGACCCGCCGGAGGCGAAGGCGTCACCGAGCCAATGCCCGTATTCCTTGCTGATCGCGTTCGCGGTGTCGGAGAACGTGGCGGTGCCCTTATCGGCGGCGACCACGAGGTAGGCGTCGTCCCCGTCGTGGCGCACGACCCGCTCGGGATGGGTGATGACCATCTGTCCGTCACGTTCACTCTGGTTGTCGGTGATGTCCAGCAGCGCCCGGATGAAGATCTTGTAGGCATCCTGGCCGGCCTGCGCCCACGCCGCGCGGTCGGCGGCCGGATCGGGAAGCTGCTTGGGGAAGAAGCCTCCCTTGGCGCCCGAGGGGACGATCACCGCGTTCTTCGCCATCTGCGCCTTGACCAGTCCCAGGACCTCGGTGCGGAAGTCCTCGCGCCGGTCAGACCAGCGCAGCCCGCCGCGCGCGACCTTGGCGAAGCGCAGGTGCACCCCTTCCACCAGGGGCGAGTAGACCCAGATCTCGTGGGCCGGGCGGGGCGCGGGTGCCGCGTCGATGGTTGCCGGGGTCAGCTTCAGCGAGAGCCAGTCGCGGTCCTGGTAGAGGTTGGTGCGCTGCGTGGAGTCGATCAGGTTCAGCAGGGCGCTGAGCACCCGGTCCGCGTCCAGCGTGCGGACCTGCTCCAGCGCTTCGGTGACCCGCTCGCGCGCCGCGGCGCTGAGCTGGTCCCGGTCACCGTCGAGGTCGGGGTCGAAGCGGGCCTCGAAGTAGTCCACCAGGGCGGTGGCCATCTCGGGGTTGGCCAGCAGCGACTCCGCCACGAAGCTGTAGGAGTTGGTGCTGCCGAGCTGGCGGTAGTACTTCGCATAGGCGCGCAGCACGGTCACGCTGCGGATGCTCAGGCTCAGCCGCAGCACCAGCTGGGAGAAGATGTCCGATTCGGCCCGGCCGATCAGGACCTGCTGGTAGGCCTCCTGGAGCAGCCCGATGGTGGCGTCGGCGTCCACCGATTCGGGGTAGAACAGGCCCAGGTCGTAGAGGTGGAAGGTGGCTCCGTCGGGGCACTGCAGGGTGTAGGACCGCTCGTCGAGGACCTCGAGTCCGAAGTCGTCGATGACCGGCAGGGTGTCGGTGAGCGTCTTGGGCTCGGTGAGGTAGAGCTTCAGCCGCATGTCCGCCACGCCGTTGTCCCCGGTGCGGTAGAAGCTCATCCGGGGCACCGCCTGGCCCTGCGCGGCGGCCGCCTCCAGCGCCTCGAACTGGGCGGCGTCGGCGAGTGCGTCAGGGACCTCGTAGAGCACCCGGTAGTCATCCGGGAACGCCTCGCCCCAGCGGGCCGCGACGGCGCTGGCGTGGGAGGAGGAGTAGCGGTCCCCCGCCTCGGCTGCGATGCCTTCGGACCAGGAGCGCACCGCCCGGGTCAGGCGCTGTTCCAGCTCCTGCTGGGTGCCGGTCGGCTCGGCGGCGTCGTCGGCGAGCCGAAGCCGGAAGAACACCCGAGCCAGCACCGAGTCGGTGAGCCGGACGTTGAAGTCGATGGAATCCGCCGCGATGTAGTCCAGCAGCTCCTGTTCGATGCGCCGGCGCACCGCGGTGTTGTAGCGGTCCCTGGGCAGGTAGACCAGGGCGGTCATGAACCGTCCGTAGTGGTCCCGGCGCAGGAACAGCTTGACCCGGCGTCGTTCCTGAAGCTGCATGATCTGCCAGGTGGCCTGCTCGATCTCGTCGATCTCCATCTGCAGCAGCTCGTTGCGCGGATAGGTCTCGAGGATCTGCATCAGGTCGTTGCCGGAATGCGAGTCCGGGGCGAAGCCGGAGCGGCGCAGCAGCTGCTCGGCCCGGGAGCGCAGCAGCGGGATGTTCACGATCGACTCGCTGTAGGCTCGCTCGCTGAAGAGCCCGATAAATCGGCGCTCACCCTTGACGGTGCCGTCCGAGTGGAAGGTCTTGATCGCCACATAGTCCATGTAGGTGCGGCGGCGCACGGTGGAGCGCGAGTTGGCCTTGGTGATCACCAGGGCCCGGCGCTGCCCGGCGCGCTGCCGACCGGCCGCGGAGAGCTCGGTGGAGCGTCGGGTGATCGGCTTGCCGTTCTGGTCCGCCAGGATCCCCAGCCCGGTCCCGGTCAGCGGGTCGAGGTGGACGGATCCGTCGGGGTAGTCGGCGAGCTGGTACTCGCGGTAGCCCAGGAACAGGAAGTTCCCGGAACCCATCCACTGCAGCAGGTCGGCTGACTCCCGGGACTCGGGCAGGTCGCTGGCCTCGCGCAGCATACTGCCGGCGGCCTTGACCTGGGCGATCATCCGGTCCTGGTCCCGGTGGCTGGCCTTGACGTCGAGCAGGATCTTGTGGAGTCCCGCGACCAGGGTCTGTGCGTCCTGCTCCGGGATCACCCGGTCCAGCTCGATGGTGATCCAGGATTCGATCTTGACCAGGTGCTGCTCGTCGAAGACGGCGGCGAGGTTGGGCAGCGTCTGGGTGTCCCCCGAGGAGACGCCGCGGTGCTCCGAGGGCAGGGACTTCACCGAGACCAGATGGCCGGTGTCGGTGCTGCGGCTGCTCAGCAGGATCGGGTGCACCACCAGGGAGATGCCGTGGCCATGGCGGGTCACCTCGGCGGTGACCGAGTCCACCAGGTACGGCATGTCATCGGTGACGACCTGGACCAGGCTCTGAGCCCCGACCTGGACCACCTGGATCACCGGGGAGGAGTCGGTCCGGGTCTCGGCGAGGTGCAGGTGCTCGCGCACCCGCTGCTGCTGGCGGTCTGCGCTGACCTGGTGGCGATCCTCGCTGGCGATATGGGCGAAATACGCATCGGTCAATGTCTCAAGATCGGCGTCGTTGCTGGTCCAAAGAATTGTCTCGGCGGGCATGTGTGCTCTCACTCTTTCTGCAGGTTCTTCAGCACGCGTGGTCCTCGACCCCGGAGGTCGGAGGCGGCGCGTTGCCTGTGCCGCTCAGCCTACCTTCTGCCCCGTGCGCGCAGGCCGCGGCGGCGCACCGAGAGATCGACGCCGGCCAGCCGGGCGATGCTGCGCCGCAGCGCGGAGTTCGGGGCGGCCTCGGCCAGGACCTGCCCGGCCAGCAGCCCGGCGTCGCAGCCGACCGGATCCCAGGGCAGGAATGCCTGGATCTGGGCGGAGGGGCCGAGCCGGAGCCAGGTCTGGCTGAGCTGATCCCGCGGCGAGCGCCCGATCACCTCGCTGCGCACCTTGTTGATGATCACCTCCGGCGCTGCCAGTGGCGCGTCTTCGAGGGCGAGCTCCAGGGCCTCCACCGCCTTGACCAGTCGCGGAAAGCTCACCGGATCGGCGGCTCCGACGACGAGGAGCCGATCAGCCGCTCGAAGACAGGTCAGCGTGGCGGCGTTGCGCTGCGGCGCAGCGGTGTCGAAGCTGAGCTCCTCGTCCTCCTCGACCGGGGCGGCGACGTCGATGATCACGTGGTCATAGTGGCTGCGGACCAGCTCCAGCACCGCGATGAGGCTGCGCTCCCGCAGCTCCGGCCAGCGCTGCGCCCGCGGCAGCCCGGAGAGCAGTCCCAGCCGGGCACCGCTGATCTGTACGGAGAGGGTTGCGGCGTCAAGCGCGGCCGTGTCCAGCCGGCCCAGGTCAGCGGCGCGGCAGACCCTCGCCAGCCCGGCGGTCTCCTCCATGAGTCCCAGCTGCGCCACCAGCGAGGCGGCGAAGGTGTCGGCGTCGATCAGCAGCACCGAGGCGCCCTGCAGCACCAGCTCGGCGGCGAGGTTGACCGCCACCGTGCTGCGACCGGGACTGCCCGGCGCACCCCAGACCACGGTGATTCCGGG